>CAZKIB010000243.1:0-3856 GCA_964552425.1 uncultured Anaerolineaceae bacterium | reverse complement strand
GCGATATTCACCAGGCCGCTGCCCACCGCCCGCACCGCCGCCTGAAACGCGGTCCCGCCAGACGCGCAGGCCGCTTCCACCGTCGTGGCCTCGATGCCCCGCCAGCCGACATGATTGGCGATCAGCGCGCCGAGATGAGCCTGACTGCTCAGGCGCGGGGCCAGCATGTTCGCCACGAACAGCGCTTCGGGCTGTTCAATGCCGGCGTCATTCACCGCGTCTTGCAGCGCCTTGTAGGCCAGGTCGCGCAGGCTGTATTCCCACAATTCCCCAATCGGTGTCTGCCCGATGCCGATCACACACACGTCCCGCATGGTCGCTACCCCTGTTCTTTTTTTCACAAGAATGCCGCTACTATACCACGCGAAAACTGTCAAAACCTAGCAGGTTAGGTTGGAGTTTTATGAGGGGAACGATTGGCGCAACCGCGTGACGGTTCTTCTCTTTGAGCCTCTGCGTCTTTATGTTAATCGTTTTTTCTGGCGGGCACATCCGAATTGGGTTGCGTATTTTGTTCGTGCGCAGTCTTGTATCGTTCAATCATCGCCGCGACGACTGCTTCCACCAGGCGATTCTCCCGTCGGGCGATGGCTTCCAGTTCCCTTGCCAGATGTTCCGGCAGCGCAATGTGCATCATCATCCTGCTCCCGCCTGTTTTACCTGAGCAATTCCACACTCATAGTACGCAAAAAACGCCCTTTCGTAAACGCTTCAGCTTCCACGATGGCACGAACGCGCTGACGTATGACGACAACGGCAACCTGACCAGCGATGGCGTGAACAGCTACACCTGGGACTGCGCCAACCGCTTGCTGGAAGTCGATACCGGCACACCGGCTGAACTGACCGCCTATGCCTACGATGGGGTAGGCAACCGCATCGCGCAGGCGATTGGCACGTCGAGTCCAGTGGTGACACAGTATTTGCTGGATACGCAGCCGGGGTTGGCGAAAGTCATTGCGGCAACCACAGGTGGCAGCACAGACCGCTATGTGCATGGTCCACGCGGAATCCATGCGATGGAAGACAACGGCGGCAACTGGACGTGGGCGATACAGGATGCACAGGGTTCCGTGCGGGGTGAGGTAGATAACACGCTAGCCGTACTCGGAATCCAGCACCCTGACCCCTACGGTAATCTCTTTGGGCAGCAGGGCAGTATCGGGATGCCGTTCGCCTACACGGGCGAAATGCGCGATCCCATTGGGCTGCAATACCATCGGGCGCGGTACTACAACCCGGCGATGGGTGGTTGGTTGTCGCTTGATCCGTTTGAAGGGCAAACCTGTACCCCGATGTCATTGAATGGGTACTCTTGGGTTGAAGGGCAGGCTGTCAACGCTGTCGATCCAAGTGGGATGTGTATGAATCCACTTGTTTTGAGCATTCTATTCAACTTCGGTTTGCAAAACACAGTACCTCAACAGGGACAAGAAGGAACAGGCAAGTGCTTTAGTGCCTGTGATATTAAGTTCATTGCTCGTGTCGCACATTTGGAAGGCAAAGACGCGGGTGAAGGCGCAATATTAGGACTTGTACTGAAGGAGATTAATCACTTCAAGTTTACAGGGATATTCGATAACTATGATGCCGTCGCAGACAAGTTTGGTTTTGCACGATCAACCAATGTACATAGCCCTTATGTCAATTCTTTCTGTAACTCTGATACATTCAGCGACAGATTGGAGAGTCTAGCATTGCAATTTGCAATGCTTGCGACTGAAGGTGAATGTCTATTTGGTAATCCTCTAGAGTTAGCATCCTCTAGTGGCTATATCTTGTTTGCTCCCCAAGCAGATAGACCAAAGCTCGGACAAATTGCTGGAAATCCAAGTATGCGTTTTGAGCAGAGTTTTGACTCCACTGTCTTCAGCGTCCTTGATGAGTGGCAGAACCTTGCCCGTTTGGAAAAGTCCGGTACTTTGGGAGGAAGCACCTACAATAGTTTATTGCCGGGTACATCCTCATTTGTCTTATTTGAGCCAACAGGTAGAAATGCACGAGGGGTCATCATTTCTAACGACTTCAACCCTATTCACACAGCTTGGCAATGCCCTCAAGACTCAAACAACAGATTGCCCGATAATCGTGTTTCAGGTGGCAGTAAAGTGAAGATAAATTATCGGTTAGCTAGTGGAGGTTGTGCAACATGCAATCCCGCTGGTTGCACATCATGTGAGCCTCCTGTAAGTCTTGGGTTTGACGCTAACAATAGGGTTATCGACAGCACTTGTGAGATAATCTAGTAGAATAGGGGCGCAAGATTACCCTTGCGCCCCTATTTATGTTATATCCCCCAAAGGGTTAAAATACCTGATTCATCGCCAACAGCAATTATTGTATTTTTGGGGGAAAATTCGGTAAAGAAAATTTTCTCATCTACGTTTATCAGTTTTATTGCAGAAGACAAATCAGTATTGTCCTCTTTCACTATGTCTTGTAGATCAAAGAAAGCCAATAATCCTCCGGCTTCTTCAGGATTTGGAGCATCAGTGTCAACACCACCAACAATAAGAAGATCGCCACTTCCGCTAAAATCAGGAGCCGCATTTCCTCTCATCTCGATGTGACCTAGTAGGGTTTCTTCTGGAACGCTAGTTAAAATCACGCGCTCTCCGAAAAATCCGGGAGTGCCCTCCCAAGAAACCAAGATTGATTCTGATGGAGAAAACCTTAGACCCAAATATCCCAGATCGAGATTGGAAACTAGATTTTCTAATCCCTCTAGAAAGAGGATTCCATCATCGTTAAAAGCTGTGGTGAATGCTAAGAATGTGTTGTTAGGACTAATGGCTATATCTGAAAACCCACAGGAGGTTTCACAGGCAGAAAAAGAAATAGAATCAACTACAAAACTTGAGACAATTTCTTCAGCGCTAAGATCGTAAAGTTGTAATTCATTAGCAACCGCTAAAGCCAATAGTTCGCCATTATTAGTTGTATCAAAAATGATCCCATCTAATTCGTCTATAAGAGTAAAATCCGTTGTGTCGTACAAAAATTGATTAATAGCAATAAGTGAGGAGTGAGGTATCAGCGTTAAAGAATGAATATAGGCTTCAAATTCATAATGTGAAATCTCGCTAAAACTTTCTCCAAATTCATAAAGGAATACATCGGTTTCTGTAGCTACTGCTAAATTTTTTCCATCGTGTGACCACGCAATATCATTTATGGTTTCAAATTCAAGGGTTTGTAGTGGGTGTAGCTGCTGAATGTTATCTTTATTTATTTCAATCAAACCAGAGGGTAGATCAGAAACTTGTGATTTGACAATAGAGGTTTGTGCTAGTCCCAACAGAAGGAAAAGTAATATCAATTTCTGATACATCGTTTTCTCCATTTTAGTTCGCTACCTTCATTGTATTCCGATTCAGTAAACGAATCAAAAGCACACATATCGACGAGCATGAGTCTTAGGTTTCCAGCTAATCAATATCTTCCTGTACAGGCTCGTCAGCAAACACAGCATCCAATGTTCCAACCATCTCCGAGGTGTCTTGCTCCAACAGGTGGTCAAGGTAGATGCTGGTCACGCGCATTCCGCTGTGCCCCAGCAGGTTCATCACTTGGCGCATGGTGCCGGTTTCACTGGCAACCATCGCGGCGGTGTGATCACATTGGTATCTCCTGTGGTTTAAACATTACGCGAAAAGGCTCGTTTTGAGGACAAGCATTCTTCACCGAAAAACGCGGATCAAACGACAAGAATCGTTATCCCGCCCGGCGTTTTCGGTTAACTGCGCGGCTCCTGCCGCTGCAAGGCCCGCAGTTCCTCGTCCTGATCCACATAATACTTGTAGCTGTTGTAGGTCAGCGGCTGCGCCAGGTGCGGGTTAATCAGCTTGCGGATCGA
>CAZKIB010000242.1:9530-9751 GCA_964552425.1 uncultured Anaerolineaceae bacterium | reverse complement strand
GCAGCGGTTTGCGCAGGAACGCGCGCATCTGCTCATCAAACATAAACACGAATCTCCCTGTAGTGAACCATGCAGATTATACCCACTCGCGCACAACACCACATGCTGCGACTGCGGCGCTCTGCTATAATGAAAACAGCGCAGCATATCCACATGTGGGGCAGGCCATGAGCGACGAGTACCCAACCGAAGAAATCTGGGTGAATACTACTGAGGCGTCC
>CAZKIB010000242.1:0-9512 GCA_964552425.1 uncultured Anaerolineaceae bacterium | reverse complement strand
CGGCTATAACTCGGACTATTTACAGCAGCTTGCGCGCAAAATCTGGCGCAAACCGGAAGCCGAGCGCGTGATCCGGCTGCGCAATCGTTCCCGCCGCTACGAGTTCTGGCTGCCTGATCTGGTCAACTACATCAACGAACACGGCTATGGCCCGCGCAAACCCGGCAGCAAGTCTCTTGACAATATCCTTTGACTCGAATATTCTATAGAAACCAGAAACAAACGCACGAAGGTTTTGCCAGAAAACCAAACACCCCGCTGGTAACGGGGTGTTGGCTGACGAATTTGCAGGTTCTTCGCTAAAACTGACCAATTTTAGCGTAGACCATTTTCTCAGATTCGTCAACCACCTGGCTGCACCGTTGGGTCACGATGTCGGTTGGCGCTGCATTGTTGACCCTAGGCCCCTGTCTGGGAACAGGGGTTTTTGCTTTTCCCACAAAGACAGACCGGACTCCTGCTATAATCTGTACGCAGCATGTATAGAAATGAGGAGGTGTCCCATGTCTACCATTGAACAGGAAATCCTCAGCCATGTGCAGCATTTGAACGATGCTCAGAAGCAGGAGGTCCTCGCTTATGTGCGCATCCTGGAATCGGCAGCAGATACCAGCCGGATGTCTGCCCGCGAACTCATGAAACTGCCGCCCGATAAACGCCAGCAGCAACTGACCCTTGCGCTGGCGCAGGCTGCCGAAGAAGATTTTGAGCTGTTTGAAGCCTACAGCGAGGAAACAGCCTTTGACGCGATGTGTGAAGGTCTGACACCGGCAGAACTCGATGAAATTGTGGCGGAGATGAACGAAGAATACGTTGAACCCCATGTTTCATTGTAGACTTGAGGTGGCGGAAGTCACGGTGGAAAACTGACTGCACGGCTGAGACTGTCGCAAACGTTCGAGTCTTCTAACCGAATCCGCTTGCCCGCATCCGAACTTCTGTGCTATGCTGATCCCATCGCAAACTTATCCAAAGGGATTGCGTCATGCGTCCAAATGCTGAACTGCTGCCAACTGTCCTTCGCCGCCCTGTGGAGAATCCGCGCGCGGTCCGAATGATGGCTGGTGGGCTGGATGGGGTCGCCGGCAAATGTCCAGCGCCCCCCGGCTAGCGGTCTGAAAGCGTAAGGGATGTGTGGCCCCGCCTTCGTGGCGGGGTTTTTTATACCTCGTGTTTGATCTTCGCGGCAGGCTTGCCAGAGACTGAAGTTTCCGGCAAAGCACCCAAATCCCTGCGGGATTCCGCCTCCCCTGCCCAGTCCCAAAGGGACTTGTCCTGCTTTGCCGTCGATTTCAATCGGCGGCAGAAGCTGAAGCGCCACGACATTCCATTCCAACGGGGAGATTGTCCCCCACTGCATAACGTGAGTTTTATCTTACTGAACTCATCCCCCCTGCCGTATACTGATTTACCGCTTCCGGGGCTGGCTTGAAATGGCCTGCATCACAGGAAAACGCAGTCAGTGTTACACTATCCCTGTACCCAAAGTTGATTGGGCTGGCCGGAATCACGCACAGGTAGAATATCATGGACCCTGACCGTCTGGAACGTTTCAAAGCTGACCTGCGCCCGCTGCTGGCGGACTATGACGCTGTGCGCAGTGAACTGATCCGCATCGACGAGGCGCTGATGGTGACTGGGGACCCGGATGGGTCGCTCCTGGCGCAGCGGGCCACCCTTTCGGATACGCTTGAGGCCATCGGCACGCTGATAATCGACTGTGTCGGCCAGTGGCTTGAGGAAGGCTGACGCCCCCCTGCGTTCGGGATCAGCACGTTGGCTGTTTGGGTTGTCTCTTATTGTACTCCTGACAAAACCGCTCTCGTGTCCGATTTCTTCTGACGATGTACAGTTAATCAGCTTCAGACAAATCACTCCATTTTCGATGCCGGATGGCTTCAAGCTGATCGCTCGTCCAACCCATATGCAGCCTCAGAAAAGTTCCCGGTAACATGATCGACAATTGTTGGTGCAGCTTCTCGGTGCTTTCGTCGCGGTCTGTAAAATCCCGATCCTGGGTTATCAGCAGATCAACCTTGTGCTGGATCGCGGCTAAAGCTACATGAACGTCTTTAGGATCACGGATGAGGTCATGTTGGGCGGCAATCTGTTCGGCTTCAGGAGTAGGTACTTGTTCATACTCACTGGCATCAAGCGCCGTTTCCAAGCGGCCCTCAGCATGAAGGGCAATATCGAGGATGGCTTCACGGGCTTCAGCGATGATCCGGGGAGTTAAAACCAGGGTGTAGTCACCGGCCACAGCATGTTGGAGTACCTCATAGGGAAATCGCGGCCAGGTGCTGGCAGCAAACAGCACATTGGCATCAAGCATTACCCGGAGCTTATTCGGTTGTGGAGTTGTCATAGCCCTGGTCGTGCATCCGCTGGCGTACCTTCTCGACGTGGGCCATCAACTCATCTTCACTCAGGCCGGATTGTTCGATTTCCTCACCAATGGCACGGGTGGCCTCCCGAAATTGCTTGAGCCGCCGCTGCCGGTCCTGGCTTTGTTCGCGTTCGTGCATTAAATCCCGGTACTCACTGATTGATATGATGGCGGCGACTTCCTGGCCGTCTTCTTCCAGCACAAAATGTTCCCGGCCCGATTTGATCCGGGTAACGAGACTGTCCATATTTTTGGATGCCTGGTTGACGTCGATGGTTCTAGGCATAGACTTTTCGGAGGCCAAGCCTCACTCTCCCTGTGCCAAAAGCACACTGATATAACCACCTCTATTTTACCAGATGATCCCCGTTACGCTTCGTCGCTAGGGTCGATCCTGTACTTCTCGCGGAGAATCTCTCCCCTGATTTCACGACCACTTGCCATCAGGTCTTCCAGGGTAATCCCTTTGGCCTTCAGATCGGCGCCAATTTGGTCAAGCAATGAATCGGTTCAGAGGCGGTGAGACACTGCCTGCACAAAACTCAGAACACACGTTCACCCTCTGCGTGCCGAATCCGCGATAATAAGGTCATGACGCAGACATTTTTTGAAGAGCCACAAACTCTCCCCTTGTGGTTTGCCTGTTCCCGCTGCAATGCCCGTCCTGGCAAAACCGCATGTAGCGCATGTCTTCTGACAACGGACGCTACACACAGGTGATACCCTGGCGAGAACGGATTAAGCAGCAGACACTTCAACAACATCATGAGCACTCCTTGCAAGCCGCCCTCTGAGGGTAAAAACATGGGAGAGGTCTCCCTTATGTTCCGGCCTCGCCTGTCCGAAAAGTCTTGACGACGTACAATCTCAAATTTTCCAAGTTTAAACAACTTGAAATTCTACCGTATAGGGAATGCTCTTTCCTCCAGGGGTATAGATTGTCATATTTACTTGTCGTAATCCTATTTGGCTGTCAGCTTGAAAACAATAGAAGTAATCTTCTAGTCGTTCCCCTGTTCTTTCTTGACTAGCCGAAGCAGTTCGATCTAAAATTGCCCCGTTTGGAAGAATGTCAGCATTAAACATCGGTCGGTGATCGATAAGCACCTCTAACTCACCTCCAATTATCTCCTGCCATTTCTCCCTTTCTAGGGCTGTTTTTAACCCTAGGCCAACGCAAATTTCACGATTGATAAGACTATACTTTCCTTTTTCCTCCTTTACACCCAATATTTCAATCGGAGTGTTTGGAAGCGGTTTAGTAATATTCAAGGGGATAAATTTACAAGCATCTTCACATGTAAAACGCTTTTCTAGTGTTACTTGGCCCACATTTGATTGAGTTAAGTCCAATCGAAGCTGTAGTTGTCCACCTGACGCAGCAAAAAAACATCTGTTTCCATAAACCCGGTTGTTTACATTTGGGGAATACGAAAAATAACTATAATAACCAATTCTGATTGGTACCGCATACGTAAATGGCTCCGCAAAGTCAACTGCTGTGAATGGGTCATATCCAGAATGCAAAATACCTTCACAGAATTGCCTGGCAAATGTTTGGGCATCGTTACTAGGTGCATTGAAAGTTAACCTAAGAAATCCGCCTCGATCAGTATGGCCTTCAAACACAATATCTGAAGCTGTATCAGGAATAGGTATTTGTAAACCCCTATTTATTTCCTCAATGCTCCACTCGGTTTTCTGGAACACCTTGCCCACGACCGTAACTATTGGTGCTATTCCCAAAAAAAGTAATGTTATCATCAAAACAATAGAAATAATAATTTGACGCTTCGGTTTGTTTGACATAACCTTACCCTTAGAATCAGCTCAACATCTCATTCGCTAGTAGATGCGCTTTCAAGCACATCTACTAGCGACATCATACTTATTACGCCTCGCTATGAGTTAAGCCCCTTTAGACCATAGGACCCGAAATTATATCGAGTATCAGGGCCATAGCTCCTTTCATTGAACTTCTCACAACAGACAATAGAGCTTCCTCGGATCTCGTAACCCTTCCCCACCCCATTTTCTCGGCTCGTGCCATAATTTCGTCGAAACCACCTAATGCCTCATACCACACTGTTTCGTTTCAGAGCATACACATTATCTGATTTAGAGTATCAGTCTTTGTCTTCAGTTGGCTCATCTTTGTGGCCCTTAAGATGAGCCTGTGTGCAACCATGCGGACAGGATACCCATGTTGACGTTGTACCCGTTTCTAATTCGGTCCGATAGACTGATAAAAGCTCGCCACAAGCGGTACATCGCGTTGTTATAGGCTTCCCATTGAAGTATGCATCCAGAGCTTCGTCAACAGCTTTCAGTTTAGGATACTTGTCATACAAAGAATCAAGTGATTGCTTATCATGGCTCATTTTGATGTCCTCCCTAATATGGTAATTGGTTCAGGGCAGGTTGATATATGTCAATTTCTCTTTCGATCTCTCGAGCATCATCATTCGAAAGACCCCATTCTTCTGATACTTCGATGATATTCTGTCTTGCTTCTATCTCTAAAATGTATGTTGTACGCAAATCAGTAGCTGTTTGTGTTTCGTTTCAGAGCCTCTCGGACACGGAGATAGGCAAGAATAAAGAAGGCTTTCCACCCATTGTGTACAACTTCAGAGCCGATAAGACACCAGATGCACTTAACTGCAACAATACTCTATATCTCAAAACTCAGAACACACGTTCACCCTTTGCGCGGCGAATCCGCGATCATGGGGACATGGCGCAGACACTTTTCTCTCTGGTAACAGAAAACTGAGAATCAAACATCTGCCGCCGGCAAATGAATTCACGGCGGTGACTGAGCGAGAGTGGTTTGTCACTCAGCGAAGAAACACCTTCAGGTGCAGCAAACCTGTCGACTATTGATCCGGCGCGCCGGCCAGAATCGCCTCAATACGCGCCAGTTCATCCGCCGAGAAGGTCACGCCCGACGCGGCGGGATACTCGGCCACCTGCTGCGGCGACTTCGCCCCCACCAGCACGCAGGTGATCGCCGGGAGCCGGAGCTGCCAGGCAATCGCCAACTGCACCAGCGTCAGCCCCTTGTCGGCGGCAGCCTGCTTCAACTGTTCGGCCACCGCCAGGTAGCGCCGGAACGTCTCGCCCTGAAAGCGCGGAAAGCCGGAGCGTTCGTCGTCGGGCGGAAAGGTCGAATCCGGCGTGTAGCGTCCCCCCAGCAGGCCCTTCGCCAGCGGGCTGTGCCCCAGAATGCCGATGCCTTCGCGCTCACAGAAGGGGATGTCCTCAGCCTCAATCTCGCGGTCAAACAGGTTGTAGCGCGGCTGGTTGGAATGAAAGCGCGCCACAGCCAGCGCCCGGCGCATATGTTCCGCCTTATAATTTGACACGCCGATATAGCGCGTTTTGCCCTCCTGCTGGAGCTTCGCCATTTCGTCCATGCTTTCCTCAACCGGGTACGCCGGCCTCCAACTGTGAATCTGGTAGAGGTCCACATAATCGACGTTCAACATGCGCAGGCTGTTTTCCATCGCAGCGCGGATTCCGGCGCGGCTGTAATCTCCACTTACCTTGCTAGCGATAAAGCAGCGTTCGCGCCAGCCGTTTTTCAGCGCCCGCCCGATAATCGCCTCGCTTTCGCGGTACATCTGCGCCGTGTCGATCAGGGTGATGCCGTGATCGATGCTGGCGTGAATGGTGGCGATGGCGTTCTGCTCATCGACCTGGCCCATCCCGCCCCCAATCGGCCATGCCCCCAGCCCGATCACCGGAACCTGCGGGCCGTCCTTACCCAACTGGCGAAATTCCATGCGCTTTGCTCCTTAAACGTCGGCTTTTCAGCGGGTAATATTACCCTGCTTCACCCGCTGATTAAAAGCAACGACTAAGGAAAAGCAAGTCTCCCGGCGGGAATCAGCCCGGCCTGGCGCGGGTCACGTAGTCTGGTTGTGGGCCGATTACCTGGCCGAGCAGCATGTTCAACTGTGAGGCGTGCCCATGCACATGGCGCAGGTTGTATACCAGCAGTTCCAGGAAACTGCACTCGCCCCAACTGAACTGGCAGTGCCGCTGCGCCATTTCGTCAGTCAGCGACTCAATCGTCGTCTGGCAGCGCTGGCGGCAGTCCGTGAGATAAGCCATAAGTTCGGCCTTTGTATAGACCCGTTCAGGCAGCGGGCCGGTTTCATCCTGCTCGATCAGCGTGAAGGGAGCCGGGGGGAGAAAGCCTTCCTCCGCGCCGGTCAGGTACAGGTCCAGCCAGAACAGCGTGTGATAGGTGACGTACCAGAATTGCGAGAATTCCGGTTTCGTATGGGGCGTCAGCCACAGGGAAGCGTCCCAGAGATCATCGGGGCACACCTCCACCGTATCTGCGAGATAATCAATGGCGGCCCCGAACTGCATCCAGAGCGCGGTTTTCAGTGTGGTATCCATGTGATAGTCTCCCTGAGTCGATCATTTAAGCGGGCCGTATTCCAGAATGATCCGTGTATTTAAGAAGTCTCCCAATCGCGCAGCTTCGGCTTCGATGCCCTGCTGGACCTGCTTCGGCGGTGGGTCGAACATCTCCACCGTAACCGTTGTCTGGCTCTCTTTCGCCTTGTAGTCCCAGACTCCCCGGATGATCCCATCCACCAGCACCACCGCCGTCGTCCATCCCTGCTGGCGAAAAACCTGCTTCCAGCGCTGTTTGGGCAGGATCGGCTCCCCCATGCGTCCAATGTCCAGCACATAGGCATCGAACAAGGGCAGCAGCCTGACCACGCCCGTTATGGCCGCCTGCTGCATCGGCTCGACAGTCGAGCGCAGCGCCAGCGCCCGCCAGCCTTCTACATCCACCGGTTCCAGTTCATCCTCGATCTGCTGAAAGACTTTTTTGGCAACATTTACGCGACCCTCATTCCACCAGCGGGCAAAATGCTTCGGTGTCAGGGGACCGTAAGCGCGCAGATAGCGGCGGGCAATCTCCTGAAACGCGGCTTCTGGCTCGGCTGGCTCCCACTTTCCGAGCCACTTCCTGGCATTCACAAACGTGACATTCTGACCCTGATTCGGCCCGAAACACAGATCACCCCGGAACGCGAACAGCTTTAACGGCGTGCCCCACCCGCTTGAAGCGATCAGATCACCCAGCGCAGGCAGCCCGACCTGCGCGGTGACAGCGGCGGCAAGCTGCTCTCGCGTCATCGGTTCGCTGCCCAGCACCTCTGGCACCGCTTCCAGAAAAGCCTGGGCCTGTTTTTCCGTAATGCCGTGCGCTTCAAAGTCGATCCAGCCGCGCGGATCAATGGTGCGCGCCGCAGCGTGCAGGGGCAGGTCGCCGGCAGCCAGCAGGTGAAGTGTGCCGCGCATGGCCCACGTCTTAACAAGCGTGCGATCCTGCCACAGCGCCGCCTGCACATCCTGCGGCGTGAGGCCATCCGTGCGCGCTGCCAGGGCAAGCTCGGCGGCAGACATTACCTGGGCATGAATCCCGTACAAACGCGCTGTCACATCGACAAACGCCTCACGCTTCAGGCGCGGCGCCAGCCCATGCTGTGCCAGCCGCCATGCGTTCACCTGGTTCCACGTCAGTGATTTCATTATTACCCCTGCGTGCTGGTCTGAACAGCAAGAAGCATCGCTTTACCACAAGAACGCTGCATCAGGAGACATGATCCCTGGCCTGGGCGATCCAGTCCTGCCCCGTCACACCATGCTGCCCAAGCAGCAGGTTCAACTGCGCGGCATGTTCCTGGACGTGGCGCATACAGTAAAGCTGCAACTCCAGAAAAGTCGGCTTCATCCACTCAAAGGTGCCGACCCGGCTGGCCTGCTCATCTGTCAGCCCTTCCATAACAGCCTGACATCGCTGGCGACACTGGAGGAGATAGCTGCGGACCTGCGCTTTGGTATAGGGATTTTCCGGCAGTGATCCCCGGATGAAGGGGGCCGGGGGCGTGAAGCCTTCCATGGAGCCGGTCAGGTACAGATCGAGCCAGAACAGGGTGTGATACGCCACAAACCAGAATTGTCCGTAGCGCGCGTCATCCGGGTCATCCCATACGGCAGCCGTCCACAACTGGTCGGGGCAGGCGGTGATTGCATCGTCCAGCATATCAATGGCGGCCCCAAACTGCTGCCAGATCATGGTTTTCAGCGTGGTATCCATGTGAACCCCCTTCTTTTGATGAAGACATTCTACCGTCCATTTTTATATTGCACAAGTGTTCTATAGTCAGATCATGGCTGGTCAGAAGGCGCATCATGATGCCGGACGCAGGACAGGGCCTTCGCGCTGCGTTTTGCGGTGTCGTCTGGATTTGCTATATTCAGGCCGTCAATCAACAAAGGCAGAATAATGAGCGCATTCCAGCACGTGATTCAGAACGAAGCCGAACTCCGGGCCATTCTCGGCTATGCGGGGAAGGCCGCGCAAAACAAGGTGATCCCCGAAATTGATGAGATATGCCGCGCCTTTATTGAGAAATCGCCGTTTGTCCTGCTCGGCTCAACCGACGCCAGCGGCAGGCTGGATGTCTCGCCCAAAGGGGACCCGGCGGGGTTTGTGCAGGTGATGGACAGCCACACGCTGCTGATTCCAGATCGTCCCGGCAATCGACGCGGCGATACCCTGTCGAACATTCTGCAAAATCCGCACATCGGGCTGCTGTTTCTCGTGCCGGGGCGCAGTGAGACTTTGCGAGTCAACGGGACGGCGCAGATCGTGCGTGATGAGCACGTGCGGGAACGCTGCATCATGCAGGGCAAAGTGCCGGTGTTCGTGATCGCCGTGACGGTCCAGGAAGTGTTTTTCCACTGCACCAAATGTGTCGTGCGTTCGGGGCTGTGGTCGTCCGAACATGAGCACGATGCGCTGGTATCGCTGGGCGCGGCCATCGTCAAACATGCCCAACTCGACATCAGCGTTGAGGAAGCGGACGCGATGGTGGTCGAGGAGGAGCAGACGGAATTGTATTAGAGACTTTTATGAACTTTTCAGCTTATGCCGCCGGTTGAAATCGACGGAAAGCCAACACATAACCCCTGCGCCGCTGCGTCCGTACCAACACCAGAAAGCTGATCGGCGCCTGTGGTCAGGCATGACCTTACACTAACCTCAGTTCGGGATAAGAGCTTCGAGCTGAGGCAGGTCAAGAGCCAAAGA
>CAZKIB010000241.1:0-9767 GCA_964552425.1 uncultured Anaerolineaceae bacterium | reverse complement strand
ACTGAGGTAACTGGCCTGTACCGGGGCCGGGGCACGACAGAACCTGCCGGCCAGGATTGGGGTAATGCCCACCATCAGACAGAAATGGGCCTGTCGCTCGACTCGCCCGGATGGTACGCCCATCAGCGAAGCGCGCCAGAACATCGAGCAGAACCAGACGACATCCCATTTGGGCCTGAAGCACCTCTAAAACCGCGCACCCTCCCGCTGCTGCGCGTGGTAGGCCAGGTAGGGGCCAGCTACATCGTAGCAGAAGGTCCGGCAGGGTTATATCTTGTAGACCAGCACGCCGCTCACGAACGCATCCTCTACGAACAGTTTATGGAAAGCTTTGCCCGCCAGGATACTGTCACCCAATTGACCTTATCGGGTGAGACTCTGGAACTACCCCCGGCAGAAGCGCGTTTAATAGAGGCCAACCTCAACGCATTGGAAATCGTTGGCATCACGCTGGAAGTGTTCGGCCCCAACACCTTTGTGATTCGCGGTGTCCCGGCAATACTGGCAGACAAAGACCCTTCCGAAATCCTCTATAGCATTCTCGAAGAGCTTGAAATGGAACAAACACCCGGTCAGGCCGCCATCGAAGAAAAGATTATCCAGCGGGTATGCAAGCAGGCGGCTGTAAAAGCCGGGACAATCCTGAGCATGGAAGAAATGCAGGGGCTGATCCGCCAGCTTGAACGCGCGCAATCTCCCCTGACTTGTCCACATGGACGCCCCACGCTGCTGCATATGTCGAGTGATGAACTCGCCCATCAGTTCGGACGGAAATAATCAGCGGCTCAACCAGTTAAACCGGCGCACTTCCGGCGTTCCACTAATCACTCGATACACACCTGCCTCGTTAGGCTTCGCGATGCTGACGGTCCAGGTCATCGCATGAGTCTGTCCGTCTGCCGGAATCATCGAATCGGGCAGCAGGAAGGATGTGCTGCGCGTAATTTCGTTGACTGTCTCACCCGATGCAGTATCGGTGATCTGGATCAGATAGGCTTCATCTGGAAGCAGGATACCCGCGCTGACCCATTCCAGCCGGAAAATGCCCGGCGGCACATTGGCATCCTGGGGCGGCGAAATAATTACCGGGGGGGCGTAGGTTGGGGTTGGCGTGGGGGTTTCGCTTCCAGAAGGTGTCGGTGAAAGCGTAGGTGTGGGAGTAGCTGCCGGAACCATCACCGCCTGCCCTACTTGCAGCAGTGGATTACAGTTGGGGCCTCCGCTTTGTACTTCAAAATTGCAGCCCGAAAACGAAACCGCAGGATTCAACACCGCCAGAACTTCCAGCGTCGTATTGTAGTTCACCGCAATATCGACAATGGTCTGACCTTCCACCACGATATGTTCGATAATCGGCGCATTCGTGTTCAACCCTGTGGATGGCGAAGTCGGCGCTACCCCTACCCCCAATGCCTGGGCAATATCCGGCGCAGGGGTGAAATCTTCCGGCGTCGGCGTAGCAGTCTGGCGCGGGATCAAAATGGTAGAACCTGCGCCAGGCAGCGAGTCCGGGTCGCGCACATTCTCGTTGATTCGCACGATCTCATCAATCACACCAAAATCGCGATACCCATACAGTTGAATGATATAGCCGAGCGTTTCGCCCTGCTGAATCGCATGAACATAAGGTCCTTCAGTCGGTGTCGCCGAGGGCGGCTCTGTTGGCGGTCCAGGAGTTCCTGTCGGTGTCGCACTCTCTACTAACGGTTCCGGCGTGAACAGCTCGCTGGTCGCGCTGGGACTGGGTGACGGGCTGGGGAGTTCTGCTGCCTGAGTCAGCACAATCTGTTCGACAGTTGGGCTGGCATCCCCCTGCGGAGAGGGCGCAAAATTGCATCCTGCCAACAGGGTGACAGCAGTCAGCACCAGAAAAAGCTTGGTGATGCGCATTCCCCTATTCCTCCAGCGCTTCCCAAACAAAAACACGGGGTTGTGTTGAGAAATACGGATCATCCGGCGTGTCGGAATCGATCACACTCACAGTCCAGCGGTATTCATGACGCCGGTTATCCTTGCCCTGCCAGCTTTCAGGCACAATCAGAAACAGTTCTGTCGTATCCGCAAAATAGCTGACATTCGCTGTGAGATCATCCACATTGACGCGGTAGACCTGCCCTTCTGCCAGCGTGCCAGATGCGATCCAGCGCAGCGTTACCAGCACATCTCGCTGGAACAACGCGCGGTCTCCCGGACTCTGAGCGTTGGGCGCATTAAAGGTAGGGGTCGCGGTGGGGGTCGGCGTTTCGCTGCCAGACGGTGTAGGTGACAAGGTGGGGGTCAATGTAGGGGCCGGCACACGCACCTGCTGCCCTTCGTAGACATTCACTACACAGGACGGGCCGCCGCCAAACTCGCCAAAATCACACTGCGAAAACGCGATCTCAGGGTTCAACTCGGAAAGCACCTTCAGATCAGCGCCATAGGATACGGCAATCGAAATAATATTTTCATCCTTCACCACCCGATGCCAGGTCACTCCGGGTTGTAACGTAGCCGTCGGTGGCACATAGATCGCATCAACTGGCCCATCTTCGACTGCAAAGGCCACTACGGGATTCGTGTCAGCCTCCCCTTCCGGCTCAGCAGATGCTTCAGCATTCGGATCACTTGTTGGAGTAGGCCAAGGGATTTCAAGTGTCTGCCCCACCTGAATCACTTCGGGTGCGCTGAGATTATTGATCTCCAGCACCAGAGCGATTACATCCAGATCCCGATGTCCGCAGCGTGACACCAGGGCGATCAGGCTGTCCCCGGCCAAAACTTCCTGAAAACAGGGACCGGGGGTCTCTGTCGGGGCTGGTGAAGGGGTGATCGTGCGGGTAGGTGGCGCGTCCGCAGTAACCGTGTGCAGTTGCAGCGTAGGGCGCGGTGTGTTGGTGACAAGGTCAGGGTTCTCACCGGTCACGGCAGCTATTGGAGGTGTGACAGACACCCCAGGAGATTCTCCACGTACTTCGTTCCACAAAGTCATGAGACGCGCTGCGCTGAATAAGGCAAGACCGCCGCACGCGATAATGCCAAAAAGCAGAATACTTGCCAGAAAATAGGTCCCACCTTTCCAGCGAAGGCTGCTTTCGACCAGGTCCGTTTCGCCGTAGTGAAAATCGTAGGCTGAAACTGACGGAGAACGCACTTCCGTATAACGGTCAACGGCCTCAACTTTCTGGAGTGATGCGCCGCAGTTGCCACACGATAAAGCACGTTCCGGCGATGAGGTTCCACAAACGGGGCAAATCTTATGCCGCAATACACACCTCTGACAGCCTCGTCATCAAGCGTTCAACATTATACTCACCTGATCTGGAAGCGCGAGGGTCGAAGACTCACACCGGAATACGATAGCGGCTCGACACAATCATATTGGAGAGTGCTTCGCCAGCCGATACCGTACCTTTGGCAAGAACCAGACTGTGCTGGATTTGCGCATCTTGCCCTACACTGCATCCGCTTTCCAGGTAGACATACGGGCCGATCACTGCGCCCTGCCCCACACTCACCTGGGGGTCAATGCGCACCGGAGGGACAATCTGCACCGAGACAGGAACTTCGCTCAGAATATGGGCATCCTGATTTTCATCCAGCAGATGCCTGTTGATCGTCATGAGGTCGGCATCCGCTTCAACACACAGAGACCAGGCCGCCTCTGCCGAAAGCACCGTTCCGCCGGCCTCCAGAAAACTGACAAAAAGATCCATCAGTGATTTTTGATGGCTGACCTGGTGGCTGTGGCTAACCAAAAAAGTTCGAAAGGACTGTCCACAGATCGCAAAATCACTGAGCTGCAAAGTGCGTGCGGTGTCAGTCTGCTGTCGCGTCACAGCCTTCACACTATTACGTTCACCCAGCAGACCATAATAGCTTTTCTGATCGAACGAAAGACTGGTAATCGCCCCGCCGATCACAATGCCTGTGGCATGTTTCCTATAGACATTCCGCAAGCGATCAATAAAATTAGGAGGCATAAACGTGGTGTAATCAGCTAACAAAAACGGATGATGCCGATCCTTCACGACACCGGCCAGGGTCGCACCCAGGCTCATGCCTGCCGGTTTTAGAACAAACTGGATCTTCACACCCGGCAGCCAGGACTGGCTCAGATAAGCTGCCACACCGCCCTCATCTGGACCTACAATGACCGTATACTGCTGGATACCCTGACGATGCAGTTGATTCATCATGCGAACAACCATCGGTTTTCCCAGCACGGGCAGCATCGGATGCGGGCGATTATAGTTGAGTCGGCTGCGCTGGTTGGGACGTTCTACCGCTATCACAATTGCCTGGTCGACCACGTTACATACTTTCTGAGAAAGTCCTCAAGCCTGGTTTTCGCATTATAGCACTGGCGCAGGCAACAAGGTATTGCCGGACGTGACCGGCCTGTTCACACACTGACACAGCAGGTAAATCGAGCGACTGAAAATTCTCAATTTTACCTCGGTTGCAGTGCTATTTCTTTCGTGCTAGACTTCTAAAAATTGCCCATTGAAATGAAATGTGGCGGGGTAATGTCTGAACGAATCCTCATTGTTGACGACGATATAGACAGCCTGAAACTCATTGGCCTCATGTTGCAGCGACAGGGCTATGAGGTCGTTGCTGCCAATGCGGGTGCGCAGGCGCTCTCTAAGGCTGCGTCTGACCACCCGGATTTGATTATCCTTGATGTGATGATGCCCGATATGGACGGCTACGAAGTATGTCGCCGCTTACGGGCAAACCAGGGCACCCGCGCCATTCCAATCATCATGTTTACTGCCAAAACCCTCGTGGATGATAAAGTCGCCGGATTTGAAGCCGGGGCTGACGACTATCTCACGAAACCGACACACCCGGCGGAGTTGGCCTCGCGTGTGAAAGCGATCCTGGCCCGCAGCGCCGGACAGCGGCGTCCGGCTCAATCCAGGGGTATGACAATCGGCTTTATTGGCGCCAAAGGGGGAGTCGGCACAACTACGCTGGCCCTGAACGCGGCGGCTGCGATGCTGATGGCCGGTGAACAACCGATTGTGGCCGATTTTCGACCTGGGGTTGGCAGCATGGGGTTTCTACTGGGCCTGGAACACCCGGTTGGCATGGCGAATGTCCTTGCGCGTCCTGCAGCCGAAATCAACCCCAAAAGCGTCGAGCGGGAACTGGTCATTCATACCAGCAATTTACGCGCCCTCTTATCATCTGCCCGCCCTGCTGAATCCCAGATTAAATACACGATTGAGTCGGCTGTTGCCATGGTGAACAGTCTGCGCCAGTTGGGCAGACCAGCCATTCTGGATCTCGGCTGTGGTTACAATGCGCTTCTGAGCCGGTTGCAGCTCGAAATGGATCAGCTTGTCCTGGTGGTTGATCCTTCGCGCATCACCCTTTCAATGGCCCATGAACTGTTGACCGAACTGGACAACACGGGCACGGCAACAGGCCGGCTGCATGTGGTGGTCATTAACCGTTCCAGATCAACCCCACAGCTTCCCTGGAACGAGGTAGAACACATTCTGGGCCGCGAAATTCGGGCGATTATTTCAGATGCGCCCGATCTCAGCTACCAGGCGACAAATGCGGCCACTCCGATGGTCATGTTACAACCCAATGCGATTGTGTCTAACCAGATCATCAAATTGACCGAGGATTTGAACACCCGCATTCGCACGCTTGCCAACAGCCAGATGATGACCTGAACACGATGGCGCAATTCTATGGCACAACGAAAGCGAATTCTGCGATGCAGCGAAGCGAGTTGACGGCAGTTTACTTCCTGCCAGGGCCGCGCCATTTGGAGACCAGGGCATGAGCGACGCTCAGAATACACATCACGATTTGCTCGCCCATTATGAATATCTGATCGAAATCAGTCAGCAGCTTACTTCAACGCTTGATCTGAGCGAACTGTTGGGCAAGATCACCGCTGCGGCTGAAAAACTCACCAACACGGAAGCATCCTCGATTCTGCTGTATGACTCTCAGGTCAACGCCCTGCGCTTCGAGGTAACATCCAATCTGAATCCCGATCAGACCGAATCCATCATCGTCCCCATTGAAGGAAGTATCGCGGGGTGGATTTTTAAGCATGGTGAGCCGCGCGTAATTGAAGATGTGACGAAGGAACCCAGCTATTTTGGACAGGTGGCTGCGACAGTCGATATTAAGACACGCAACCTGCTGGGTGTCCCCATGCGCGCGCACGACAAGGTGATCGGTGTCCTCGAAGCCCTGAACAAACTGGATGGCGAACCCTTTAATGCCCACGACATCAAGACCCTGACAACACTCGCAAGCCAGGCCGCCGTTGCGATCCAGAATGCCCGGCTGTTTCAACAAAGCGATTTTATCGCGGAAATGGTCCATGAACTGCGCACACCGCTCGTTGCGCTCAAGGCCAGCACCTCCCTCCTGCTGCGGCCTGATCTGCCAGATGAACGGCGTGAAGAAACGATCATGACCATGCGAGGAGAAACCGAGCGGCTTATTCGCCTCACGAGCGAGTTTCTTGACCTGGCGCGGCTTGAATCAGGCCGCACTCATCTGAATATTTCATCGTTTGAGCTGAAAAAACTCATTGATGAGTGTGTGGAAATTGTCGTACACCAGGCCAGAGACAAAAACATCTGGATCGAAACGGATGATGCTGATTTTCACGTGCGCGGAGATCGGGCGAAGATCAAACAGGTGCTTTTGAACCTGCTCACTAACGCAATCAAATACAATCGAGAGCAAGGCAGTATTCAGGTTTTAACAAGCTTACATCCTGCCAATGAGAGAAGCTTTGTCGAAATTGCTGTAGCAGATACAGGTCTCGGCATTTCAAAGGAACATCAGCATAACATGTTCCAGAAGTTCTATCGTGTTGCGGATTCGGAAGGTTACGCGCATGGAACCGGTCTGGGTCTGGCAATTGCCAAACATATCATCGAAGCGCATGGCGGCAAAATCTGGCTGGAAAGTGAACAGAATGTAGGCTCCACCTTCTTTATCACCCTGCCCTGTATCTAAATCACACCTGAAGTATAACCTTTAACGTCCCTGTTGACCGGGCATGTTCCACAGCTTCCACAGCGCAATCCAGCGAATAGCGCGCATCAATCAATGATTCCACATCGACCAGATTGCGTTCCAGCAGGCGCAGGGCAGCCTTAAACGGCCCACAGCGGCTGCCAACCACTTTGATTTCGCGGACGGCGATCTGGGTCATATCGATTTGTGGCATACCATGATAGGTGCTTTTCAGCACAATCGTCCCGCGTGACTCCACAAGTCTCAAGGCATCTGCAAAACCTTCGGCCTTGCCTGTGCAGTCCACAACCACCTGCGCCCTTTCAGGTTCAAGGTCCGCAGCGTCACAACTGGCGATACCCCATCGCGCCAGCAGATCCGCCTGTTTCTGCCGCCGGATGACGCCGATTACATCTGCCCCCTGAAGCCTCAGTACCTGGGCAACCAGCATCCCCAGCTTGCCTATGCCAAGTACCAGCACGCGGTTTCCAGGGGGAATATGCACCATCTCGCTCACCTGAAGTGCGGCAGCCAGCGGCTCAACAAACACAGCAGCCTCATCGCTCACACTATCGGGCACGACATGCAGGTTCACGCCTGGCAGTGTCAGGTAATCTGCGAAAGCGCCCGGATGCCCATGGATACCAACAGCCGAACGGTGACGACACTGGCTGGGAATACCGCGCTGGCAAAAATCACATATTCCGCAGGCAACATTGATTTCACCCACCACACGCTGACCAACAAGCGCCTGTGGGCCTTGAACAACTTCCGCAATAAATTCATGCCCCAGCACACCGGAAAATTGATACATTCCGGCGGTCAGCTCCAGGTCTGTATTGCATATTCCAGCCAACCGAATCTTTAGCAAAGCCTCGTCTGCCCCTGGCACAGGCGCGGGAAGATTCTGTTCCAGATGCAGGCTGCCATCATAAATCAGTGCGCGCATCAACCAGAAACCTTAGCCTTTTCGAGATGCTCGTAATGCGGCTTCAGGAAAGGAATCTCGCCCTTCTCCCAGGCCACCAGCAGCGGAACCGCCGTGAAAATTGAAGAGTATGTGCCCGACAGCAGTCCAATAAACAGGATAAAAATAAACTGCTTGATCGTCTCGCCACCAAACAACAGGATCGCCGCCATAATGAAAAAGGCGTTTAACTGAGTTGCCAGCGAACGATGGATGGTTTCAAGAATGCTGCGATTGACAATCGCCTCGTAAGGTTCACCCAGATAACGCGGAATGTTCTCTCGAATGCGATCAAACAACACAATCGTGTCCTGAATGGAGAAACCAACAATGGTCAGCAGAGCGGTCAGAAACAGCGCATCTGCCTCCCAACCCAGCAGCAGACCCGTCAACGACATGATACTGCATACCACCAGCACATCATGAAACATAGCGGCCACCGCGCATACCCCATACCGAAATGCTTTAGGGACCTGCCGGAAGGCGAAGACAATAAAGCCAATAATCACCAACGCAGCCACCAGGACGGCAATAATCGCCGCGCGGGTGACCTCCTGTCCAATCGTTGCGGTGACACTTTCTGTGCGAGTCAGGTCCGGGTCAATCGGAGCTAATTCTGCAAGCGCCGCAAGTACCTGATCCGAAGTAGATGAACTCTGAATGGATGAGCGTACAGACCAGCGGTTATTCTCCGCTGCGCCCAACTGCTGCACCTCCACATTATCATCCCCCAGTTCCGCAAACACAGCGCGAATACTGGACTCAGTCGCGGTGGGTTCGGTGAAGGTCACTTCATACAAACTACCGCCAACAAAGTCGCGCCAGTTGTAAACAGAGAATACAGCATCACCAGGATACCCGGCACGATAACCGCTGCTGACAGCAGGAAAAAGTAACGTCGTTTTTCGATAAGCGTAAACATGCGCTTCCCCTTATACGCCGAGCAGCCATTGGCGCTGTGAAAGTGGCCGGTATAACAGTGCGACAAAAACGTGCAAAAAGGTTCGGGTGACAATGACGGCGGTGAACAGATTCAATACCAGACCCAGGCCCAGTGTGACCGCAAACCCGCTCACAATGCTCGCGCCGGGTGTTTGTCCAAACAGAAACAGAATCCCGCAGATGATGATGGTCGAAAAATTCGAGTCCCGGATCGAACTCCACGCCCGGTCAAACCCGGCAGTCACCGCCTCATTCAGGCCTTTACCACCGCGCAGTTCTTCTTTAATGCGCTCGAAAATCAGGATATTGCCGTCGACTGCGGTTCCAATTCCGATCAGAAAGCCGGTAATTGCCGGGAGTGTTAAAGTCACAGGGATGAGTTTATAGACAGCCAGGTTGAGAATGATAAATGCCAGCAGTGCCAGGTCCGCAGCTAACCCCGGAACGCGATAGTACACGAACATAAACGTCAAAACGGTAATCACCCCGATAATCCCGGCGCGAATGCTCAGATTAATGGACTCCTGACCCAGTGAAGCGCCGACCTGTTCTGTGGATTCCACACTCAAGGGTATTGGCAGCGCACCGGAACGAAGCTGTAATGCCAGAGTTTTCGCGTCTTCTTCTGTGAAGCCGCCTTCAATAACCCCACCAGTGGTCAGTTCTGCCTGAATAACCGGCGCAGACAAAACCACCCCATCCAGAACAATCGCCATCGGTTCGCCGATGTGCCCGGCCGTGTAAGGCCCGAAAGCCGCGCTGCCCTCGCTGTTCAGCTCAAACTGAATAAACCAGCGATTGCTGTTCAGATCGACCTGGGCAACCGCAGCCTGCAAGCCTGCCCCGGTCATCACCGTCTCGAAGGGCACGTCGC
>CAZKIB010000240.1:7040-9797 GCA_964552425.1 uncultured Anaerolineaceae bacterium | reverse complement strand
CAAAGGCTTAGCCGTAGGCTTCCAGCCTGCGGTGGAAAATGTCAACACAGCCTAGTCTACAGTCCACACTCAAAAGCTAAAATCCAGTCCGACATCAACCGGGAGCCTGATAAGCGGCCTTTCGATGAAAGACCAGCGACTATCGACCACTGACTTAACGCTATTATACACCCTGAACAGGACGAATCGCGCTTTCCGCGCATTCACTCGTATGCTAAGATGCGCCCGGCATTCAATAAGGAGCAGCCCCATATGGAACCCCAATGGCTGGATTTCGCCCGCCGCATTCAGGCCATCGCCCAGACCGGCCTGTACTACAAACCGCACCCCTTCGACCAGGAACGCTATGACAAGCTGCTCGACATCGCCACCGAAATGCTGGCCGCTTATTCCGATGGTGAGATCGAACCTGTTCGCGCGCTGTTTGACCAGCAGACCGGCCATGCTACTCCCAAAGTGGATGTGCGCGGCGTGGTCTTCCGGGAGGACAAAATTCTGCTGGTGCGCGAAAATCTCGACGGTGGGCGCTGGACCCTGCCCGGCGGCTGGGCAGACCCCGGTGAAGCCCCGGCGGAGGCCACCGTGCGCGAAGTCTACGAAGAAACCGGTTATACCACCCGCGCCGTAAAACTGCTGGCCCTTTATGACCGCCGCCTGCACGGGCATGGGCCGCATGTGTTCGGCATCTATAAGGCCTTCTTCCGCTGCGATCTGCTGTCCGACGAACGCTCTCAGGCGCAGATCGACAACCAGAGTGCCTCCTATGTTGAAACCGGCGAAGCAGCGTTCTTCGCGCAGGACGCCATCCCCGCAGACCTGTCTATCGGACGGGTAACTCACGTGCAGATTCAGCGCTTTTTTCAACACCTGCGCCAGCCGGATTTGCCCACTGACTTCGACTGAAATCCAGACAAAACCCCTACAGATTGATGGGCTGTCGAGCCACCAGCTTGTTGTAAAATCCAGACGGCAGGTTACGACTCTGCCGCTTTGCGTTGAACTCTCTTTGAGAAAGGCTTCCTTATGGCACGACTGCGCGATTTTGTGGCCTCACCGGGGCGGCTGCCGGCTGGCCCGGACAATGCCATTACGGATGTAACCGGCGTGAAGGTCGGCCATACCACGCTGGTAGACGGCGACGGAATGCTCGAAGAAGGCAGGGGGCCAGTCCGCACCGGGGTAACAGCGGTGCTGGCACACGGCGGCAATATCTTCCGAGAGAAGGTCGCGGCGGCGGTTTATTCCATCAACGGCTTCGGCAAGGTCATGGGTTTCGAGCAAATCCGCGAACGCGGCACGCTGGAAACGCCCATCATCCTCACCAGCAACCTGAGCGTCGCCCGCGCCGGGGATGCGCTGCTCAGTTTCATGCTGCGCCAGAACCCGGACATCGCCCTGACCACCGGCACAGTCAACTGTGTCGTGGGTGAATGTAACGATGGGATGCTCAACGACGCGCGCGGGCGGCATATCCTGCCGGAACATGTCTGGAACGCCATCGAATCCGCCGGGAACGGCCCGGTGGCGGAGGGCTGTGTCGGCGGGGGAACCGGCACGACCTGCTACCAGTTCAAAGGCGGCATCGGCACGGCCTCGCGCAAGGTGATGGACGGCGCGTTCACCATTGGCGCGCTGGTGCAGACCAACATGGGCCGTCGCCCGGAACTCATGGTCCTGGGTGTCCCGGTGGGGATGCACCTGCTGGAAGAATACATGCCGGACACGCCCCCCGGCTCCATCATGATCGTGCTGGCGACAGACGCGCCCTTCACCCCCTCCCAGTTGGAACGGCTGGCGAAGCGGGCGGCCTTCGGGCTGGCGCGCACCGGGGCGATCAGCAGCGACCAGAGCGGCGATTTTGTGATTGCCTTTTCGACCAGCAACCGCCACCTGCATTACCCCGATGAAGTGATCCAGACCGCGCCGCGCTTTGCCGACGACGGTTCCACGATCAGCGAGTTTTTCCTGGCGGTGGTCGAAAGTGTCGAGGAAGCCATCCTCAATTCCCTGCTGGCTGCGCGCACCATGACCGGGCGGGATTCACGCACCGTCTATGCCCTGCCGCATGATAAACTCAGCGAACTGCTGCAAAAGTACGGGCGGGTGTAGCGCGCAGTTCAGGAGGTTGGGGATATGAAGTTTTCCGGGCTGACCAGTCATTTCAGTCACCATATGAATGAATGGGTCTCGGCGCTGGCCGTGCTGTTTTCCATCGCCTCGCTGGTGATTTCCAACAACATCAGCCAGCTTCAGGAGGAGCGTCTGCTGCGCAGCGAACTGACTGACACGCTGGACCGGCTGGCGACTATTCAGATCGAAGCACTGCGTATCCAGAGCGAATTCATGAACGATGCCAGCGGCGCGAACGCGCAGGCCCTTACGCAGCAGGCGCTGGTGGCCTTCAACACGCAGAATGTCAACCTCTTGCAGCAGGCCATCACCCTCGCCAACCGCATCCCCGGTTTCGTCACCTGGATTGATTATTCGATCATCGCCCAGGCCAGCCAGAACTTTGGCGATATGCTGCTGGCCGAAACCTACTATCAGCGCGCTATCGGGGCCGCCGTGACGAACTATGATAAAGGCATCGCCACACGGGGATATGCCGGTTTCCTGTTCGCCCAGAACCGGCTCGATGAAGCCCGCGTCCAGATTCAGGCCGCTGTGGATACGCTCGAAAATCTGGAAGGCAGCGCCGAATATCGCAATTTTACCCTCGGCTTTACCTATCAGAACTGGGCCATCTCCGAAGCGATG
>CAZKIB010000240.1:3322-7030 GCA_964552425.1 uncultured Anaerolineaceae bacterium | reverse complement strand
CAGAGCGAGGAAGCCGAACGGCTGCTGCGCCAGTCCTGTGAAATGTACGGCACGATCCAGAACAACGTGGCCCGCCAGAACGCCATCAACACGCTCAACGCGGCATGGCAGCAGGCCCGCCTTCAGATGGGTCAGTCCGGTGGTCTGCTTGGCTTCGCCACGCAGAACGTGTGCGGGTAGCCAACTTACGAGGTGACAGCATGGAGCAGGTAAATTTCCCCCCCGTCAGCCACATCGAAATTCGGAACGGTCAGGCACGCATCGCAGGCCGTAATGTCAAGGTAAAAATGGTGATCAGTCGTTTGATTCACGGCGCGGGCGCGACTGTCGAAGAAGTGATGGAACAGTATCATCTTTCTCGGGCGGAGGTTCACGCTGTGCTGACCTATTACTACGATCACAAAGAGGCAATTGATCGCTTCTTTGAAGAGGAAGAACGTTTTGCCCGTGAACACATTCCTTCAATTGAGGTGTTAAAAACACGTTTGCGCGGGCAGGATCAGAGCTAAAATCGCATGAGCAGTAGTTCAGGCATCATCAGAAAAACAGAACACACGTTCACCCCGTCCTGCTCAACCCGTGCTAAACTGTCAGCATGAGTCAATCTGTCTTCTCTCTGACAACTGAAAACTGGAAACGGATCACCCGAACTGTCACCTCTGCCGCCGGCAAATGGTTCAGCGGCGGCGGCAAAGGACTCTCAATCGCTGATAGCGCGGATATAGCGTTCAGCGGAGCGCTGCACCACCGCGTGGGCGTTGGCCGGGACGACCTTCTCCCACCACCCGCTGTACAGCCGGTCAAAGGCATAGGGTTCCACCGCAGCGGCGATGCGCCGGACCGCCGGTTTGTTCAGCGGAACGCTGTTCGGGTAGCTGTACATGAACGTCACCCAGTTGGTATCCGTTACCACCATGATGGTATCGCCGGTCAGCAGCGCGCCTTTTCCATCGGCAGTATCCGCCCAGTGCAGCACTGTTGAGCCGGGGAAATGCCCGCCGCAGCGGATCAGAGTCGCACCCGGCAGCAGCGGATGGGTCTCGCTCTCCCAGTAGACGATACACTTGTCCGGGCGCATCACCCAGGGTTCGTTGTCGCGGTGCAGGTAAATGGGCGCGTCATGAAACGCCCGACTCCACTCGATCATCGTGTCATAAAAATGCGGGTGCGAAATGGCGATGGCGTCCACGCCTCCAAGCGCATTCAGCGCCTCGACAGCAGCCTCATCAAGCACCGTCATGCAGTCCCACAGCACGTTGCCTTCGGGTGTCTGCACCAGCAGCGGGCGCTGGCTGATAGCGAAACCCGGTTGCGTGCTGAGGCCGGTCAGCCCCGGCTCTACCTCGCGGATTTCGGTGTGATACGTCTTGCGCAGGTCGTCCAGCGTCGTCCACTGCTGGCCGGTTGGCTTCACATACTGGCGATCATCCGCGCAGATTTTGCAGATTTCTACCGGATACCCGTCGCTCTCAGCGTACTGTATCCCACAGGTCATACAGATATAGCTTGGCATAAAGGCTCCCTCAAAATGTTTAATGCGCAGGCGCAAAGGTCGCCCGGAATCACAAGGAATTATCCTGATTATAAATTCCTTTGTATATCTTTGCGCGCTTTGTCCCTTTGTGTTGAATCTTTTAGCATTTCATCTTTAACCGGCGCAGCCACCCAGAAACGCGGGCCAGTCGAAACCGATGATCTGGTCGCTGACCGCCACCCGCAGAACGCCGTCGTCCCCCACATCATGCCAGGCGCGTGCCTGATCGCTTCCAAAAACGGCGCTGATCCCACATTCCCCGCCGGTTGTTTTTCGCAGCGCGACCAGATCGCCGTGATTGCTTGTCAGCAGCAGCACTTCGCCGTATTCCGCCAGTTCCAGCCGGCCTGTCAGCCTGCCGGGAAGCTGCACCTGCCATCGAAGCGCCCGGTTCTGGTCATAAGCGTGCAGCACCATGCCATCATACAGATACAATTCCCCATCCGCAGCATACAGCGCCGCGATGCTTCCACTGCCGGATGGCGCATTTTCCACATCCACCGCCCAGGTTCCATCGGCCAGAATCGCCCACAGTCCGCCGGTGGTATACACGCGCAGTTCGCCGTTGGGGGCCGTGTCCATACTCCCGATCTCACGCAGGTTGGCGCGGTCCAGTACCTGGCCCTGAAGCGAAAGGGTCAGCATCACGTTCGTCTCCGTCATCAGGCCGATCACCTGCCCGGCAACCTCGGCGCGCGCGATGGGCGGCACATTTTCCACCCGCCACAGCGCCGTCTGACGATCCGGCCCGAAAGCGACCAACCCCTGATCGGGTGTCTCAAAAATCAGCAGGTCATCCCGAACCACTACCACGCTGCCCAGCGCAGTCCCTGTTTCCCAGCGATCCGAAAGCGTGCCGTCGATATTAACGCGCTGCATCGAACCGTCCGCATAAGTCAGCAGAGGCTGTCCCTCAAACTCGGTGATGGCGACGGCCGGGCGTTCCAGGTTGATGCGCCACAGCGAACGGCCATCCGGCGTCACCCGCCCCAGCCGGTTGGCATCCAGATACAGCAGGCTGTGATCGTCCAGTTCCACCAGGGGTGATACGGGGCCACGCTCATCCGCCAGATCAAGTCGCCAGCGATAAGCCGCTTCCATCCAGGCCTGCCCGTTGCGGATCGCTTTGGCCGGCGAGCGAAAGCCATCCGTCACTGGATCAACCCAGGTGTAGCCGGGACCGGGGGAGGTTCCATTGGTGCTGCGAACTTCAAAATGCAGGTGCGGGGCCGGGCGCACATTGCCCACCGCGCCGATCACATCACCCGCGCTGACACAGCTCCACTGCGCCGGGAAGCGCGCCGTATCGGTTTCCATCATATGGCCGTACTGGGTGTAGAGCATGCTGCCATCGGCGAAGGTATGCTCGATAATCACCACCCCGCCATCACGTCCCCACCCGCTCGGCGCAGAG
Organism: uncultured Anaerolineaceae bacterium; assembly: GCA_964552425.1. Taxonomy (GTDB): domain Bacteria; phylum Chloroflexota; class Anaerolineae; order Aggregatilineales; family Phototrophicaceae. The sequence continues at coordinate 4,082 of CAZKIB010000240.1, read as the reverse complement.
TAAGTGACTCGTCCGCTGGCCGCGGCCACAATCGGCAGGCCCACCCCATAATTTTCGGCGGTTCGCCCCGGATACCAGTCCTCGCCGGTGTGGTAACGTCCCTGATGGCGTGGGCTGGGCGCGCCAAAATCCTGCGCCAGCGAAAACTGTGTCGTATCCACCGGATAATTGATGCTGTCTGCGATACCGCACTGCTGCGCAGCCGCCGTCGAAAACTGCGCCATCAACCAGATCAGCCCCATTAATGCCACTATGGGCGCGCGAATCGTGAGCATAATGTGTCCTGTTGAAGTGTTATGGGGTTATTCTAGCGGCAAATCGCAGAGGGAGCGACACCAGCCCTCAGAGCATACTCTCGCCACCATCGACATTGATGGCCTGCCCGGTGACAAAACTGGCCGCGTCCGAACACAGAAACAGCACCACACCGGCGACTTCGTCAAACGCGCCGCGCCGGTTCTGCGCGTTGTGAACCGGAGGAGCAAACTCTCCGTAAGGGTCATCCAGGTTGCCGGGGCAAACCGCGTTGATGCGAATACCAGAGGGGGCCAGTTCACGGGCGGACTGCTTGGTAAGGCCGATCAAGCCGCTTTTGCTGGCGACATAAGCCGCGCCCTGGGGCAGCGCATTGGGGTGTCCGGCGGTGGAAGCCACATTGACAATCACCCCGCCGCCTTCATCGGCCATGACGCGGCCCAGAAGCTGCGTGCAAAAAAACGCGCCGGTCAGGTTAATTTCCAGCACGCGCCGCCAGTCCCAT
>CAZKIB010000240.1:2792-3312 GCA_964552425.1 uncultured Anaerolineaceae bacterium | reverse complement strand
CAGTTTGAGCATAGGGGTGCTGAAAGAATCCGCCCCTGCCGCATTGATGAGGATATGAATTCGTCCGAAATGATCGCGCGCGGTTTCGATCAGCGTGCCAACCTGAAAGCGGTTGGTCACGTCCGCCTGCCAGGGCAGCGCCCGCCCGCCGGATGCTTCGATTTCGGCGGCGACACGCTCGACCCGATCCGGGTTGAGATCATTCACAACCACGTTGGCCCCGGCGGCAGCCAGGGCGAGCGCGATGGCCCGCCCCGTATCAGCGCCTGCGCCAGTGACCAGGGCAGTTTGCTGGGTTAAATCGACCTTGAAGGAAGACACAATTCGTGGAGCCAATCCAGAAGGATGCTGCGCGCCGAAGCGGGTAACGTCTGACCATTATCGTCAATCAGCTTGCGATCCACATTGCCGGGAACCACGTAATATTCGGTCCCGTAGGGGTAGGTGTGGCTGTGCGCCTGTGCGGCAGCTCTGGCATACTGCGGCCAGGGATTCCAATCGCTCTCAGTCATCAGGATAT
>CAZKIB010000240.1:0-2741 GCA_964552425.1 uncultured Anaerolineaceae bacterium | reverse complement strand
CGATGCCAGAATCACAGCGTGGGGTTTCTGGATGCGGGCGAACAGACCGAACGCATCGCCCAACATGCCGGTGCCAGCATCCTGAGCCAGAATGACAACCCGCCGGCGATTGAGATGGGGCTGTTCCAGCGCGATTTCATAGGCGCTCACCGCGTCCTGAGTCACGGAGCCGCGCCCGCCCGCGCCGCTGCGACCTGTCCCGCGTTTGTCCCAGCGGAACACCGCGTAGCCGCTCTGCAAGCCAATCGCCGCAAAAGGCCAGTACCAATCCCGATTGTTACAACCCGCATGGTGCAGGATAAAAATGAGGGGAAAACCTTCAGCCGGGGGTGGAGAGTCAGGATAATCGATCTGACCGGAAAGCTGCACATGGTCACCAGCAAACAACAATTCGATGTTGGTCTGCTGCTGACTTACTACCTGATTGGCTGTCATGGCTACTCCATACTGAACTGACTAACCCGAACGTCGATAGAGGCGGTCTGCAAAAAGGCTTATCGGAATAACTTTAGTTGTGGAGTGTGACAGTTCAGTATTTTAGTATAACCATGCCAAAATATTATTGCACATTTTGGTAGGAATTGTAAGGGATTTAATATGTGCAATTGGTACGAACGTCCTATCAGGAAAGCCTTGTGAGACTATAGGATACCCGATTATAAGTCAATGATTACAACCACGCTTGACCTTTTAGAACGTTCGTGCTAGTCTGGTAGAAACAGGAAGGTAAGGTATGGCACTGGAATTTAAGGAACTGGTGAGTCAGATTGCGCGCATGGGGTCAATGCTGGAAAAGATTGACTTCGACATGGGGGACCGGATGCGCAAGGCGTTCGAGCGCTTCGAGCAGGCGTCCGATGTAGATGCGGTGTGGGAGCGGATCGAATGGGTGCGGCAGTCGGATGTCAGCGGTTATCGCGGCGCGGCCCCGCTGGACGTGGCCGGTGCTGAAGCGGTCAACACCATCGCCCCTGCGCCGGAACCCCCGCCAAGTGCCACCCTGATCGCTGCCGACGGTTCGCAAATCTACCCGAATGAGCAGGACCCTATCCATTATTTTCTGCTGAACATGGGCGCGCTGGTTTATCATTATGGTACGGAACGCACGCCCGACCAGTTCACCATGCCGCGCCTGTTTTTTCACAAGGATCATGTGCATGACAAATACGGGCGGCTCATCCGCAACCGTTCGGTGGATGACCGGCGCACCGTGGCAGAGATTCAGTTTCTGGCCGAACGCGCCTGGGAATTCCGCGACGAAGCCCGCCCGTTGATCGCCCTGTTCGACAACCGCCTGATGTTCCAGAGCGGCGGTGAATATCAGGAAAATATTGACCTGTTCCGCCAGTACATGGCGGCGCTGGTCCACCTGCACGATGCCGGGGCGGTGCTGGCCGGGTACATCGACAACCCGATTCGCGGCGAACGCTTTATCCGCCTGCTGTATCTGCTGAGTGTGGGCAGCGAAGACGAATGGCGCCAGCGCCAGCACGGTTCGCCGGCCGGTGATCTGGAAGGTCTGCGCGACTGGCAGTTTTTCCGCCTTATTCTGGAACCCGGTGAACGCTCGGCCATCATGGTGCAGAACTCGCCGCGCAACCTGGAATTCAAGGAACGCGGTGTCAATTACGAAGTCGCCTTTTTTTACCTGAATGTCGGCAGCGCCTTTACGCCCAGTATCGTGCGCGTCGATATTCCCGTGTGGGTAGCGCGCAATAAACAGTGGGTGGATGAACTGCACGCCCTGCTGCTGGCTCAGTGCCGGATGCAGGGGCGCAACCCCTACCCCTACGCGCTGACCCGCGCCCATGAACTGGCTGTCGTCAGCAAGGACGATGAGCGTAAACTGGAAGAACTGATTAAAGCGCAGCTTCGTCTGTCTACTGATATTCCTGTTGATTCGCTCTATTCTTCTGCCAAGGCACGCAGTAAATTTCTGCTCAAACACGACAAACGCCGCTTCGATACCCGGTCTGTGAATCGCGGCTGACATGCAAGAGGAACCAGCAGGTGACTGATAACGAACGCAAAATCGTAGGGCGGGTGCTGCGGGCCAGCACGGTGGGCTTTGACTGTGGCACGCACAGCACGCAGATAGACCGGCAGCATGACTTCGGCGCCCTGGTCAAAGCGCCAGTGGCGAACAGCCCCGGCCTGTGGGTCTATGGCCTGATCTTCGCCGTCGAGATCGAAAGTGACGAACTGGTGACAGAACTGGTGATGGCCGAGGGGGTGCATATCAATACCCTGCTGGATCATCGCAACAACCGCATGGTCCCGGTGACGATTCGCATCCTGAGTGTGGGCTTCAGCGACAACGGCTTTATGGTTCACAGCCTGCCGCCGCGTCCACCGCTGAGTCTGAGCGATGTGGAACCCTGTACCGGCGAGGAGGTGCGCCGGTTCAATGAACGCAGCGACTATCTGCGGCTGGTGCTGAACGCCTCCGAAGTACCTTCTGACGATCTGCTGGCGGCGGCGCTGCGTTATGCCATGTGGACCTTCCCGGATGACCAGCGCTATGACTTTATGGTGCGCGCCGGGCGGCATATCTCGCGGCTGCTGTCGAACGATCTCAAGCGCCTGTCGCATGTGCTGGCGCTCATCAGACCGTGAAGAAGAATTAAACGCAAAGGCGCGAAGACGCAAAGGGGTAAAGGATGGCGTTGGCGAAATCATCTGTATACAAGCCCGCTGCTTCACTGGACCCCCTCCGTCTGCCTGCGGCAGCCACCTCCCCC
>CAZKIB010000239.1:9234-9867 GCA_964552425.1 uncultured Anaerolineaceae bacterium | reverse complement strand
GGTACGGGCCGGGGTGCGGCGGCGCAGGTGGCTCTTGCCGCCTTTGGTCCGCAGAACTTTACCAGTACCAGTCACCTTAAAGCGCTTGGCTGTAGATTTATGGGTTTTCAGCTTATACTTCTTCGCCACGAGTATGCTCCAGATTTATTTGTTTTTGTCCGTGATCGGCGCAAGGATCATCAGCATATTGTTGCCTTCCATGCTGGGGGTCTGTTCCACAACAGCCACGTCCTTCAGTTCCGCCGCAATACTTTCCATGCGGTCACGCGCAATATCGGGATAGTCGCGTTCACGGCCACGAAAGCGCACCCGCACTTTCACCTTCATGCCTTTTTCAATCCACTTGCGCGCATCACGCACCTTGAATGAGAGGTGATGACCGTCGGTCTTGGGTCGAAGCTGGATCTCTTTGATTTCAACCGTTTTTTGCTGCTTGCGCGCTTTACGTTCGCGCCGCTGCCGCTCGTACTGGAACTTCCCAAAATCCATAATGCGACAAACCGGCGGCTTCGCGTTAGGCGAAACCTCAACCAGATCTACCCCACGCGATTCTGCCAGTGCCAGCGCGTCTCGGATCGACATGACTCCGAGATTTTCGGTACCATCGGGACCATCGGCGATAACCCGGACCTC
>CAZKIB010000239.1:6691-9217 GCA_964552425.1 uncultured Anaerolineaceae bacterium | reverse complement strand
GGACCTCACGAACCCGAATCTCATCATTAATGCGAAACTCTGCGGAACTAATAGCCTGACCACCCTCTCTTGAAATATCCTGTTTACAGATTGTGCCTGGGACGATTTTGGCGTAATCAACAGAAAATTACACCTGAGTATGTTCCAAGGTGCAGTTGGGCCGCATTATAGCATAAAATATGAACGTCTTGCAAGGCGGACTGTGTTAATCCGTGATGACCTGATAGGTATCATCCGTATTGAATGCGTCCAGCAGCGCTCTGGCTTTTTCCTGGGAGGATGCCGCGCCGCCGGGCTGCTGGGCGAACCAGACAAAAAACGACAGTTCGCAGTCGCGCTCCTGTACAGAGTAATACAATTCGCTGTTGTTGAGACTCAGAAAATCACGCGCGCTGCGCAGTTCAAAGGCCGCGCTCTGCACACGCCAGTTGGCGCGCAGGCTGGCGAACAATTCCTCAAGTGTGGCGGGGAGATCACTGAGGGCGCGAAAACGCACGCGAAACCAGAAACCGCGCGGGTGCTGTTCGACGGTCACGCGCACCCCCGGCCCCAGCGTATGGGCGCAGGATTGCAGCAGCAGCAGCGATTCCTGAACGATGGCGCGATTGCCTTTCAGCATGACGCTCGTATCCACATTGGGCAGGTCCGGCAGTTGCAGGGTGCTGGCAATCCACTGAAAAAGATCACTGCTGTGGAACTGCTGCGACCCGGACAACAAAGGCGCTTCTCCCGCCTTGTGCCGGATCAGATTGGCCCAGGCCGTATACATATTCAGCGCCGCCGCTACCGCGCCCTGCGCCTGTTCCCGCTGCGGGTCCTGGGCCGAGGTATGTTCCAGCGCAGTGAGGGCCACCGTCAACTGTTCGGTCATACGCCGGTACAACAAAAAATTGATTTCCGACAGGGTTTCCCAGTCCGGTTCACGTTTCATAAGCTGTTTGGTTCCGTAGGCCGGTAAAGTCAGTGAATTTCGATGATGTTCTGATACTGATACACACCCGCCGGCAGCCCGCTGGCCGCAAATTCACGCACGTCTTGCAGCGCGTCCTCGAAGTTTTTCAGCAGTTCATCATCGCTGCCCTTGTAACGGCGCAGGGTTTGCTGGGCACAGGCAGAACAGCCGCGCATCGCCCGGTAGCTGTCTGTCTCACAGCCCAGACAGCCGTTGAGTCGAATCATCATCAGCATGAACGCCAGCGTTTCTTCGTGTGTTTCCGGCAGCGCCAGCACCCGTTCACAAAGGGCCTGCCATTTGCGCCCCCGCAAGGTACGCAGTGTGGTAATCGCACGATGGGGAAACAACAGCGCATTATCGGTATACATCCGTGATGATCCTTATCGTTGTACCTGGGTATCCAGGGCATGGGTGATCCACAGGATCACATCAGCAAAATTGAGAATAGCATAATTTTACGTAATAATCAACCAGGCTGCAAAACTCTATCCTTATACTATTTCTTATATTACATTGATTCTGCGATAAGATGCACTATACTTTAGGACTATGGGACGCATTTTCTGGATCATTCTGGTAAGCACCTGGCTGGCGGGCTGTGGCAGCGGCGCAGTGGTCTTCGCGCCGACCCCGCTGCCGCCTGATTTGTCACCACTGGTTTATGAACATCCTTCGGGCGCGTTCTCCGTCACCGTACCGCGCAACTGGCCGGCGTTTACCCAGTATGCCACCACCCTGGCCGTAACCAGTTTTTCCCCGCCGGATTCACCCATCCCGCTGGTGACGCTGGCGGTGGTCAACACCGGACAGACACCAGATGCCGCCGCGCTGAACAATCTGCTCAACCGCTACCAGCAGGAAATCCGCGCGGATGCCAACCATTACAAGGAATCCAGCCGCGAAGCGATGGGCGATGGAAGCTGGCGGCTGACCGGGCTGCGCGCGGCTCCGGGCGGCGGAACCTGGCAGACGAATACCTTTGTCGAGCTGGAAAGCGGCTTTGTCGGTGTGCTGGAAGTGATCCTGCCGGACAACCCAATTCTCTTCGATCAGGTTCAGGCAATCATCAACAGCTTTCGGCTCAACCCGGCTGGCGAACTCCAGCCCACCGATCTGTCTGTGCTGGTATCGATGGCCGCCAGCAGCCTCGAAATCCTGAATGTAGAGACGTGGACGACACCGGGCGGTGTGTTTTACGTCACCGGCGAAGTCGCCAACTATGGCACAGAGCCAGTCACCGGCATTCCCATCCGCGCCATTCTCACCACTGCCGAGGGGCTGCCTGTCGCCGAAGCTGTCGACCTGCCAATGGGTTACACAGTGCTGCCGGGCGGATTCGCGCCGTTCAGCCTGCGTTTTGGGCAGGGTCAGCCGGCGCTGGCCGCGTCCTACGAAATTATCCTCGGTTCGCCGGACTGGCAGCCAACGACTGACCAGGTGGTTTATGGCCCGGATGACTTAAGCTGGATTGATGAATCGCGCTTTAACGAGGCGGGTGAATTGGTCATCAGCGGGACGATTACCAACATCGGGGACCGGGTGCTGCGCGCCCCGCGTGTCACCGCGACGGT
>CAZKIB010000239.1:3961-6654 GCA_964552425.1 uncultured Anaerolineaceae bacterium | reverse complement strand
GCAATGTGGTCGCGGCCCGTTTTATCGACCTTGAGAATATCGACCTGCGCTCGAATGAATCCACCTCATTTGAAGTCATTATCCCCGAAGTCGGCGGTGAGCCGGCAGAATATGTGGTGAATGTGCAGGCGCTGCCCGCGTAACCGATTGTTGATTGGAAACAAAAAACCGTCCCCCTGCGCACCCGGCGTAAACGAACGGTCTCATACTTGAAACAGGTTAGCCTGTTCGCCATTCAGCCGCCTGCTCTGCTTTTTGCTGACGGGCTGAAATGCTGGCCGGCTTATTTATTCTGGCCGGGGCCGCTTGAGAAGGAACGCCAGCACCCCATGACGAACATGCCATTGGCGGGGGTCTCCGGCGGACGCCCGTGCGGGTGACTGCGATGCTCCCGATGCTCCATCGACAGGCAGGCTCCCTGAAGCACGTCCTTGTAAACCTGCTCCTGATCTGCCCCCCAGGCAATCGCCAGGGCGTTGCGGTCAATATTGCCGCCATCAATGAGGCGCGCTGCGTGACCATGCCACAGCAGGCCAAAGCGCGTCATCTCGATCAACACCGTTTCGGTTCCGATGGTTTGAAGGTCTGTCCAGTAGTCGTTGCGGGGCGTTGACATTTTTCACCTCTCTTAAAAGCGTAAAATTATTACAGCACATTTCCCCTTACGCTGATGGTTGAGGTTTATGAAATGTTTATGAAATGTGAGTATGCGCTGATCCAGGGCAGACCGTTTGCGCGAATCAATCGGGCGACTGCCAGCGCCGGGGGTGTGGTGTGCCATCCACATAGGTGTTCATGAAGGCAAATTCGACGCTGAACACGAACAGAATGTAACGATCCTGCGGCGTATAGGAGGATGCCTGTATCGCCAGCGCCCGCGCATTGGGATCGTCGGTGAATATCGCCCGGCCCCGAACATAAAACTCACCGCTGCCGCCGCTGGAATCTTCTACCGCGCAGTGCAGGGTGTAGCGCGGGTCGCGCAGTAAATCCCGGCCTTTGGGCGAGGTCGGCTCCATAAACAGGTACAACTGCTCGCCAATAATCGGCGTGACCGGATGCACACGCGGGCCACCGTCGGCGCGCAGCGTGCCCAGGTAGGCCACCCTGCCGCGAAAACGACTCTCCCCGAAGGCGGCCAGTTCCGGGGCCTGCTGCGCGAATGTTTTCCAACTGGTCATTGTCTATCCTCGAATGCGTTACTTCTTTTTACCCGGTGATTTGGCGGCGGCTTTTTGGAGATTTTCCTCGACCCGGAACTGAACAATCCGGCGGATCAGGTCCAGAGGAAGAGGCTGGTTGATGGGAAAATGGATGGCGCCCTTGGTGCGTTCATAACCGGTGAGTTCGTCCTCAAATACCGCAATGCCGCTGGACGCCGGATAAAATCCGATATGGTTTTTCCAGGCCGCAAAGTGAACCAGATTACCCTTCTGCGCAAAGGTCGGCATCTGGTAGCTGATCTTTTCCTGTGCATCAGGCGCGGCGGCTTGGATCGCAGCGCGCATTTCTTGCAGGATGCTCTGAACCGCTTCAGGGAACGTGGCGATGTACTCGTCAATCGAACTGAAACCTGCTTTGTTCTGATCCATAGCCCCCTCGTTTTGTTCATCCGGCATAGATTATCGAGGAGATTGTGCCAACCCGTCAAGCTGCCGCTGAAGATAGGCGCGCTCGGCGCTGTTGCCGCACAGGGCCAGCGCCCGTTCATAAGCGTCGGCGGCAGCCTCGCGCTGGTTCATGCGCCGCAGCAGGTCCGCACGGGCGACGTGATAGGGATAATAATTCTCCACCCCCGCGATGCGGTGCAGCAGCGCCAGCCCCGCCGCCGGACTCTGGGCCATCGCCACCGCCACCGCCCGGTTGATCTCGACCACCGGCGACGGCATCATCACAGCCAGCATGCCATACAGCGCCGCGATCTGCTGCCAGTCCGTCGAGTCTGCCGTTTGCGCTTCGGCATGGAGCGCGCTGATGGCGGCCTGCACCTGATAGGGTCCGGGTTGATAAAGGGCCAGCGCCTCGTCCAGAATCGCAGTCCCCTCACGGATTTTCGCCTGATCCCAGCGTGCCCGGTCCTGCTCATCCAGCAGCACCAGCTCGCCCGCCGCATCCAGCCGCGTTTCGCGCCGCGAATCGTGCAGCAGCATCAGCGCCAGCAGGCCGCGCGCCTCAGCGTTTGCCGGCAGCAGATCAACCAGCACCCGGCCCAGGCGGATCGCCTCAGCGCACAGGTCACTGCGCGTCAGGGAATCACCGCCGGTGGCAACGTAACCTTCGTTGAAGATCAGGTAGATGACGGCCAGCAGCGCGTCGAGTCGTTCCGGGAGTAAATCGGCAGGTGGCACACGATAGGGGATGCCGGCATCGCGGATTTTTGCCCGCGCCCGCGCCAGCCGCTGGGCCATCGTCGGCACAGGCACAAGAAACGCCCGCGCGATTTCTGGTGTCGACAGCCCGCCCAGCGTATGCAGGGTCAGCGCGACCTGTGCTTCCAGCGCCAGCGAGGGATGGCAGCAGGTGAACATCAGTTTCAGCCGGTCATCCGGGATGCTGTCCATCTCCACATCCTCATCGTCGTCCGCAGCCAGTGAGTCAGGGGGAATATCGGTAAGCGCCTGTGTCGAGGCGCGCCGCAGCCGGTCAATGGCCCGGCGTTTGGCGACAGTTGTCAGCCATGCGCCAGGGCTGCG
>CAZKIB010000239.1:0-3932 GCA_964552425.1 uncultured Anaerolineaceae bacterium | reverse complement strand
TTTCCCAGCGTTCCAGCGCATTCACCAGGGCATCTTGCAGCGCATCCTCCGCCAGCGTGAAATCCCCAAACCGGCTGATGAGCGCCGCCAGAACGCGCCCGTGTTCTTCGCGGAAGATCGTTTCAATCTGCGCGGCTGCGGTCATTCCGGCTTATTGGTTCGGCGACCACAAGGGTCGAATCTCAATCGCACCATACTTTGCGGTGGGAATCTTCTCCGCCCAGCGAATCGCTTCGTCGAGGTTCTCGCATTCGAGCAGCGAATATCCACCCAACTGCTCGTGCGTTTCGGCGAACGGGCCGTCGGTAATCAACGATTTGCCTTCGCGGACACGCAGCGTCGTGGCGCTGGAGTCCGGCGCAACACCACCGTTCGACACGATCACCCCGGCGGCGTTCCCCTCCTGCATGTAGGCAACCCAGGCCTCATAGATTTCAGACATGTCTTCGGGCGTCTCGGACTCGCTGGCGTACATCAGCAGCAGGTATTTCATGGGTTGGTCTCCTGTAATTCAGATGATGGGTTGTTCTCGTCCTTCTATACAAACGTCGCACAGGGGAGCATCAAAATGACCGCATGACCACCGTTCTCATCATTTACTCATAAACCCTGGCTGCGGCACAGTTTCTACTGCGTGCTGGCCGGTTCATGCAGGTTCAGGACACGGAACGCTTCGGCCAGTTCCACGCCAATGGATTCGCCCATGCGGTTGTCCCAGCGGCGCACAAATTCCAGCGCGTCTTCCCCGACCTGCGACTTATGGCACAACAGCGCGTCGGCCTTGCGCTGCCAGGTATCGCGGATGTCGACAAACAGGTTCGATTCCAGCGAGAAATTCAGATACAGCTTCTCGACCTTGTGCGGTTCCAGCCCTTCGGCCAGCAGTTCCGGGAAAATGGGCCGTGTTTCTGCACTGGGAAAGACAGCGTAAATGGTGGCTTCCGAAACCGCGCGATGATCGGGATGGTTGATGTAGGTGTTATCCGGGGTGAACATCAGGGTCGGGTCCATCGTGGCGACGATCTGCGGGCGCAGCCGGCGGATAAGCCGGGTCAGTTCCCGGCGCAGTTCCAGCGTGTGCTGAAGCATCCCGTCCGGGTAATTCAGAAACACCACCTCCTCAACACCCACCACCTTTGCCGCCGTAATCTGCTCATTCCGGCGCGTTTCGATCAGGTGGCTGCGCTCGGTAGCGGGGTCATTGCTGCCGGATGAATTGTCTGTCACGATGCAGTACGTCACCTGCGTTCCCGCGTCACTCCACCGCGCCACTGTGCCGCCCATCCCAAACTCAATGTCGTCTGCGTGCGCCACCACAATCAGCACACGCTCCGGCGTATAGAATCCGTTTTGTTCCGTCATGCTCTACCTTGCTATTCAGCGATCCATTTTTCAGTGAGCCAGAATCATAGCCAGCGTCGCGCCGCCCGTCGAGTCCGTTTATGCACCAAACGGCAGGGTGACATTCATCACAGGGATAATTTCGCCAGTTTCATCCGCCGAGCGCCCGGCCAGCGGCACACCGCTTCGCCAGTCATAGACTGTGGCCGTCAGGGTATAGTCGCCGGCCGGCACGTCATGCAGCGGCAGTTCCGCCAGCCGCCAGCCCGCGCCCGCCGCGCGCAGGCCATCATCCGCCTGGCTGATAAATTCTTCATCCGTATTCCACAATTTGAGCGAAACGGAATAAGTTTCCAGCGGCACAGACTCACTGACCGACCAGTGCGCCGCCACCAGCAGTTGGCCCTGCGGTCCTTCCGCCAGCCGCATGGCATCCAGCGCAATGCCACCCTCAAACTGCGCCAGCGCTTCCGACGGCAGAGCCTCATCCAGACAGCCGAAAGCCGCCAGCCTGTAATGCTCAATACGCAGATCAGACCGGTTCACCGCCCTCTCACAGCGCACATAATCCGCTTCCAGGGCAGCGCGGTGGGCCGCCAGATTCTGCGCCGAGATGACCGGCTCAGTGGCGAACCACACATTCAGGCGTGTGCCGGTTCGCTCCCGCAGGTCCGAGCGAATCTGTTCTGGCGTGCGCATATCCGGCAGGGTGATGAAGTGACTCGCCATGCGCAGGTCGCGCAGGTAATACTCGGCGACAGGGCCGAATTTGACTTCGTTAAACAGGTACTGTTCGCGTGAAAAACCGATCAGCAGATCGTCCGGGTCGCCCAGTTGGTTGGCCTCGGCGATCATCTCGCGCAGCGGCGGCATGATGTTCGTATAACGCGGGCCATCCAGATGCGCCAGAAACTGCGGGTCCAGCGTGCGGCTGATACCGATGACCACCCATGCGATCAGGAATACCCACGCAGCCATTCGCCAGCGCCGTGCCTCCATGACTGTCAGGCCCAGACCGGCCAGCAGCGCCAGCGGCGGCCACAGGTGAATCAGGTAGCGGGGACGGTTCTCGCTAATCATGGGCACAACCGCGTTGACCCCAATCGTCAGCGCCAGAATCGCCAGCGCAAAAAACCAGACATCGCGCGCGCCCCGCTGCCGGATCGCCAGCAGGCTGAACGCCGCCGTGAAAATCAGCAGGCCAATATTGCCGTTGCCGAACAGATGGTTCAGCGTTTGCAGCACACCCACCGGCCCCAGCACCGGCACGCCCGTATCCTCTTCCACATTGATGAAGCGCGCCCCGACCAGCAGAATATCCAGCCAGGGCAAAAACGACAGGCACGCCAGCGCCAGCAAACCCGCGATCCACAACCAGCGGCGATTTTTGGGCGCGAACACCAGCAGATGCAGGCCCACTGCCGCGACCACAATCACGCTGACATAATGCACCCAGATCAGGCCCAGCGCGCTGAAAAATAACCCGGCCCATTCCCACCAGCGGGGCCGCCGGTCAGGGACAATCACCCGCCGGTAAACCCACAGCAGCGCCGCCGTCAGCAGCGCCATGAGGGTGTACATGCGCAGCTCATGGGCGAAATGTACCAGCAAAGCGCTGACACTCAGGATATAAGCGGCATACAACCCCGCGCGCGGCGACAGCCAATCTGCCCCCAGTCGATACGTCCCGGCGATGGTCAGCAGCGCGAACAGCAGCGACAGCGCCCGCATGGTGAACACGCTCCAGCCGGTCAGAGCCACCCACCCGCTCAGGATGAAAAAATAACCGGGCACATGCTGCGGGCTGTACTGGCTGACCGAAATCCACACCTCTGCCGGGTTATATGGCACACGCAGAATGCCGCCGACGTTGCCGACAGAAAAGTATTCATCCAGCCACAGCAGGTCCATATCCAGGCCGCGCGTCCCCAGCCACATGAAGGCCAGCAGCGGCGGGATCAGCCAGAACAGATGCGCCCGGCGCTCAGGCATCCTCACCCCCGGCGGGTAAACTGAAGTGCGCGACGGTCAGTTCCTCACCCTGCGCGCCATCCTGTGCCGCTGCCAGCAGGCGCGGCCCCAATCGCCAATCGTACACAGTCAGCGTGATACGGTAATCGCCCGGCGGCAGATCATGAACCGGCAGTTCGGCCATCTGCCAGCCGAACCCCGCGCTGCGCAGGCCATAATCCACCTGCGTGATGAAGTTTTCTGCGGCCTCATCAGCCGGCCACACTTTCAGGGACACAGAATAGGTATTCGGCGGCACATCCTCGCCCACGTCCCAGCCAGCGGCCAGACGCACCACACCATCCCCCGCGTTTTCAAGGCGCAGGTCCGCCAGTTGAATCCCCTCCCCATAGGTCAGCAGCGGCTCACCCCCCGGCCCATCCAGACAGCCGAACGCCGCGTAATCATAACGTTCAATGCGCAGTTCCGGCTGGTCAAAAGCGGTGGCGCACACCTGATAGCGCTCGGCCAGAATTGCGCGGTAGGGTTGCAGCACTTCTGGCGCGATGTCTGGCTCATAGGCGAACCACACCGTCAGATGCGTTCCAACAGCGGCGCGCATATCCTGCTGAATATCCTCT
>CAZKIB010000238.1:0-9924 GCA_964552425.1 uncultured Anaerolineaceae bacterium | reverse complement strand
GTGGCCGGGCGGGTGGTTTTCGCGCCGCTGGATTCCCGCTTTTCCGGGCGGGTGATGGTCGCGGGAGTCTTCGCGCTTCAGGCGGCGGCGATGGGTGTCCTGCTGCTGGGGTCGTCGCTGTGGATGATCGGGGTTTTTATCGTGGTGTTTGGCGCAGCTTACGGCGCGCAAACGCTGGCCCGCGCCTCGATCATCGCCGAACTGTTCGGCTCCGCGCACTATGGGCGCATTTCCAGTGTGATGGCGCTGTTCCTCACACTGGCCGGCACAGCAGCGCCGGTGGGGGCCGGGTTCATTTATGATCGCTTTGGCAGCTACCAGCCGGTTCTGTGGCTGGTGATCGGGCTGGCAGGGAGCGCGGCGGCCATCATCGCCTTTTCAAAACCGCAGCCTCATCAAGCGAGGGAAGGCATCGCCGCCAGTCCAACCTGAGAAACGCAGACCGGCGGTTACGTGCCGGATACGGCGGGCGGAGTCGTATCGGTAGCGACCAGAATGCGCGCGGCGACTTCGTTGAGCAGGGTCTGGATAAAGCCTTCGGCAGGGCACGCCAGGCCGGTATCCTGCACATAATGGGTGTCTTTTTCTGTCCAGATAATCAGGCCAACCCGCCCATAGGCATTGTTGACCACCTGCACGGCCCAGGATTCGCCTTTGTGGATATAGGAATGCACCGTCGAGGAAATGCGCACGCTGCTGTTCAGCCAGTCGACATACACCCGGTTGAATTCCGGCATGGGTTCCCCGGCGGAACGCGCCCGCAGCATGGCGTAGATGAGGCTCTGGCAGACATCCTGGAACCCGGATACGGCGTACTCCACCTCGACGGACTTCAGCCCGATTTCCGGGTTGACTTCGTGCAGCTTGCTTTCAAACAGACGCGCCAGATGCGGCAGGTAAGCCAGCCATTCCTGAAGGGGCATTTCGGACGGCACGGCGTCCAGCACCGCCCGCCGGACAATATTGAGTTCGGTCCCGGCGCTGTCGATGCGCCCCAGCCCGCTAAAGTCTTTCGGCTCAAACATCGCCACACCAAAGGCTTCGGGCAGGCCGAATTCTTCTCGAAAATTTCGAATGGGCACAAATCGACGGAGTTCGCCCTCGATCAACAGATGCATCGTGCCTGACCTCATGATTGGTGTATGCGCGTTTCGCTATTATAACATACCTGCCTGCCAGCGTCGTTAAGACCAGGGCAGAATCGAACATTTGGCCGTTGTGAGATTTGCAGCCTCTACGGTATAATGCGCATATAATTTTGGGATAAATGTGGAGTATTTGGGAAAAACGCCATGCGAGTGAGTGTACGGCAAGAAAATCTGGCGAAAGGGTTGAGCATTGTGGGGCGCGCTGTTGAAAACCGCCCGACTCTCCCCGTACTGAGCAATATTCTGTTGAGCGCCGAAGATGCCCGGCTTAAACTGGCGGCGATGGAAATGAGCCTGGGGATGAGCATTACCTGCTGGATCGGCGCGAAAGTGGACCAACCCGGCGCGATTACCCTGCCGAAAAACACGCTGAGCGATCTGGTGAACAACCTCTCGCCGGAGCGAGTCGACCTCACGCTGGATGTGGCGACCCAAACCGTGAATGTGCGCTGCGGCACGACAGTCTCGAACATCAAAGGCATTGACGCCGGCGAATTCCCGCTGATGCCGGAAGATGGCAGCGGCGATGTGGTGGTAGCCGGACGCACCCTCAAAGAGATGATTAACCAGACAGTGTTCGCCACCGCCAAAGAAGATAACCGTCCCATCCTCACCGGGCTGTATATCGAATTCAACGGCACGACGATGACAATGGCCGCCGCTGATGGCTACCGGCTGGCAGTGCGCACCGCCGAGATTGACCAGCACTTCCCGGAAAAATTTGTCATGGTGGTTCCGGGACGCGCGCTGGCCGAAGTCGCCCGCATCATCAGCGAAGATGATGAAGAAGTCAGCATCACTCTGCCCGGTGATCGTGATATTGTGCTGTTCCACCTGAAAAACGCGCTGGTTTCATCACAGCTTCTGGAAGGCAAATTCCCGGATTTTACTGCCGTGATCCCCCGCTCCTATATCACCCAGACGGTGGTCTACACCAGCGACCTGCTGCGGGCCTGCAAGCGGGCGGCCATCTTCGCGCGGGATTCCGCCGGCAGCGCGCAAATCCTCGTCAAACCAGCGCGCAGCCCCGGCGAACCGGGTGAAGTCGTCATCGCCGGGCGCAGCAACGAACGCGGCGATAACACCGGTATGGTGGACGCTTCGGTGGAAGGCGAACCGCTGGATGTCTCGCTCAATGTCGAGTATCTGATCGACGTACTCAACGTCATCCCGGATGAGCGGGTCATTCTGCAAAGCAACGGCGCGACCAGCCCCGGCGTCCTGCGTCCTGAAAACCGCAGTGACTTCGTGCATGTCATCATGCCCATGAGCCGGGCGAACTGACCCTCACATCATTTCGAAAACATCCTCACGTATTGCCAGGAGTCACCCCATGCGGGTGACTTTTTGCTTGATGCGCAACCAATTATTTGACATAGAACAAGTGTGTCTTTATAATCGGATAGAACACCCTTTCGATAGTTGGAAATGGATTGGAAACATGAAGGAATTTAATAAGCTCTCCAAACGACAGCGCCACATTCTGACCTATATGGACGAATATGTGGAAGCGCACGGCTTCCCGCCGACCATCCGTGAGATCGGAACCGCCACCGGAATCAACTCCACTTCGGTGGTGAATTACAATCTCAACAAGCTGGTGCAGGCCGGGTATCTGGAACGCTCAGGCCGGGTTTCACGCGGTATCCGGCTGGTGGGTGATCTGCCGGGGCAGGACACCAACAAAAAGGTGAAGGTCGCGCAGGCCCCGCTGGCGATTCCGCTGGTCGGGCAGATCGTCGCGGGCGAGCCGGTTCCGGCCTTTGAAGCCAACGGCGACGCGATTGAAGTCACGCCGGCTATGCTGGGCAACACCGATGCCAATGACGTGTTTGCGCTGCGGGTCAAAGGCGATTCGATGATCGACGCCATGATCGCCGACGGCGACATCGTGCTGCTGCGGCGCACCAGCACCGCCAAAAATGGCGACATGGTAGCGGTGTGGCTGGACGAACGCGGCGAAACCACCCTGAAACGGATTTTTCACGAACCGGACCGCATTCGCCTTCAGCCCGAAAACCCGACCATGCAGCCCATTTATGTGCATCCTTCCCACTGCCATGTGCAGGGCAAGGTTGTTTCGGTGCTGCGGCCCTTTCGCCAGTAAGGGCACAGACCGTGTGCCCTTTTCACCAGTCAACCGCTAGCGCGTGACGGGTTCGGGTGTTTCCGCGTAGATGTCCCAGTAATCGCGCTCGGATGACCAGTAAAAATAGGGATCGTAAACCGGCAGTTCTGACCGGATCGTTTCGAGTTGTGCCCGCGCTTCCTGGCGGGCCAGGTTGAACGAGAACACCGTTTCGTCGTTGAGTCTGTCTAGCTGATCCACCTGATACGCCAGCCATTGTCCAGCCCACTGCTGGACTTCGCTGTTGGTTTTATTTTCCTCGTACAGCCGCACCACTGCTGGAACCGCATCCGCAGACAAGCGCCACAGAAAACCCATATCCAGCGCGTACCCCTGATAAAAGCGGTCAATGTTGCGTTCGGCAATGTACAGGTCAACATTCATCACGTTCACCGTCGCCAGATAACCCACGCTGGTGAGCAGCAGGCCAAGTGTAAAAATACGCGGTTTGAGGTTGAACAGCGACAGCAGAAAAAAGACAAACAGCACCCCCAGCCATAACATAAACACATGCGTCAGCACGCGCAGGTGGGTGAAGCCGTACACCTCTTCATACAGGAACATGCGCTGCGAGGCTGAAATCAGCATGATGCTGGTGAGCGCCACCACGATCACCGACAGCGCCGTAAACAGAATATTCTGGCGGCGGTTGCTGCGCAGTGTGCTGTGATTCAGCCACAGTACCAGCCCCAATGTCAGCACCGAGACGGCCACCAGCTCGAAGAAGCCACGCCGGGCATACTGCGCATAGGTCAGGCCGCGTTCGGTGATAAAATCCGCGCCGCCAAAAAAGTAAGCCATCTGCACCAGCACAAAGACGCCAAACAGAACGTCCACTAGCCCCAGCACAATGCCGGTTTCGATCATTCCCAGGCGAATGAGGGGGCGTGTTTTGCGTTTGGCCGGCGCGCTGACTTCGACAGATTCCATCGGCACGGGCTGTTCATCGCCCAGTACAAAATGCGCGTCGAGTTCTTCATCGACCTCAGTATCGGGCACAGTAACGGTGCGCGATTGGGGCGGCCTGCGGGCCAGGCCATAGGCCAGCGCGCCGGTGGCAAGCCAGCCAACCGACAGGCTGATAAAGACCTGGTCGACCAGGCCATCATCCGGGCTGAAGGCCAGCAGATTCCAGGCATCCTGGACAAAACCGGCAAAAACCACATCGGCGGAGCCAAGCAGCACCGTAAACACCACGATCACAGGTAAGGCAATCGCCAGGCCGCGCACCACCGCGATCACGGTGCGGCCCTGCCAGCTTCGTTCCCGCAGCCAGCCGACGCTGTGAACCACTTCAGCGATAGCCGCGAAGGTGGCGTAAATCATGGCTTCAAGCGTGCCGGCGATATGCTCCTCCAGCGGGGCTTCGTCCAGTGCGTGGCGCACCGGCAGGTAGTGCAGCGCCAACCCGCCCAGCGCCAGCGCCGCGCCGATATTCAGAACGCCGCCTATCGTATCGGCGCGAATGGCAACCATGCCCGCGAAGAACAGCAGCGGAACCAGCGGCCACAGGTTGCGCCAGTTGACCGGCGTTTGCGCGGGGCGGCTGGCTGCCAGCATGACAACCACCGCTGTAAGAATAAACAGGGGAAACGAAACCCCAACAGCCTTCTGATAAAAGAGGACACTGCTCAACAGACCCATACCGAGGCCCAGCAGCACAATCCAGACTGCGAGTGTTTTACGTGCCATCAGGATTCCCCATCATAAGTAGACCTGTAACTCTCTCACTGTACGGCTGAGATGTGCAGGCCGTATCCCCCAATATACAGGGGGAGTGTCGATTTTCCTTAAGATACCAGAAAAACCCGCCTCACTCCTGACGCCTGCCCACCGTTCGCTGAGTGGTTGGTTATGCGTGCATCCCTTCGATCTGCGCAATCTGGACAAAACCACCTGCGGGATGTTACAAATCAGGTGGCAAGCAGAAAGGACGCCGATGCTGGATGCTGCGCTGCATTTCAACACCGAAGACTTACACGCCAACCGCGAAGGCCGCCTGTCCGTTCGCCAGCGCAACCGGGTGTTTGCCCGCCGCCGGTCTGTGCTGATCGCCCTGGCAGTGGTGACACTGTTTATCGGCGTCATCGCTGGCATGGTCATTCTGGCCGTGCTGCTGGGCGCGGTGGTGTCTGAAGTGGCGATATTACTGGCGCTCGGCGGCGAGGTGGTGACGGTGGGGCTGGCTTATCTGGGCTGGAGTCTGCGCCAGAACTATCAGAAATTTCTGCTGCCGGGGCGGGTGATGCGCATCGAAGGGCCGGTGACGTGTTATCAACTGCGCGAGCGGCAGAACGACAAAAGCCGCACCGGATATTATGTGCGCATCGGCGCACTGGAATTTGAAATATCCGACGCGGCGCTGAACGCCTTTACGGACGGCGCGCCGTATATCGTGTATTATGTGCCGCGCCCGTTTACCCTGCTTTCGGCTGAACCTGCCGGGTCATCGTCCTGAACGGAATGCCTGACTCACGCCTGAAAATCACCCTGCTGCGCTGGTGGCCGGCGCTGGTATTACTGGCGCTGACTCTGCTGTTTTTTCATAAACTGGCGTTTTCCGGCCTGATCCTGGGGCGCGGGGACACCTACGCCTATTTTTATCCCTACTGGGCGGCGCGCAATGCAGCCTTCATGGAAGGCCAGTCGCTGCTGTGGTCGCCTGCGATTTTCGCCGGCGTACCGCTGCTGGCGAACCCGCAGCCCGGCTGGTTTTATCCCCCTAACTGGCCGCTGATCCCCCTGTCTCCGCCGGATGGTATCCGCCTGAGTGTCCTCATCCACATCTTCTGGGCGCTGCTCGGCGCTTATCTGCTGGCGCGGCGCTGGCTGAACGGGTCGATTGCCGCGCTGGCAGCGGCGGCAGTCTTCGGACTCGGCGGCTACACGGGCGCGCATGTCGAGCAGATCAACCAGCTTCAGGGTCTGGCATGGCTGCCCTGGTTGTTCTGGCTGTACCAACACGCGCTGGCCCGGCCCCGGCGTTACCTGCCCCTGCTGGCGATGGCGCTGGCGCTGCAATTTCTCACCGGACACACACAGACGGTGTTTATTTCGGCGGTGGGGTTAGGCGCTTATGGGCTGGCCGCGCAGGTTTTTACCTCACCCCCCGGCCCCCTCTCCGAATTCAGAGAGGGGGAGAAAAGCAGCGCTCCTGATCCTTTAGCCATCGAATTCGCGGACAGCGGGGATCAGGGTGGCAAAAATCAACAGCTATCTGAGGCAGCGGTTTATTCTCACCGGGTTTGGTTCCCTCTGCGCAGAATCCTCCAGTCCGTGCTGATTCTGGCCTTTGCCGGTGTGCTGATGCTGCCGCTGATCGTGCCGCAGTTGATCCCGACGATGGAACTGACCGGCATTTCCAACCGCAGCGGCGGCCTGAACCCGAACGAGGCGACAGCCTTCTCATTCCATCCGCTGATTATCGGGCGTGGTCTGCTGCCCAGTTATGACAGCATCGTCTTCGGCGAGTATGTGGCCTACGCCGGGGTAATTGGTCTCAGTCTGGCGATCATCGGGCTGCTGGTTCCCCGCCGCAGTGAAGTTTCACGGGCGCGCTGGGTATGGGCTGTCGTGGCGCTGCTTGGGCTGCTGCTGGCCTTTGGCGAGTTCAACCCGCTCTACTGGCAGTTGGCGCACCTGCCCGGCTTCAGCTTCTTTCGGGTCCCGGCGCGCTGGCTGGCGCTGTTCGCGCTCGGCGTGGGACTGCTGGCAGGCGCAGGTTTACAGTGGCTTCTGGAAAATCCCGGCGTGGTACGTGTGCGGCAGATCATCCCGGCTCTGCTGGTCATCGGCCTGCTGGCCGTCAGCAGCACGCTGGCGGTACAAACCCCGCAGGATGTCATCGGCCCGGCAGCGCCGACTGCGGCAACCTGGACAGGCTGGGGGCTGGCGCTGGTCGCGCTGATCGTCTGCCTGTTCTTTCGGGGATTCCACAAAGCCCGCTCCGCACTCCTGCTGCTGGCGGTCACTGCTGAATTATTCCTGGCCGCGCAGGTGCTGCCCTATAACACACTGGTTCTGCCAGAATCGTATCATGCGCAGCGCTTCACCATCAGCCAGCTTCTGGCCTATGGCGCGGAGCAGAACCCGCCGGGGCGCATGTTGGGCAGCAGCGATCTGTTGTTTGACCCCGGTGATCGCGCCGCGCTGGAGAATCGTTACGCGCAGTACGGCTTTTCCGAAACGGCGGTGCGCATCAACCATATCGCCACCAAACTCAAGGAAATTGTCGCGCCCAATCTGCCGCTGATCTGGAACATCCCGACCTTTGACGGTTTCGACGGCGGCCTGCTGCCCAGCCGCCATTACACAGCCTTTTCCAAGCTGCTGCTGCCGCCGGATTCGCTGGCGACGATTGACGGACGGCTGCGCGAGATTCTGTCGCGGGATGAATGCCGGGGCCTGTGCCTGCCGGATATGCGCTGGCTCAACCTGACGAATACACGCTATCTGGTCACGGATAAAGTCTTTGACCTGTGGCACGAAGGCGTGGCTTATGACACGACCTTCGCGGCTAATCTCGCGGCGGACGATACCCTCACGCTGGAAAACCCCGCCGCCTTTACTGCCACCGCTATGGATGTCCTTTACACCGGGGGTCCAGCGCCCCTCGTCACCTGGGATGATGGCGCGCCGCTGGCTCTGGAAAACGACTCGCCCGCGCTGGATGGACTGACGCGGGACCGCTGGAGCGCGCCGGATGCCTTCATGCCGGAATCCGTGACCATTCATGCGGCGGGTCCGGCCCAGGTGCGGGCGGTGTCGCTGGTCGATACGCGCACCGGGGATTTTGTGCAGCTTGTGGTCCACCCGGACTGGCAGCGCGTGCTGTCCAGCGACATCAAACTCTACGAAAATCAGGCCGTTCTGCCGCGCGCCTTTGTAGTCTTCGAGGCGATCAGCCTGCCGGATACCGATCTCGGCACAGCCAGCGCATTGGAGATGATGCGCGACCCGGCGTTTGATCCCGCGCAGACCGCGCTGCTTCATGCCCCGGAGTCTGCTGGTCGGACCCGCGCGCAGGCAGAGGATGAACGCGCTGTAACCATCCGTGACTACACGGCGGAACGGGTCGTGATCGACGTACAGGCTGGCGCAGCGGGCTATCTGGTGCTGACCGATGCCTATTATCCCGGCTGGGCTGCGCAGGTCAACGGGACCGAGATGCCCATTTACCGGGCGGATATTGTCTTCCGGGCGGTGGAAATCCCCGCAGGTCAGAGCGAAGTCATCTTTGAACTGCGTCCGGCGTGGTATCCCGGCGCGCAGCTTGCCGGGCTGGCCGCGTGGCTCATCTTAACCGCCGTGACCTTCATCCTCTGGCGGAGATTTTAAGTTGCGCCCCGGATAAATTATGCTAGAGTAATATGCGAGGGAAGCGCAGTGGGGATGAGCAGCGCTGCTCATCAGGTTGTTGCAAGGGCACGTTCATCGCGGCGTGCCCTTATGATTTCGCGCGATACCAGTATTGATACGCCGTGCGAAAACCGAGGCTTTCGTACAACCCCACCGCTGGCACGTTATCCGCCACGACCTGCAAATAGGCATGATGCGCGCCGTTGGCCTGTCCCCAGCGCAGCAGACTGCCCACGATCTGGCGGCCAAAGCCCTGCCGCCGCGCCTGCGCCGCCGTGACAATATCGAACACCCCCAGGTAGCCATCGGCAATCACGCCCAGACCTACCGCGATCATCTCGCCGTTTTGTTCTATCGCCGCATAAGCAGTTGGCGTAATCAGCGCGTCCAGCATCCTCCCCAGAATATCACGGCGCTGCGCCGGCACATCATTCATACGGGCATAAGCCTCCAGCCAGTCAGGCGTGCGGGCCGCTTGCAGGCGAATGGGCGGTGCCGGTGGGATGTGCAGCCCATCCAGACCGGCGACCTGCACATTGGTCGGCGGGGCGGCTTCATACCCGCGCGCGGCTAACTGCGCATCGAGGTCAGTGGGATACACCGCGCCGGTCAGCTTGAAAACAGTGGGCAGCCCCTGTGCGCGGTACAGGGTCTCACAGTAGTCGATTTTTTCGTCCAGATCACGCGAGGAGGGATACAGGGCATTGACCGAATTGGCCCGGCGGGTATGTCCCCCGGCGAAGCGCAGCACCCAGCCATCGCAGTAGACAGTGTGCAGGGCGGGCAGCGCAGTCATAGCGACTTCTTCAATGTGACGAATGTGAGTCATGGTATCAATCATGAGACCAGTGCTTCGATGCTCCAGGCGAGTACGTCGATATGGTGGGCATAATGCAGCAGCGGCGGCGTACCCGGCAGGGTAATCCCGTGTGAGCGCGCCGTACTCTCTTCGAGAATATCGGCTTCGGCCTTCTGAAGCGGCCAGGGCTGGTGCTGGATCGCGCCCCGGTAAATACGCCCGCCGCGATCTGCCGCGTACAGATAGTAACGCTCCGTCAGCCAGTATTCCAGCGTGCCCGGCGCGGATTGGTATACCTCGGAAACAGGCCGGTAGCTGCCCCGAAACACGGCGGCGGCGGCCCGGCGCGCACTGGCATAGGTGACAGTATCGCCGCTGCGCGCCACACGCATGGTCGCCATAAAATACGGCAGGTGATAAAACTGGCGGGCAAAACGCACCGCCGGCAGGTTGGCGGCAGCCAGACTGAAGAACCACACGCCGGGCTTATC
>CAZKIB010000237.1:0-10003 GCA_964552425.1 uncultured Anaerolineaceae bacterium | reverse complement strand
AAGTGGACTCAGCCTCGTTTTCGAGTTTACTGAGTCCGTTTTAACGGACTTGTTTCATATTAGCCGCATGGTCTTAACCTGCGGCCCGGAAAACTGTGATTCACTGAAATTCGCATATTCAGTCCGATTATGGAGACTACGGGCGGCACTGCCAGCTTTTTGTACATATTGCTGAAAATAAAAAGGCTGCGCACCGGCAGCCTGTGGTTTACTGAGGGGTACAAACTGCTCGCGATCAGGGATAAAAACCGCGTGTCTGCATCGCCTGGGCAACCCGCTGGATGGCCGTGACCTGAGCCGCCATGCGCATATCAATGCCGCGAGTCTCGGATGTATGGATGGTTTCATCGAAGGCCCGTGTGAGGATGCGCTGAAGCTGGCGGAAGACTTCATCTGAATCCCACGAGAATGCCTGAAGGTCCTGCACCCATTCGAAGTAGGAGACGATCACGCCGCCGGCATTGGCAAGAATGTCCGGCACGACCAGAATGCCGCGATCATTCAGAATGTCATCGGCATCTGGCGTGGTGGGGCCATTCGCGCCTTCGACAATAAAATCAGCCTGAATATAGGGGGCGTTGGAAGCGGTGATCTGGCCTTCCATCGCTGCGGGGATCAGGACATCACAGGGCAGTGTCAGCAGTTCGTGGTTGCTGACCGGCTCGCCATGTGGGTAATCCATCACGGTGCTGTGTTCGCGGACGAAGGCGCGCACAGCCGGAACATCCAGCCCATTAGGGTCATATATGCCGCCGATCACATCGCTGACGCCGACGACGCGGAAACCGAGTTCATGCGCATAGGCCGCCGCGTTGGAGCCGACATTGCCAAAACCCTGAATAATGACGGAAACATCTCTGTCGCTGGCGCGCCCCAGGTGCTTGAGCGCTTCCATCATAGTGATGACCACGCCGCGCCCGGTGGCCTCTGTGCGGCCCTGGCTGCCGCCGATGATAATCGGCTTGCCGGTGACAATCGCCGGGACAGAATAGCCGACGGTCATGCTGTAGGTATCCATAATCCAGGCCATGACCTGCTCGTTCGTGCCCATATCCGGCGCGGGAATGTCGGAATGCGGGCTGATAAGCGGGATCAGTTCGGAGGCGTAGCGCCGGGTGAGGCGTTCGAGTTCGGGCTGGCTGAGTTCCTTCGGGTTGACGACGACTCCGCCTTTCGCGCCGCCGTAGGGGATATTGACCAGCGCGCATTTCCAGGTCATCCACATGGCAAGCGCGCGCACTTCGTCCAGTGTCACTTCGGCGCTGTAGCGAATGCCGCCCTTGGACGGCCCCAGAACGGTGCTGTGGTGGACACGGTAACCCGTGAACATTTCGACTTTGCCGTTGTCGCGTCGGACGGGGAAGTTCACGGTAAATTCGCGGCGTGGGTAACGCATAAATTCGATAATGTTATCATCAACTTTGAGGTGTTCGGTGGCTCGGTTGTACTGGGAAATCGCAGTCTGGTAGGCGCTGGGGATGTTCAACTTTGTGTGATTCGAAGCGGTTATTTCAGGCAGTGCAACAACCATAATGGTTCAGGCTCCTTCATCGTAATTTTTGTATTTCTACGAGGAGTATACACCGGAATAACCGGATATGGAATAAACGTTTGTGCAGAAAATATAAAAAATTCGTCATATTATTTGGATGATTTGTCTAATTCGGCCCTTTCAGGAGCCGCTTGCGCTTTTCGCCAATTGCGATCAAGATAAACCGATCCTTGTGTATCTAATGGAAAGTGAGTTGTTGAATTGTCGCACGTGAGTTATTCGTATCTTTCGCCGAAAGTCGAAGCGCGGGCCAGCGCGGGGCGGGGCCTGGGTGTGTTTGCCCGCGAACCGATTGCTGCCGGTGAACTGGTCGCGCTGTGGGGCGGGCGGGTGATGAACAGCGCTGCCCTGCCGCAACAGTCCAGACTGATTCAAAGCCTGTGCCTGCAAATTGACGAGGATTTGTACATGGCCCCGATTGAGCCAGAGGACGCCGACAGGGTGAATCACTCCTGCAACCCGAACGCGGGGATACGCGGGCAGGTCGGGCTGGCCGCGATGCGCGACATCGCGACGGGCGAGGAAATCTGTTTCGATTACGCCATGAGCGAAACCAACGATTTTGACGATTTTGAATGTCAGTGCGGCGCACCCAACTGCCGGGGGCGTGTGACCTCGACGGACTGGCAGATACCCGCGTTGCAGGAACGCTATAAAGGCTATTTTTCGACTTACGTGCAGAGTCTGATTGATCGCAGTCGATAGCCGGAATTATCAGCGCAGACTGGCGATGCTGCCCCCGATCTTGTATTTGGAATGATCCGCCGCGTTCGTAAAATCTGCCCGGTCTGAGAAACGTCCGGTGATCTCAGACCGGGCTGCGCTTTGCAGGGGCACGACAGAACGTGCCCTTGCGGAAAATCTGACCTTTGCTGCCGACTCGTCTACCAGTTCTGGACGGAACCATCGCGGCGGCGCAGGTGCGGCGGTTCGGAATACTGCGCGGTGAGCGAGGCGGCCAGTTCCTCGTTGACTTCGATCCCCAGACCCGGTGTAATGGGCACCGGGAAGTTCGGGCCATCCGCCACCGGCTGAAGCGGGAAAAGCTCGTCTTCGTAGACGGCCAGACTTTCAGTAGGGGACAGGCGCACTTCCATCCAGGCAAAGTTGGCAACTGCCGCGCCCAGGTGAACTGTCGCTGCCGCGCAGATCGGGCCGAGCGGGTTGTGGGGCATCAGGTCGATGTAATGCGCTTCGGCCCAGCCGGCAACTTTCATGGATTCGGTCAGGCCGCCGACATTGCACACATCGATGCGCGCGAAGTTGGTGATGCCGCGTTCGATGTAGGGCAGAAACTGCCACTTGCTGCTGAACTCCTCGCCGATGGCGAAGGGCACATCGGTCATTTTGCGGAGTGTTTCATAGGCTTCGGGCGTCTCATCGCGGATAGGTTCTTCCAGAAAGTCGAGCGTGCCGGAAGGCATCCGCTGGCAGAAGGAGGCGGCTTCAGCCACACTCAGGCGGTGATGAAATTCCACCCCCAGCACCGGCTCTGTGCCGACCACCGCGCGCACCGCTTTCATGGCTTCGGCGGTTCTGGCAATCGACTCACGCGGCTCGAAAATATCCGGGCCGTAGTCCGGGTTGGAACCGGCCATACCCACGCGAATGCAGGGCCAGTCCTTTTCGATCAGCAACTGGACATCGGCGATGAAGTCATCAAAGGTGCGCTGGCCGGGGTCGACAAAACGCGGTTTACCGCCGGTGATCGAGACGGTTGCAAAGCAGGGGATGAAATCGCGCTGTTTGCCGCCGAGCAGCTCATAGACCGGCACGCCGAGCGCTTTGCCCTTGATGTCGTACAGAGCGATGTCGATAGCGGAGATAGCCGCCGTCAGCACGCGCCCGCCCTCAAAATACTGGCTGCGATACATCTCCTGCCAGTGCCGCCCAATCTGAAAGGGGTCCTTGCCGATCAGAAACTCGGTGTAGTGTTTGACGGCCCCTTCTACGGCAAATTCGCGCACCGACAGGCCGGATTCGCCCCAGCCGTAAATACCCTCGTCGGTTTCTACCTTAACGATCATCTGGTTGCGGCGGCGGGATTCCACATAAACGATATAGGGTTTAATGGCGGTGATTTTCATGAAAGCGTCCTTTGTGTGGCGTAATTTGTTCCGATTATAGAGGGGCGCCAGCGCATCTGCACTGAGGCCATTCCCGTGAATCTACGCCGGATGGTCGGGCAGGCCTCCGACTTTAGGCGGATGACGCAGGGGCGGCAGATGAATTATCTTGGGGTCTGTTGATTGAGGTTATGGATATTTATCAGGAGCACAAAGATGTTTCAGAAAATGATGGGGACACTGGCGCTTGCGGCCAGCCTGACGATGATCGCTGCACCCGCGATGGCTCAGGAAATGCCGCCGCTGCCGGGCGAGGTGGTGCTGGCTGATCTTGGCGCACCGCGCGGGCTGGCGTTCGATGCCGATGGCAACCTGCTCGTCGCCGATGCCGGCACGGGCGGCGAAACGGAACGTGTGATGGGTGGGCCGGAAGGCGAATCGACGGTTCGCAGCGGCCTGAGCGGGCGGATTATCTCGGTGGCCCCGGATGGGAGCGCGTCGGACCTGATCCCCGGATTTCCAAGCTACGCTTTTGGTATGGAAACGATGGGTCTGTACCGGGTGATCCGCAGGGACGACTCGCTGTGGGTGGTGTACAGCGGTGGCGGCCCGGCCAATACCGGCGCTTTCTGGAGCGACTCGGTGGTCGAATACGACATGGCGACTCTGGCGGTGAAGAACGTCATTCAGATGAATGGCTATGAGCTTGCCAACGATCCCGATGGTCGGGGTTATGACACGAACGTGACCGACATCGCGTGGGGCGCGGATGGCACGCTGTATATCGTGAATGCCGGTCAGAATGCCCTGCTGTCGTGGACTGCCGAAGCCGGTTTGCAGACCGTGCAGGTATGGCCCGATAACTCGGTGCCGGACTCGATTGAAATTGCTGAAAACGGCGACCTGTACATCGGCTTCCTGGGCGAAGGTCTGGCCCCCGGCGCGGCCAAGATCGAGCGCTGGTCCAACGGCGAACTGGCAGAAACCTTTGGCGGCCTGAACGCCGTGACCGACATCCTGCTGGATGGCGATACCCTGTACGCGGTGCAGCTTGTGGTCTTCGGCGAAGCAGGGCCTGGGCCGGGCAGCGTGGTGACAGTGAGCGCCGAGGGGATCACCCCGGTTGCGGAAGGTCTGCCTGCGCCGTTTGGCATCGCCAAAGGCCCGGACGGCGCGCTGTATGTCTCCTACGGCACGATGGCGCTCATGCCGGGTATGACCGGCGGCGTCCTCAAGCTGAGCATGTAGTGTTCAGACCTGGTTGAACCTTGACGCGGGGCGTTCACACAGGACGCCCCGTTTTTTGTGACTGACTTTCGTATATGGAGCTGGTTCGATGAAACGGTGGCTGGCGGTGATTGCGCTGGGTTTACTGGCGGGGTGTTCACATCCTCAAGCGTGGATTCAGGTGCTGGATATGCACCGGGCCGGGGTGGTGGGCAATGTTGAACGCGGCCAGACCATTTTCATGGCAGGCATCCACGACGCGCCGCCGTGCGCAGCCTGCCATCAGGTTTCCAGCAGCAGCGCCGGTTTCTCACTGGCCCCAAATCTGGCCGCTATTCATGAACGCGCCGCCACACGAGTGGCAGGCTTGAGCGCGGAACAGTACATCGAAGACAGCATCCTCTACCCCGCGCATCATATCGTGCCGGGCTTCCGGGTGAGTATGTACGCCGGCTATTCGGATCACTTCACCGGGCAGGACGTGGCCGATCTGGTGGCCTACCTGATGACGCTGTAGGGCCGGATTCTAAATCGTCACCAATGGTGATAAATTTCACAATATGATGACAAACGACACTGGCGTGAATGGCCGTGTCGTTTTAAGTTTCAGAATAGGAGGTGAAGCGCTGTTTGCGGGAAGCGCGCGAATAAATATCAATTGGAGGTAAAGATGTCTTCAAAAGCGAATAAAGCTCTGGTTCAACGTTACCTCGATGCCCTCCGCAAAGACAAGAGTCAGGCTACACTGGACAAATACATCGCTGAGGACGAACTCAAACAGCACATTGCCATGTTTGAAGTGTCCTTCCCCGGCTATTGGCTGGAGGCTCATGACATGGTCGCCGAGGACGACAAGGTCTTTGTCCGGGCGACTTTTCACGGAGTACACGCCGGCAAACTGATGGAGATTGCCCCGACGCGCAAGATTGTATCCGCCCCGCTCTATATCGTTTACCGGATCGCCGACAACAGGATTGTCGAACACTGGATGCTGGCCGATATGTTCACGGTCTTGCAGCAGATCGGCGCGGCCCCGGTCCCGGCGCACTGACGGCTCTGACGGCACGATCAATAGTTCATCGTGACCACAGGAATAAAAAAGTCCCTTTCCTTAGCTGAAGGGGACTTTTGTTGATGAGGAACCGATTACTCAAATATCTTCACGAGCGGTATTTCCAAACCGGGCAGGCCAGCAAAGGTGAGCTTGTCGCGTTCGGTACGGTAACGTCCATCCGGTGTGAAGATGTCCACCAGCGCATCTTCAGGGTACACTTCCCAGACTGTCGCGCCGATTTTGAGGTAACTTTCGCGTTTGTTGCGCAGGTGGCGCAGTTCGCGCTCATTCGAGGGATCAGAAACGACTTCGATGACCAGAACAGGATGCTGTCTGCTGTAGACCTCGATGCCGGGTTTGCCATCGGGGATATAGGCGCAGTCCGGCATAAAGCGCTGGCCCGGCCCCAGGTCATAACCGCCGGTTTCGCCAGTGGTAAAACCGGGGAGATTGTGGACATGGATGTGCATGGTGACATAGCTGCACAATAACGTGGAGACGCTCGAATGTTTCTGCTGGCTCGCCATTTTTTCGACCATCTCCCCGTTGATGAGTTCAAAATGCCGCTCCGCATTTTCGGGCAGGCGCACCCATGCCTCAAATTCCTCGGTTGTGAGGGGCGATTGTACAACCATGCTCCACCTCAAAGCTCATCTGTAGTGCTATTGTAGCAGAACTGGGTTTACGGCTGCATCCGCCAGAAGAAGAACGACTGGCCTTCCCGGTCTGCGGACTGGTGCGCTTCTTTCCAGCCCTCGCGGCGCAGTCTAGTGCGCTGCTGGCTGAAGTCGCGCTCGGTCATGCGGTCCGAGAGGACTTCGCGGCGGTGGTCTTCCAGGCTGAAGGTGGTGAGGGTGACACGCGAGGTCGCCGGCTTTTCATCCGTGTAGTTGAAGTCAGCGCGCAGTTGGCAGTATTCCTCGCCGCGCTCCATAAACTCGGCCCGCTGCGAAATCCAGCCGGGGGCTGGCTGTGCCGGTGGGATACGGCGGCGAACCCTGCGGCCCGCGACCACCGCCACCGCGACCAGTACCCCGGTCAGGATCAGGTAAATGAGCAGTGTGTCGTTCATACTGTTGAAGGGGTATCCTATGAAGCTTGAGGAACAAACAGATCACATCCAGCGCGAGCGGAACTCCTCATCTGATTCTGGACGCGATTCGGCCTGAATGCAACAGGCACAACCTGCAAATCGTCAGAATCGATTGGGCAGCACGATTCAAACGGCAGTGGCATCTTGATTCTCACGATTTGATGTCATAATGGAGCGTGGAAAACCAAATAGCGAAGAAACCAAAACGATGGCGACAATTCTGGTAATTGACGATGAGGACAGCATCCTCAACGTGGCCGAAGCCTATCTGAAAGGCGATGGCAACATGATCCATCTGGCACGCGATGGCGTTCAGGGATTGGCTGCCTTCCGCCGTTATCATCCCGATGTAGTAATCCTTGACATCATGCTGCCAGAAATGGATGGTATGGAAGTGCTTCAGCACATCCGCCGCGAATCAGAAGTATATGTCTTGATGCTGACGGCAAAGTCCGAGGAATTTGATCGTGTGCTGGGCTTAACCGCCGGCGCTGATGATTATCTGACTAAACCGTTCAGCCCTCGTGAACTGGTCGCACGGGTTAAAGCCTTGCTGCGGCGCGGACGCAATACAACCCAGGACGATAAGCAAATTTTTGCTTTCAAGCATCTCAAGATCGACACCGGACGGCACGAAGTTGAACGGAATGGTGAGAAGATCGAATTGACTGCGCTGGAATTTAAACTGCTGGCTACATTGGCGGCTTATGCGGGGATGGTTCTCAGCCGCGAACAGCTTTTAGAGCGGGTGTGGGGCTATGACTTCTACGGAGAGGACCGGGTCGTTGATGTCCATATCGGGCATATCCGGCAGAAGCTGGAGGCTGATCCGTCCGACCCGCAGTTCGTCGTCACGGTGCGCGGTGTAGGCTACAAGTTCGCGGACGAACCGCGATGAAACTGTCTCATAAATTGTTTGCATCCTACATTGTGGTAGTCATCGTCGGCCTGGTCGTGCTTGCAATCGCCACCGCGTTTGTAGCCCCAGCCAACTTCTCGCAGCAGATGACCCACATGCGGGGCAACATGTTTGGTATGGCCGGGCAGCACATGACTGAACTGGATGCCGAAATAGAAGCCAGTTTCCGCGATGCCATCAATAACGCGCTGGTGATTTCCGGGTTGACTGCTATTCTGGCGGCGATGGGTGTGAGCTGGTTTGTAAGCCAGCGCATCATCCGCCCCATTCGTTCGCTGGTGACTGTCAGCCACCGCATTGCAAGCGGACACTATGAGCAGCGTCTGCGACTGGATACCCACGATGAATTTGCGGAGCTTGTGGACAGTTTTAATCGCATGGCAGCATCGCTGGCGGATACCGAAGCGATGCGTGTGCGTTTATTGGGCGATGTCAGCCATGAACTCAAAACACCCCTGGCAGGGATCAAGGGTTATATGGAAGGCTTGCAGGATGGGGTATTGCTGGCGACTCCGGAGACTTTTCAGTTGATTCACCGCGAAGCTGACCGGTTGCAACGTCTGGTTGAGGATTTACAGGAGCTTTCCCGCACTGAAGCGGGTCAGGTACAGGTACAAATCACAACCTGCAAACCAGATGAGATTCTCGCGCCGGTAGTGGATAGGATGCGTCCTCAGTTTAATGAGAAAAACATTACACTCATCACCGATATAGCCGATAATTTACCCCCTGTGCAGGCTGACATGGATCGTACCGCGCAGGTCTTAACCAATCTGCTCGGTAATGCGCTGCAATTTACTTCCTCTGGTGGCGAAGTTCGTGTGACAGCAACCATGGAAAAGCACCATCTGCTTTTTTCGGTGTCCGATACGGGGATCGGCCTCGTGTCCAGTGATCTGGAGCACATTTTCGAGCGTTTCTACCGCGTAGATAAATCCCGATCTCGCAACCGAGGAGGCAGTGGGATTGGCTTGACGGTGGCAAAATATCTAGTCGAAGCACAGGGCGGATCCATTCATGCCACAAGTGAAGGCCCTGGCAAAGGCAGCCAGTTCAGTTTTACGCTGCCTCTGGCTTGAGCTTTACAGAAACTTCATATAAGCGACACGGACACGATAAACACCTGTGGCAATCTGTGATCAAATGAAAATGATCTACAGAACAGGAATTTATCTCATGACACGCAAATCACTGATTCTATTGTTTGCTGTAGCGGCGCTTATCGCGGGAAGCGCCTTTGCTGTGATGGCACAGGATGACGATGATAGCCCAGTACCTTTTGGCCCCGGCTGGATGCACCAGCAAGGTGATGCGGGTTTTGGGCCGGGTATGATGCACGGTCATGGCATGATGATGGGCGGCGGCTTTGGCCCCGGCATGATGTGGGGTGACGGAGAGCCGATGATGTTCACCGTTGCTGAGGCGTTGGGTCTGGAACCGGATGCTTTCTTTGCTGCACTGCGCGATGGGCAAACCCTGGCGGAAATTGCTGAAGCCCAGGGCGTCGAACTTGAGACTGTTTATGATGCCGCGCTTGCCCACGCTGAGGAACATGTAGCCCAACTGATTGAAGCCGGATCCATCACTCAGGAACAGGCTGACCAACACCTCACCTGGATGCGCGAAAACCTTGCAGAGATGCCCATGCTCTCCGGCAGTGGACTTGGCTCGTGCATGGCCGATCAGACTGGCTTTGGGATGGGGATGATGGGGCGCGGGCGCGGTATGCGGTGGAATAATTCGTGAGAAGCCTGTAACAAATTTAAGACACAAAAGTTAACTGGTATCACGCTTACACTGGCGCGATACCAGTTTCGTTACCTGACTAATCTATGCTGACGAGGTATCCCCACCATGTCAGATTACTGCCATCTCCGGCAGTCTCAGGTAGGGCTTGAGGAACTGCCCGGTATAGCTGGCGTCGTTGAGAGCGACTTCCTCCGGCGTGCCGGTAGCGATCACCCACCCGCCGGCGTCGCCGCCCTCCGGTCCCAGGTCAATGAGATGATCGGATACCTTGATGATGTCGAGGTTGTGTTCGATCACCAGCACGGTGTTGCCATTATCGACCAACTGCTGAATGACCGCGATG
>CAZKIB010000236.1:0-10065 GCA_964552425.1 uncultured Anaerolineaceae bacterium | reverse complement strand
AGGTGGCCACGTTCATCTCGAACAACCGCCGGTG
The DNA here is from genome assembly GCA_964552425.1 of uncultured Anaerolineaceae bacterium. GTDB lineage: Bacteria > Chloroflexota > Anaerolineae > Aggregatilineales > Phototrophicaceae. The sequence goes on along the minus strand of CAZKIB010000236.1, from coordinate 10,031 downwards.
TGGAAGTACGCGATGTATACAGGTAGCGGCTGTAGCGCGCCGGCGAGACCTGATTTACATACCCTATAACCGTTACGCGGCTTCAGGGTCGGGCGGCGCGCTGACCCGCCTATCTGAGAATACAAAGTCCCAGCCACCGGTATGCGGACCGCTCACTGGGCGGCGGCAACCTGCGCGCCACACACCTTCAAGGCCACAATCATCTCAAACTGCAACCCGTATAAAAGAACCTAACGAATACACATCCTCGTATTCAGCCGGCAGTCGAACCGGGCGTATCGTTCCTGTTCCTTTAGGGAACGACACCTTCTGTGCGCTTCGTGTTGTGTCCTGTTCGTGTCCGGCGATGGCTGGGGACGGGATCGAATGGGTTTCGGTTCTTTTCCGGGAGTGATGCCGATATCGCGCTTGGTGTTGCTGGGCGTAAGTGAACCGTCCGGGGGGGGGATGCTTCGTTTCTCGGCGGGGCGACGGTGTTCGTTCGGGGGCGATGCATCGTGGCTGATGCAGGTAGACCGTGCGGCTGGAGGGGGACGGGGCGGGGGGGGGGGGGGAGTCGTCTAGTTACCCGCCGCACCGAACCACCCCCAAACCCCGACAAAGCCCGAAAAATGCGCCAGGATGCGCTAACCCAGCAAGCACTACGCGCACTTCGTGCTGGTATCAACCCAGCAGCATTTACTCGGCCAAAACGAACACGCTCCCCAACCCTCACCGCATCTCTCGTCTTACATAGCGGGAAATCCTGTTTCGGAGGGTGTGGCTGTGTGTCCCTGATACGGTGTCTGACTATAATGATGATAAGGTTGATGCACTGAGCAGATATATCCCGATGAGTGTCAGACTTCCCCCGCCATCTCCCGCGCCCCGCATGCAGGACCACATCTTCGTTTCGTATTCCAGTGATGCGCGAGCGGGGATTGCGCTCGGTGCGTGCGCGGCAGCGGAGGATTGGACTGACCAAAGCCGAGCAGCGTGCCTATGTTGCACCCATCCAGATGCAACAGGACTTTAGAGCAAGCCGTCTCAACCCCAAATGGATCACCGACACCACTTACATCCCGACCCGTGCGGGCTGGTTGTACCTGGTCAGTGTGATGGACCTGTTTAGCCTCCAGGTGGTGGGCTGGGCGATGGGCGAGCAGCACGATGCCGATCTGGCAACGTCAGCGCTGGACATGGCAATCTATCAAAACGAGCATGATGTCGGCAGCCCGCTCCGGCAGCAGGTCGAATGGCGTCAGCACTTCCGCCGGGCGGGCCGGGCTGGTCTGCGGCATAGCCCAGCGCCAACCGGATGTCATCGGGCATGAAGCGCAGCATCTCCCGTACAGCCACAGGCGCGCTATCAGCTGCCCCGCAGAGCGTGCCGTACGATCAGGTATTTGGCATGTGTCCACAACAGCGGCCTCGCGATTTCGCCGCGCTGTTCGACCCACCCATCATAGAATGATGAGTCCAGCATCGCAGCGTGGGTCTGCTCTGGCAGGTTGCCCTCCGCATCAGCATGGGCAACCGCCCAGTCGAGCAGCCTGCGCGCCGTGTCAAAATCGCCCACCTGTGTTTTGTACCAGGCCAGCCACAGCCCCAGCAGGACCCAGGCTCCGCCGCCGTAATAGGTATCTTCAACGTGGCGATGGATACCATGCCCTTCGGCCAGCAGATCGCGCTCGATGCGGGCAACCGTGCACAGCATCAGAGGGTCATCGGGGGCCAACAGGCCGTATTCGGGCAGTGCCGCCAGCAGCAGATTGGCGTCCACCATGTCCAGGCCGACCGACTTGGCCAGTTCGCCGCCGGGCGTTAGTCCCTGATCGAGAATGAAGGCGCGGATTTCAGCGCGGGTCGCTTCCACGTCCAGCGCGGGTATCAGATGCCGGGCCGCGCCCAGTCCGGCATAGATCGCCGCCAGTGTGCTGATATGCACGTCGCTGCCGCGCTCTTCCCAGCAGTCATAACAGGGATAGCGCCAGACTGCCGACAGATAGCGCGCCACCAGCTCCACCGCCTGCGCCCATGCGACTGGCAGCGGATTCACGCGACACGCCCTGACATACGCTGCCAGCGACCAGACCCACAGCCCTGGCCCGTCGAGCTGAAATTCGGGCCAGCCCGCCGGACCCACGCTGCCTTCGTCATGATATCGCGCGTTGAGTGTGTCTGCCGGGACCAGCGGCTGCCCCAGCGCCGCGCGCGCGATGGTGCGTTCGAGCGCATCGGCACGCGCATTGACGACCTGTGCGGCCCAGGCATGGAACCTTCCTGCGCTGTCCCACTGAGCATACATACCCCTACGATGCGGCACGGTGTTGTAAATACCATCCAGCGTGAGGGCATAGGCGATGAATGCACCATCGCGGAACCACGAAAACTGGTAATCGGGCATCTCCGGGCAGGCCAGATAACCGCCACCCGGCTGCTGATAATCCATGATCACCTGCTGGCTGTGGCGGTGCAGCCTGCTGAGAATCCGGGGACGAAAACTAGTTACCATCAGCGTACTCCACGACGATCATCGTCCAGTAGTTGAGAACAGGCAGCGTGAACTGAAGCGTTCCATCCCGAATCGCATAATCAATCAGGGCCGGATTCATGGTTGTTTCGGCATCGGGCGACGCAAACCAAACCTGCGCTACCGGGCGCGACACAGCCAGCGTGATCGGGAGATCGGTGAATGGTGTTGGAGAACGGGTCGCCGGAACATTCCAGTTGGTCTGGTCAACGCCGATGAAGTTAATCAGGCTGAAGGTGTCGAAATGTTCCCCTGAACGCACAATCGGCACAACGCGGTCACGCGGGGTAATACCCCGTGTCCGAATATTCTCCAGCACAATCGACTGCTGCAGGTCGCTGGTCCCGGCGCGTGTCGCTGTGGACAGTACATTCTCATAGCGCACCTGGAAATCGTAGTAGCGGCGGAAGGCTGGCTGCCATTCTGTCGCAATCATCCCGAATTTGGGGAAGTAAGGGTCAGCCAGCATGCTCTCGGCTTCGCCGGTCTCCAGATGCGTACCGCCGCTGGCCAGAATGACGGAATTGGCAAGCTGCCAGTTGATCGTCTGGGCAGGCGGGATATAAGCCGGAATGATGACGGGTCTGCCGCCGCCCAGCGTTTCGGCGTTGGTGACAATCCGGCCCAGATCGAGGTAGCTGTCGTGGGGCGACCACACTTCGATATAGGCCGCATCCTGCTGTGACCGGGCAACCGTATCAATGGGCCAGTTGCCTACGCAGTTGAACAGCACAACCCCCTCACCACCGCGCATCTCCCGGACCAGTGCCGCCGTCTGGTCGATGAACTGCGGCATCACTTCGGCCAGATCGACATAATTGCCGTCGCTGTCGTAGCCATTCTTTGGCGCGCCATACTGATCGATATGGATGCCGTCAAAAGCTGTATTCGCCAGCACATCAGCGAACTCGACAAGCAGGTGCTGATTCCAGGGGGAGTCGGGGGCCGGATTCATGATCGCGAGAAAACTGTTTTCACCAAAATCGTAGACTTCACCGCGAGCATCGAACAACCCCCAGTCACGATTCTGGCGGTAGAAAGCTGTCGAAGCGCCATAGATCGCCGTATAGGGCATGGCGGCGATGCCGTGCGCGTGCAGGGCGTCGATGAGGCGACGGATCGTTGTCATCGACTGCGGGCGACCCAGACCATCCTCAAAGCGATCTGCTGTCGGCAGCAGGTCTTCCCAGCGGTACTGCCAGTCGTAGAACTGCACACCATTGATATGGTGCTGGAGCATCCATTCGATCATGGGCGTGTCTGTCAGGCGGGCCGGGCTGAAATCGCTGAGGAAGCCGTAGCGCGGCGCGTCAATCCAGCGTTCGAGCACATCAAAGGCCGATGTCTGCAACGCGACGGGCATCCCGGCGGCGTCGTAAATGGTGACACTCAGCCCATAACCGCGCGGGGCCTGCGCTGGCGGCTGCCATGCGAGCACAGCTTCGCCGTTGTCAAGCGGCGCGCTGAGTGTCGCAAGTTCAGCCGTCAGGTACAGGATGCGCGCTTCGACACGCGCGCCCACGCTGCTGCGCACCGTAATCTGAACGGACTCGCCGGGGCGATAAAAGCCTTTGTCCGGCAGGATAATCACTTGAGGTGAGTCTGTGGCGAACACAACGCCCCCTTGTAACAGGCCGAAAACGAAAAACAGAAACCATCCACGCAGCAGACCGGTCACCCGCGCACGCCCCCGCTGGTGATACCCTGGATGAAATAACGCTGGAAGAACACAAACAGCAGGATTGTCGGGATAACTGCCGTGAGCGACCCGGCAAATACCAGCCCCCAGTTTGAACTGTGCTGCCCGCGAAAATTGGCAATAGCGATGGGCAGCGTCCGCAGGTTCTGGTCGGTGAGGAAATTGAGCGCAAGCAGGTATTCGTCCCACGCGCCCAGAAAACTGAAGACGGCGACAGTGCTGATCGCCGGCGCAGCCAGAGGCAGCATGATGCGCCAGAAAACGGTGAAAGGATTTGCGCCGTCAATAATGGCTGATTCTTCGATTTCACGCGGCAGGTTTTCGAAGAAGCCGCGCAGCAGGAACGTGTTGAACGCCAGCGGCCCGGCGCTGTAGACCAGCACCAGCCCCGGCAGGCTGTTAATGAGGCCGAGATTCTTGGCAAGGATGAACTGCGGGATGAGCAGCACGACGCCGGGAATCATAATCATCACCATCAGTACGGCGAAGATGATCCGCTTGCCGCCGAATTCAAAGCGCGCAAAGCCGTATGCCATCGTGGCCGCCAGGGCTGTCACAAGAAAACTTGTTGCAATGGCGACACCGGCGCTGTTGAGCAGGGCGCGCCCGAAATTGCGGCTGGCAAAGGCCTGCTGAAAGTTGTCGAAGTTGATGGTGTCCGGAAGCAGACGCGGCGGATATGTCTGCACATAGGCAGCGCCCTGAAAGGCGGTTGTCGCCATGTAGAGCAGCGGCGCAACCGCCACCACAACTCCAATGCACAGGACCAGAAAGATGACGATATTGAGGGCGCGCTGCTGACTGCCTGAGGTTGCGATCATCATCAATACTCCACGTCCTGACCCCGGCCACCGAAAAGGCGCGACTGCGCCAGGCTCACCACCACGATGACAACGGCCAGGATATAGCTCAGCGCAGCGCCATAGCCGAAGTTCAGAACGCCAAAGGCTTTATCGAACATGTACGTGAGGGCGACCTCGGTGCGATGCAGCGGGCCGCCGCCGGTAATCAGCAGCACGGAGATGAAAACCTGAAAGCCGCCGATCATCAGGGCGATGAGGACAAAGAAGATGGTGCGGCGGATGAGCGGCAGAGTCATGTAACGGATGCGCTGCCACTCGGTTGCACCGTCTATAGCCGCCGCTTCGTACAGTTCGGGCGGGATGCCCTGCAGGGCGGCGAGGAAGATCACCATCGCCCAGCCCATCCCCTTCCAGATGCCCAGGCTGTAGATGGCGATCCAGGCCGTGCCGCTGTTCGCCAGCCACGATACCGGCTGTTCGATGATCCCCAGTCTGGTCAGGACAAAGTTGATGAGGCCAGCCTCGCCGGGGCTGAACAGGTAGATGAACAGGAAGCTGACAACCACCCATGAGGTGACCACCGGCAGATAGTAGATCGTCCTGAAGAAACGCTGGGCAACGGTCACACGGTTAACCAGGATAGCCAGCGTCAGCCCGATGATCATCTGCCCGGCCACAGTGACGACGGCATACAGGGCGGTATTGCTCATCGCCAGCCAGAAGATGCGGTCCGAAAAGACAGCCTGATAGTTGGCCAGGCCAACAAACGTACTGGTCTGGCCGGGGATGATCCGCCAGTCGAAGAAGCTGATATAGAGCTGGTACAGCAGCGGATATACCGACCAGAGCAGGTAAAGCGCCAGCCCTGGCAGCAGGAACAGGTAAGGAACATAGGGGCGGTAGTACGGTTTGCTTTGCCCGGCTGCCCGAACGCGTGACGGTCTGCCTGCCGCGACATGTGACTGCTGAACAGAAGTGCTGCTCATGGCAGAGGTACTCCCCTTGACGAACGATGAAGGGTGATTTACAGGCGTGACTGCGCGTAAATCACCCTTCAACTATAGCGCTTAGCGGGCCGCGAGCAGGGCGTCGATTTCCTCGGCTGCCAGGTCCATCGCTTCCTGTGCCGATACTTCGCCGCGCAGCACGAGCTGGGCGGCGTCGGCCAGCACCGCTTCGATGGCGTTGTAGGCCGGGTGCGGCGTGCGCGCGTGGGCCGTCTGTAGCTGTTTGAGGAACATGCCGTAGTACGGGTGGTCGGTGAAGTAGGGGTTTTCGATCAGCGCGTTCAGAACGGTGAGCTGCCCGACCTTCGACATCTCAAGCTGATAGGTCTCGCTCTGGGTGAAGCGCAGGAATTCAAGCGCTTCTTCAGAATGCGCGCTGCCAGCCATCACCACGATGTTCTCGCCGCCTACAACCGAGATAGGGCCGCCTGCGCCAGCGGGCATCAGCGCTGACCCGGTTTCGAAATCGGGATACTGCCCTTCAAGCGTCGGGTAGAACCAGGGGCCTTCGAGCATGGAGATGATGGTCCCGCTGAAGAAACCGCCCCAGGTATCCAGGCCGCTGCCCACGAAACCATCTGAGAAACAGCCGTTCTGAACCATCTCGGCCAGGAATTCGACTGCTGCGACTGCTTCGGGGCCATTGACATAGCCGGTGGCGGTTGTCATCGCTTCATCGGTAATGTCGCCGCCAAAGCTCCAGATCCAGGGCAGCAGCGCCCAGCCATAGGTTCCGCCGTCGCTGAACAGGTAGCTGCCTTCGGGCAGGGAATCGCACAGGGCCGCGAATTCCTCGATTGTCTCCGGCGCGGCTTCCATCAGAGCCGGGTTATAGACCAGGATGCGGGTGTTGGTGTCCAGGGGCAGACCGTAGTATTCACCCTTGTAGATATTGGTCGAAAGTGGCCCAGGGAAGACACCGGCTGCAAGTTCTTCAAAATCAGGCATCTCCTGGCTCAGGTTCAGCAGGATGCCCTGATCAGCAAATTCCGGCGACCAGATGATGTCCAGCCGCACGAGATCAGGCCCTGCGCCGCCAGCAGCCGAGGTGAGCAGCGCCTGACGGAAGCCATCATACGGATACGGGACGGATTCGACCCTGATATTCGGGTGCTCGGCTTCGAAGATCGGAATGAGCACTTCGGAGAGTGTCTGGTTCTCTGGCGAGATTTCATTGTAGGTGTGCCAGAAGGTAATCGTGACTGGCTCCTGCGCCAGCGCAGCAGGGGCAATCACCAACAGTGCAAGCATGAGGCTGATCACAATTCTCGATTTCATTTTCTGTCTCCTGAATGAATCGTTAAGCTGCTTTGACGAACGAAATGATTCTTGCGGGATTTAGGCCTGCGCTCCTCCTTGAACCGGTTCAATTATCTGCGAAATTGATCAGGGGTTTCCTGTGGAATGGCGAATGACGAGTTCGGGTTTTACCAGTGTGCCACCGAGCGAATTGACCGACTCGTGGTTGATCAGCCGGACCAGCAGGTCAAACAACGCCCTGCCGATGGCGTGTGTGGGCTGGCTGATCGTCGTCAGCGGCGGATTGCTGTAGCGCGCAAGCGGCAGGTCATCAAAGCCAATCACCGAGACATCCCTGCCGACGACAAGGCCGCGCGCCTGGATTGCGCGCATCGCCCCAAATGCCATGCGATCGTTGTTGCAGAAGATCGCCGTTGGGGGGTGGGGGTGGTCGAGAAAATAGTGCGTGCCCAACTGACCGGATTTCTCGCTGAAGTCGCCTTCGTAGATCAGGGCTTCGTCAACCGTCAGCCCGGCATCGCTCATCCCTCTGGCGAATCCGTCCCAGCGCAGGCGCGTAAGGTACTGTTCATGCGGCGGCGAAATGTACGCGATGCGGCGATGCCCCAGCCCGGCCAGGTGCTTCACTGCCGCTTCGACGCCTGTTGCGCCATCCACATCAATCCAGTTCTTCTCGTCCTCCGATTCATCGCGGCCAAAGATCACAAACGGGAAACCCTGTTCGCGTAGATAAGCCACACGCGGGTCTTTCTCGCGCAGCGCGAACAGGATCAGACCGTCAATCTGCCTGCTGGTGACCAGGCGCTTGTACAGCGCCATCTCGCGCTGGCCCACCGGTATTGCCCAGAACGTGAGGCCGATGCTGCTGTTCATCGCCTCGCTTGTGATGCCGTCAATCAGTTCCAGCACCATCGGGTCTGTTTCGATGCGGTTGCCCTGCGGGCGGATTTCGCTGCGGATCATCCCGATCGTATTCGTGCGCTGTGTGCTCAGACTGCGCGCCGCCGCTGTCGGGTGATAGTCGAGCGCTTCGATGGCTGCCAGCACGCGCTGCCGCGTCTCTTCCTTGACAAGCGAACTGCCATTGAGAACATTGGAGACTGTCCCCACAGAGACCCGCGCATGACGGGCAACCTGACGGATCGTTGGCATAAGATCACCTATTTGAACCGGTTCAATTTTGAGTGAACCACAAAAGCTGGTTTTTGTCAACGTAGTTGGGTAACTGCTGATGGCGTCACACAGGTCCACATGGGAAGCTCCTCCCCTATTGAGATAAATGGGGCATCCGGGGCGGACGCGGTGTGCGCCATGACACCTGTGGTCGGGATCATCTGGTAGTGGGAAGCTGGCCCGCCCCGATTGATCTCAGGGTAGCAGAGTGCGCTATTCGTCTACCTGATCTCGAATGAATCGCTGGAATCGCCGTATTGTCAGGCGGAACTGCGCGAAGCCTTGCGCCTGAATAAGCAAATTCTGCCCGTGATCGTGCGCCGACTCAACCCGGCTTTCCCCGGCAATATCGAAGCGGATCTGGTGGATGTGCTGCGCCGGATGCAGTATCTTGATATGTCCAGTGGTTTCAAGAACGAGTCCAACAACGCCAGAGTCTAGGGTGCGATGAACCAGTTATTGCTTGCTGTGCCCCAGCAACTCGTCACACACACAACGCTAGCTCCCATACCAGAGCCACTCGTGCCTGACAAGAAGAAGGCAGATGCCGTGCTCGGAGCTGCTTATGTGGCCAGAGGCTTTACGTTGTTTGCGACGGTGATTGCCGGGATCTTTGGACTCTGGCAGGGTGTATTTGCGCAGGCCTGTACTGCCTACAGGGCGATAACTGTAATCCAATCGCTGTAGCGCACGAAGTCAACTGTATTGTGGGTCAGCAGATCTGAGATATCGTAGGCCAGCATGGTCGCGACGATATTGGCATCGTGAATCTGCTTGCCGGCCACCCGGACACGCTCTGCCAGTCGCAGCAGGTGGTCCAGCACGAGTGGTGTTGACCATGTACTCGCGCAGCACCTGCTGGCTGATGTACAGCGCCGCGCCCTCATCCCACAGGCGATCCAGGTGCGCACGGGCCTCCGCATGCAGCGGCGCGCGGTTGATTGTCGCCCGGATGAGAACGTTGGTATCCACAAATACCCGCCTAGCGCCCGTCGTCGCCATATTCGTCCTCGCGCCGCAGCGTCATATGGGCAGGCCAGGTGTCAATCTGGAAAACGTGCAGGGTCTGGGATGGGCGCTGCTTGGAGGGTGTGGGGAGGGTCTCCAGCACCAGCACGGCATCATACTCGCCCGGCGCAATGTCCGTCAGCGCGGGGGTTACGACCTGTCCATCCGGCGTGACCTGGATACGCAGTGCTATCGTCTTCATCCGCTGCTCCTCGCTCGCTTATGCTGGCATTATGCCACAGGAACACCGAGTCATGCCCGACGGCCTGAACAATCGCTTCCGGCGCTGTCACGCAGCGAGTCTGGCGCGCACGGCCTGTGCTGCATTCGAAGCAGTCTGCCGGTCGCCGCTTGACGCCATGCTAACCCCATGCTAATATCCGTGATAACACATGTAAAGGGATCTTTACGCGCAGAAAGCCGCCGCTCATGATCGCCCTCACCCACCCGTATTCCCCTGCCCTGCCCGCCGATCGCAACCCGGCCCTGGTGTACCTGGCCGGGCTGACCAGCCCCCGCAGCCGCCGCGTGCAGGCCATCGCGCTGACCACGCTGGCGCGGCTGCTGCT
>CAZKIB010000235.1:0-10137 GCA_964552425.1 uncultured Anaerolineaceae bacterium | reverse complement strand
CGAACCGGAGCTCCTCACGTCCATTTGGCGGTTTCTACGCCGTCTTCTTCGGAAAACAGCCTCAACCTGAGCCGGCTGTCCGGCATCATCGAGTATGACCCCGGAGAGTATACCTTCACCGCGTTTGCCGGGACCCGCGTGGCCGAAGTCGCCGAAGCGCTGGCGAAACACGGACAGTACATGCCGTTTGACCCGCTGCTGGCCGAGCGCGGCGCGACCCTCGGTGGAACCGTCGCGGCGAATACGGCGGGTTCGGGCCGCTATCGCTACGGCGGTGTGCGTGACTTCATCCTCGGTGTTCGTTTTGTGGATGGCGCGGGGAGTCTGGTGCGCAGCGGCGGCAAAGTCGTCAAGAATGCCGCCGGGTTCGACCTGCCCAAGTTTATGGTCGGCAGTCTGGGCCGCTACGGGGCCATGGTCGAAATCAGTTTCAAGGTATTTCCGCAGCCCGCCCTGTACAGCACCCTCAGACTGCACTATTCCTCAACCGCGAGCGCCCTGCAAGCGACTTTTCGACTGGCCGCAACCGCCTTTGAAATGGATGCCATTGATCTCGAACCTGACGCTGAGGGTCACTGTACACTGATTATTCGAATCGGCGGCCTGCCTGACAGCTTACCACCACGCATCGAACGACTGCGCGCATTCCTGACAGCGGAAACCGCCCCCCTTTCCTCCACCACCATCGGGGGTGACGCTGAACTTGCACTCTGGCACAGCATCAACAACCTGGAATGGACGGATAACGCTCCGCTGGTCAAAGTGCCGCTGTCACCGCGCCAGCTTGTCGAACTCGACAGCGCCATAACCGGCAGCAAACGGCGCTACACCTGTGCCGGGAACATCGCCTGGGTCTGCGCGAATGACCTCCCCATCCTGACACAGGCACTGGGGAACCTTCATCTGACCGGCCTCAAGCTGACTGGCGAACCATCGCAGTCAATCATCGGCGCTCAGGCCGGCGTCCTGCTGGCCCGCCGAGTCAAACAGGCCCTTGATCCCGCCGCTGTTTTCGGAGAAGTCTGAATGCGACACGAAATTGACCCTCAGCAGCACGGTCCGCATGGCGAAGCGATGGTCAGGGCGATTGAGTCCTGTGTCCACTGTGGTTTTTGTCTGGCCGCCTGCCCGACCTACCATGTCCTCGGTGAAGAAATGGACTCGCCGCGCGGCCGCATCTACCTGATGAAAAGTGTGCTGGAAGGCAAAATCCAACAGGAAGAAGCCCAGCCGTTTATTGACCGCTGCCTGGGCTGCACAGCCTGTGTTCCGGCCTGCCCGTCTGGCGTTGAATACGGTGAACTGCTCATCGGCTATCGCGGCAAAACCGAGCAGACCCGTTCGCGTCCCCTGATGGACGAATTGCAGCGCACGATGATCTGCGAAACCCTGCCCTATCCCAACCGCTTTCGGCTGGCCGCGCAAACCGGGCGCATCGCCGGCCTGTTCCAGTCCGCGCTGCCGGAACAACTGCGCGCCATGATCGGCCTGCTGCCCGAATATCTGCCTCCAGCGGTCCCACTGCCCGAAGTTTACCCGGCCAAAGGCCAGCGGCGGGCGCGGGTGGCGCTGGTATCTGGCTGTGTGCAGACCGTTCTCGCACCGGACATCAACCACGCCACGCTGCGAGTGCTGGCTGAAAACGGCGTGGAAACGGTCATTCCAAAAGGTCAGGGATGCTGCGGCTCCATCCTGATGCACGTTGGCGAAAACGAGCGCGCGCTCAGACTGGCGCAGAATAACCTGAATGTCTTCCCACCAGATGTGGACGCCATCATCACCAACGCCGCCGGGTGCGGTTCCGGGATGCACGAATATGGCCTGCTGTTCGCTGGTCATCCAGCCGAAGAACAGGCCCATCAGTTTGCCAGCAAAGTTCAGGATGTGACTGTGTTTCTCGATTCGCTTGGTTTTCAACCCCCACATCCCCTAAAAACACCCTTGCAGGTGATCTATCAGGATGCCTGTCATCTGCTGCACGCCCAGCGTGTTCAGGCCCCACCCCGCAGGCTGCTATCGAGCATTGCCAACCTCACCCTGTTGGAAATCAATGATGGCGGATTATGCTGTGGATCAGCCGGAACCTACAATCTGGAACAGCCGGAAATCGCCCACCAGCTTGGTCAGCGCAAAGCTGAACAGATTGTTGGCCTGCATGCTGAAGCGCTCATCTCTGGCAACATCGGCTGCCTGACACAAATCCAGACACATCTCAAACTGCAAGGCCAGTCACTGCCGGTCTATCACACCATGCAGTTTATCGACTGGGCCTATCGCCAGTCCGCGAACGAACTGTCCCGAAATTAGAATGACCCCGGCAGACATGCCAGGGTCGAACTTTCTATACTTCTTGCCAACGGTCCTTCATGTGTACAACTATAGACTCATGGCCTGACACTGAAGACTTTTGTATTATTCACCGCCGGGTTGCAGCACCACTTCGATGCGTTCCCAGTCCTCGCCGGTCAGGTCCAGATCGGCCATATCTGCCGCGAGGCTGTCGAGCGCAGCCTGCGCCAGATCGGTGCGATACGCGCCCATATCCGGCTCGGCGCTGATGACTTCGCCTTCCAGCGCAACAGCCACTGTCTGTGCCCACAATTCTTCGTCCAGAATACCAATGCCGGCTGGCGAGGGCCAGATCAGACCGTTGATCTCATTCAACTGCCACTGCTGGTGACTTTCGCCCAGAGTAGACCCGTTGTTCAGCACGATCTCGACACAGGCATCAAAGTTGTCGCGGCAGAACGCCCAGCCCCGGAAGGACGCCCGCAGGAACTTCACCGCGATGTCTTCGTTGCCTTCGGCGGCCAGCCAGGCTTCCGACACAAAGATGTGATCTTGCAGCATGGCTGTGCCCACTTCGTTGAAGTCAATGACGTTCAGGTCTTCCGGCTGATATAGCTCGCCCGTGTCAGGGTTTACCTGTTCCAGCACCTGAGCGTATTCATTGTAGATCATGGCTTCGGCAGCGTCCACTTCGCCGTTGATGAGCAGTGACATATCAAATGGCTGCTGCACAATGGTGACATCTTCCGGGTTATTGGGGTCGATACCCTCAGCCCGCATGGCCGCGAACAGTTCATGCTCGTTGCCGAAACCCCACGTTCCGATACGCATCCCGGCGAAATCCGCCACCGTTTCAATGCCACTGTCGGCAAACGCAATTTCCAGTGTGCCGCTGCGCTGAAAGACCTGGGCGATGTTCACCAGATCAGCGCCAGCTTCGCGCGATTCGAGCACCTTCGGGACCCACGCAATACCAAACTCAGCGCCGCCGGAAGCCACCACCTGCTGTGGCACAATCTCGACTGCGCCTTCCAGAATAGTCACATCCAGACCTTCTTCTTCATAGAAGCCCTGGTCCAGCGCGGCGTAATATCCCGCAAACTGTGACTGAGCAACCCATTGCAGTTGAAGCCGGACCGGAACCAGTTCGTCCTGGGCGCTTACCCCACTGAGCGCCAGCATTCCCACCAGCAGGGCAACGATGAGAACGAGACCATATTTACGCATATATTCCTCCGATTGATTAAAAATATTTGTTATACAGTGCACACAAACTGTTGCGAAGTATAACCAACTCTTTTATACCCGCATTGGTCACACTCTACAAAAAGGGCCGTTTTCTCGTGTTAATTTGTTTGCTGCCGCGCCCGCTGCCAGGGTGTCGCCACCCGCTCGATCACCACTACAATGTTGTAAAACAGTATCCCAATAATCGAGGCCACCAGAATAGCAGCCCAGGCGCGTGTAAAATTAAAGCCAGACGCTTCCTGAGTAATATATACCCCCAGGGTCGCGCGCGGCCCACCAAAAAACTCGGATACCACTGCCCCGATCACACTGAGTGAACTGGCAACCCGCAGCGCGCTGAAAATGAATGGCAGGGCGTTGGGTATGCGCAGCGCCCGCAGAATCTTGAACTCACCGGCTGCATAGGATTTCATCAGTTCAAGTTGGCGTCTATCCACCAGTGTGAGGCCGCGCACGGTGTTAATCATCGTTGGAAAAAACACGATAATCGCCACAATTGCCATTTTCGAAGCCGGGTTGGTGATCCCAAACCAGTTGTTCATGATCGGCGCGAAGGCAATGATTGGTACGGAATTGGCCGCAATCGCAAACGGCATGGTCGCTTCGCTGATCGCAGTCCAGCGGGCAGTCACCAGCGCAATTACAATCCCCGCGCCGCAGCCAATCACGAAACCACCAAAGGCTGACCATAACGTCGCGCGCGCCGCTTCAAACAGAATGGATTGTTCGCCAGGGATAAACACCCGCTGCAATTCGCTCAGAAATTCACCAAAGATTTCGGTGGGCCGGGGCAGGATAAACTCGCGGATATTGAACAACCGCACCGACCCCTCCCACAGAATCAGCACCGTGATGGCGATCAGAATGGTGGGCAGGTAATAAGTAATCCGTCTGCGTGCATTTTGTAGGGAACGGTCCGCCTGCGAACGACTGGCTGCCATTGTGTGGTTAATCCATTTCATGCGCATCGCGCAGCAGTTCGCGCACTTCTGTCACACGCTGAAAATAGCGCGGGTCTTCGCGGGTTTCAAACACACGCGGATACGACAGGTCAATCGGGATAATCGAGGTAATACGCCCCGGACGCGGTGACATCACCACCACACGGTTCGAGAGAAACACCGCTTCCGGGATGCTGTGAGTCACAAAAACGACGGTGGTTTGTGTCTCCTGCCAGATGCGCAGCAGTTCCATGTTCATGCGTTCACGGGTAAATTCGTCCAGTGCGCCAAATGGTTCGTCCATAAGCAAAAGCGCCGGCTTGAACGCCAGCGCACGCGCGATAGCCACCCGCTGCTGCATCCCGCCGGAAAGCTGCCAGGGATAATGATTGCCGAACCTGCCAAGCTCCACCAGTTCCAGCACAGCCTGCGCCCGCGCCCTGCGTTCCGCGCTGCTATACTTCATAATCTCCAGCGGCAGTTCGACATTCTTTTGTACCGTGCGCCAATCCAGCAGTGTCGCCGACTGAAATACCATGCCATAGTCCCGATCCAGGCGCGCCCGATGCGGGTCTTTTCCGTTGACCCGCAAGGTTCCCACCGTCGGGGTAATCAGGTCCGCAATCAACCGCAGCAGGGTTGATTTTCCACAGCCCGACGGGCCAATCAGCGACACAAACTCGCCCGCCTGAATTTCCAGGTCAATATTCTCCAGTGCCACGACCCGCTCATCGCTGTTCGGGTTATAGATTTTGCTCACACCTTGCGCCAGAATCACACAGGGAGAGGAAGTTGAGTTCGACATCACAGACCAGATTCCAGTTCAGTTGCGAATGTACCGGCCCAAAACCAGATATTCGACCAGACTCACGATCAAGAATGACAGGATACCTATCGACGCCGCAACCAGAATAGCGCCCCACAATTTCGGTGTGGATACCAGACTGTAATCCGAACTGAAGTCCAGGATCGCGCGGCCCAGCCCTTCCCGAATGCTCGAAGGCAGTTCGCCGATAATCGCGCCGACGACGCTGGCGGTTGCCGAGACTTTGAGCGCAGTGAAAATATAGGGCAGCGCTGCCGGAAAACGCAGTTTCCACATCACTTCCCACCGGCTGGCCGCATACGAGTCCATCAGTTCCATCGCGTTCGGGTGCGGTGAACGCAGCCCGCGCAGAGTGTTAATCGTCACCGGGAAAAACGTCAGGTACGCAGAAATGACCGCCACCGCCTGTGGCCCCGCTCCCAGCCAGATCACGACCATCGGCGCAATCGCCAGAATCGGCACAGTCTGCGAAGCGACCACATAGGGCAGCAGTCCACGCTCCATTGGCGCGAAATGAGCGAACAAAGTTCCCAGCAAAAAACCTAATGTCCCGCCAAACACAAATCCGAGAATAGCCTCGCTCCACGTATGCAAAGCCGCGTTCGACAGGATGCGGATGAGCAGCAGCGGGCCGTTGCGCCGGGCCGGTTGCAGCAGCGCCTCAGCGATATTCTGGAGATGCGGCAAATTGACATCGTTCAGGAATTTGAGGTCAACCAGCACGATTTCACGCGGCAGAGCAAGATAGCGTTCGTCGGCAAAATCATCCTCAACTGCTCCCAGACGCATCCTTCGCAATGTTTCCAGATTGCGGATTTCTACGCCGCCCTCCGCCGGAACCACTACGGATAACCGCCCCGGGAAAACCGGATCCACTGGAAAAACGCCCAGAACCGTTTGCTCTGTGGTGATATTCGTCAGATAGCGCAGTTCTGGATAAGCGAGTGCCTGCGGATCAACATCGGCAGGCAGAGGCGACTCGGCCATTAAATCCCGTACAACACTGCGATCTGTGAGCAGTGCGTCAATCTCGCCATTTCCCAGGCGCGCCAGCCCTTCTTCCAGTGTCGGATCTGTCGAATACTGCCCCGCATCTGTCGGCAGCGCGACCCGGTAGCTGATCGCTGCGGCAGCCGCTTTGCCCGCTTCCCACGTCAGCAGAATGACCATCAGCACAAGCACAAAACTCTGCCAGCGGACCGCGCGACCCGGCGCAAACACATAGGCGCCCATCATGAAGAAACAGGCTGCCAGCACCCACAGCAGCGTTCGATCATTTTCCAGAGTGGGTACGATGAACAGAAGCAGCCCCGTGACTGCCAGAGCCACCGTGAGCAGCGCCCGATGCCAGCCCCTGTTCAGCAGCAGACCGGCCAATGCCGCCCCGGCCAGAAGCGCAGCCACTAAGCCGATTCCAACCAGAATACGCTGCATCGCACGTAGCAGAATCGCGGCGCCCATTGTTTCAGAACCGTTTTGGTCTGCCAGCGTTTTGGCATACTGTCCGAGAATCGATTCAGGCGCGTCTTCCTCTGACTGTCCGGCCATCCACGCTACCAGATCACCCAGCGTAGAATCCAGCAGCAGCGGGTCTTCAGGGGTCAGACCATTGAAGCGCACCACATGATTAAGCAGAATGACCCCGGCAAGCAGAATCAAACCCACTGGCAGCACCATGTGCCATAAATCGACTTTGAACCTGGTGGCAGTTTGACCTGTGTCTCGCCGGTACGAAAAATCAGTCACAAAAGCGCAACTTTGCTGTTCAACCTGAAATCCTAACTATACCCGCTCCACCTAACCCACTCAAATTTTGATGATGACAGATTTTAACGGTCATATTTTGGCACATATGACCGACCCGTGATTTGCAAATTAACTGAAAATCTGGCATCTTTTCAACCAATAACGAAACCTTACGAGTATCTTCATAGTCAGACAGTCGACAGAAATGCCACATCGATAATCCATCGAATCAAAGGAGTGATGGCAATGGCAAGAATTGTTCGCGGCGCGCTGGTACAAACCACCTGGACGGGTGACAAGGACACCATGATCGAAAAACATGTCCAGTATGCCCACGAAGCTGCCAAACAGGGCGCACAGGTGATGTGTTTTCAGGAGCTTTTTTACGGTCCCTATTTCTGCCAGGTGCAGGACGCACAATATTACAGCTACACGGAAAAAATACCCGATGGCCCGACCACTGCGCTCATGCAGGACCTCGCCAAAGAAACCGGCATGGTTCTGGTCGTGCCGATGTATGAAGAAGAAAATACCGGGGTCTACTACAATACCGCAGCGGTTATTGATGCCGATGGCACATATCTGGGCAAATACCGCAAAACCCACATTCCACAGGTCAAAGGCTTCTGGGAAAAGTATTACTTCCGTCCCGGCAATCTGGGCTATCCGGTCTTTGAGACCGCTGTCGGCAAAGTCGGCGTCTACATCTGCTATGACCGCCACTTCCCGGAAGGCGCGCGCGCGCTGGGACTCAATGGTGCGGAAATCGTCTTCATCCCGTCAGCCACCAGCCGGGGGTTATCGCAGCACCTGTGGAAGATCGAACAGACCAGCCATGCTATCGCCAACGGCTACTTTGTCGGCACAATTAATCGTGTCGGTGTCGAACCGCTGGGTGATAACGACTTCTACGGACAAAGTTATTTCTGCACGCCGCGCGGTGAATTTGTCGGCGATGTGGGCGACCCCTACAACGAGGAACTGCTGGTGCGTGACCTCGATATGGAACTGATCCAGGAAGTCCGCAATGTCTGGCAGTTCTACCGGGATCGCCGTCCCGATGCTTACGGCCCGCTGGTCGAACCCTAAACATCTCGTCAGGAGCAAATAACTCATGGAATTTGCGATTACTTTCAAGGGTGATATTTCCCCTAAACGCACAATCGCCCTGTGCAAACAGGCTGAGGTGGCCGGTTTCACCTATGGCTGGTTCTACGATTCACACATTCTCTGGCGTGACCCGTATGTCACGATGGCGATGTGCATGGAACACACCGATATAATGCGCTTCGGTCCGTGTGTCACCAACCCCGGCGTGCGCGACTGGTCGGTGGCGGCGAGCATGTTCGCCACGCTGGCGATGCAAAGCGGCGGGCGTATTGATATTGGGCTGGGACGCGGTGACAGTTCCATGCGGGTGATGGGCAAAAAGCCCAAAACCATTGAAGTCATGGTCGAATATGTTCATGCCGTCAAAGCGATGGTACGGGGTGAAGCCGTTCAGTATGAAGATACTCCCGCTGAGGTCCACATCCCCTGGGCACAGGGTTACGAACTGCCCTTCTGGATCGCTGCGTATGGCCCCAAAGCGCTGGCAGCGGCTGGCGCAGCGGGAGATGGGCTTATCATCCAACTCGGTGAGCCGGCGCTCTGCAAGTGGTTTGCTGACCAGGCGCTCGAAGCCGGTAAAGCCGCTGGCAAGGATATGGCCGGCTACAAAGTCATGTCTGCCGCGCCGGTCTGGGTAGGCGACCTGCAAAAAGGCCGCGAACAAACCCGCTGGTTTCCAGCAATGGTCGGCAATCATGTCGCCGACATCGTGGAAAAGTACGGCAAAAACAACCCTGATCTGCCCCAGAGTTTTACCGCGTATATCGAAGGACGCAAGGGCTACGATTACCGGGAACATGCCGACAAGGACGCCGCCCATCTCGACTTTATTACGGACGATGTCATCGACAGCTTCGCCATTCTGGGGCCAGCCGAGGCGCATGTCGAAAAAATCAAACAGCTTGAGGCCGCCGGCGTTACGCAGTTTAACATCTATCTTATGTGCGGTGAGGAAGAACGCATCGTCGCCGAATATGGCGAACATGTCATCCCTCACTTTCAATAAGCAGGAGGTCAAGGGACGTGGGCACTTTATTCAAAAACGGAACGATCATCACCGCCAGTGATATGGTGCGCGCTGACGTGCTGGTCGAGGGTGAAGTTATTTCAGTCATAGGTCGTGATCTGAACTCTGCTGGTCATGAAGTCGTGGACTGTACCGGCAAATACCTGATGCCGGGTGGCATTGATGTACACACCCACCTGGAACTGCCGTTCGGCGGCACAGTCAGCAACGACGATTTTGACACCGGACATCTGGCGGCAGCTTTCGGGGGCACAACCAGCCATATCGACTTTGTTATTCAACCCATTGGCGGCACTCTGCACGCGGGTCTCGAAACCTGGCGCAGGAAATCCAGAGACAAAGCGCAGATCGACTACGCCTTCCATATGGCTGTCACCGATCTGCGCGACGATGTGTTAGCGGAAATCCCGACGCTGGTGGATGAAGGTATCACCAGCCTGAAGTTGTTCATGGCCTATAAGAACGTCTTTCAGGTGGACGACACGACGCTTTTCCGCGCCATGCAGGTTGCCGCGCAGCACGGCATGATCGTTATGGTCCATGCGGAAAACGGCGATGTGGAAGCGCAGCTCACGCCCCAGCTGCTCGCGGCAGGCAAAACCGACCCGAAGTATCACGCCAGTTCGCGGCCACCCGAAATTGAAGGTGAAGCGACGAACCGCGCGGTGGTCATGTCCGGGCTGACTGGCTGCCCGCTGTATGTCGTTCATATGACCTGCGAACCGGCCATTGAAGCCCTGCGGCGCGGACGGGCGCAGGGATATCCGGTCATGGGGGAAAGCTGTACACAGTACTTTTTCCTGACCGCGGATGAACATCTGGCCGCGCCAGGTTTTGAAGGCGCAAAGTTTGTTTGTTCACCCCCTATCCGTTCCAAAGCTGATCAGGAGGTGTTGTGGCAGGCCATCAAGGATGGGACGCTGCAACATGTCAGCACGGATCACTGTAAT
>CAZKIB010000234.1:0-10186 GCA_964552425.1 uncultured Anaerolineaceae bacterium | reverse complement strand
AGATTTCGAGCGATAGCAGACGATGAGAGCCGCTTCAAACCGGCTCTTCCTGGCGAGAAAATGGCGGTCAGCGGCAAGCTGCTCCCAAACATACATCAGCCCATTTTGCAGGCAGTCATCGAGGTCTTGTGCCCAGACACGATACTGACGCAGCAGCATCCTGGCGGCGCGTGGACGAATGTCCTCCGCGATTTGCTCGAAAGTCATTTCACCGTTCCAACTGGTGGGATAGAGCGCAACACGGGGGAACGGGCGAATGCCAAACCGGTTGTTGTCACAAGCTGTTAAATCGTGCATGAGGATACTCCCCTCTGATCTGCTGGAAATCGCCAGCGCGTCGAGCACAACGCTCAGATCAGCGGGACAGCGCAGTGGAGGGGACCCGTCAAACAGAAAAGCCGACCACAATCGGTCGGCTCAGTGGAATGTCAATTCATGGGAGGCTTTTCAGGCGGATGGTTCGGTGGTACTGCCTGAAAGGTAGTGCCAGCGTATCGTCCGCCGGTGTTTGATGGGGAGGATGCCCGCGCTGTACAATCGTCCGCGCGGCGGTGTGCGAGAGGAAAATAGATATCGAGAATGGGAAATTGAATCTAGCATCATTGAATAAATATTGAATTTCCTGTTACGAGTCGGACGCAAACTCCAATGCGTTGACCTGCTCTCCAATACACTTCCCTTGTTCAAGACCAAGTTCAATCGCCGCACGATAGTGAATACCACCATAAAGCCGGGAGATCGCGGTTTCCTCTGCCATATCCGAAAATGATTTAAATGTTCGGGGTGTCAGCCCACGTTCATCATGGGTATGATCTGTAAAGTTGTATTCATCACCGAACAGATCAGCCAGCACTACCGCCGCTGCTCCGGTCTGCACAGAATGTCCTGACGGATATTCTGGGAAAGGCGGTGTGTTGACAATCGGCATCCAGTCAGGGTCAACGAGTTGTTGGATGTATGTTACTGGGCGAACCAGGTTATAGGTGTATTTGGCATGCCAACACCCGATGAAAGCATCGGCAACCGCAATCCCGATTTTGGCATAGGCTTGTGCCGCAAAGTCAAGCGATACACCTTCCTGATGCAGAATCTGCGTGAGGATAGATATGGAGTGACCCGGTGGTGTTGCTGTTTGACCTGGGTCATCGGCCCAGAACAGAGCAATGTCGTGGTGATCGTCGGTTAGCATTTGTGACGCTTCATACACCTCCATGGCCTCAAGGTAAAACGCCGATTCCGGGTCTTCTGAGTAATCAGGTGGAGCAGCAGGCATACACTCAGCGCCAGATTGCAGCACGAATGGACGATTATCGCCCCAATAGGGCTGCATGGCAGGCTGCGGATCGCCATTCAAGCGCGGGGTTGGAACCCAGAGGCCAGGGCCTACCGGAGGTACAAAATCGGATGGGAAATTGCGAAGATAGCCTTCATGTCCGCCATCGCTCATCGACCAGTCAAAAATTGCATTTGCTACAGCCTGCCCGTGAACTACAGAGCGGTCAAAGACCTCTGTGTCGATTTCGGGCTGATACCGCGTTACCCACTCGTCATACAGCGAATTGATCGCGGCCTGATTATCCTCAGATGCTGTCGGGAACAGTTGGCGGATTATTTCTGCGAGCGCGCTGTTTGCTACCATCCCCCAGTGGTACTCCACATCTGGTTCGGGCTGCGGCAAGTCGGTCAAACCGTTCAACTGCCCGGTGAGCGATTGGTGATCGGGCATCCCTGCGACAAGCGCTTCATACAGCGCGACCCCTGTATAGCCAAAGGCACGCGAAGCGACTGGCGGCGAAAAGCCAGGCGTATCGCGCACCAGGTCAAGCTGCAAGTCGAACCAGGCATAGGCGACATCTGCGGGATAATCCGCAGTTTCGGTGGATTGTGACAATACACTGGACAGACTGGTGAATAGAATTAGAACCATCAAACCAGGCAATAAGTGGAGCTTCGTTACTTGAAATTTCATGTTTGGACACTCCTGTTTAAAGCAGTCATGGTATGGATGGAGAGGCACAGACAATCTCGGCTGTGCCTCCGTCGAAGACTTCAGGCTGTGTTACATTTCCGGTGGCAGGAAATCATAAATGAGTTGCACATGCACGTTACGCCCAAACTCACCGGGACTCTCACCGTAGGTCTGACCATCGCTGTGATAGGCCAGCGCAACCGTATAGATGACCTCCTCTGTGCTGGGCGGGAAGGCATCAATCTCCATTGTGAAATCTACGCTGCCGTCCTCGTCGGCAACGAATTCATTCTCGGAGCCGTCCATCGCGCCACAGGGATCATCAGCCATGTCGAAGGTGACCAGGTTCGTTTCAATACACCACAGCGTATAGACACCGTTTGGCACCAGATTCCTGAAATGAAGCACCAGCGTGGCGCGATCACCCGACACGGTATAAGTGCCCGTACCGCCTGCTGCCAGCCATTCACCGAGTGTGAAGCCCATCGGCTCGCCCATCTCATAGGGGCCTACATCAAAAGGCTCCTCAAACATGTCCGGTGGATTATCAAAGGTGGTGGTATACATTGGCTGGAATAAGGCTGATATAGGATCGGTTAGCTCAACCCGCTTTATCATCCCCTCGCTGGCTTCGATATAGGCATCCTGGAAAGGAATGCCTAATGAAAGATCATTATAGAACTCCATCGGCACTGTTTCAGCGTCGGTCTGGGCGAGGAGCGCGCTGCTGCACACCAACATAAGCAGCAGGACGATGTTGGAGATTTTCAGGGTTTTCATTCTGTTGTATCCTTTCAATATGCACTTACGATCTGTTTGGATGGGGAGATGGCCGTCTCCCTGTCTGAATAGATTGCTTCACATCTGATAACATCTCCTTTTATCATACTAAGAACACGATAGGTTACTGCCGAATCATGGTGCCGCTGAAGCCCGGAGAGAAATACATAATGTCGTCTCCACTCGCTGAGGCATACAGATCAACCTCAAGACCAAATTGATCAACAACAGCGTATACACAGTCGGACGAGAGTTCATAAGTGGCTGTGAAAGCTTCACGTCTGGCGAAGGGCACGCCGTCCATACTTGCAGAAATCGTACCACTCGCATTGCCATTACCGTCCAACGTCCAGACTCCTGCTTCCGCGTAAGCGACGACCTGACCATCTTCATTCAGGGTAACACCCTGTGCTTGAAAAATGTACGTGCCTTGGACGGTCTCAAGGGTGCATCCACTTTGTGCACGGGTTTCGCTTGTGCTTAGAGCGATGCCTGTGACTAAGGCGAGGAACATAAGTAAGACCGCCACCTTGAACAAAAATCGAGAATTGTAGGACTTTTCCATATGTATTGCTCCTATTTTCTTTAACCAAAATGACGACAGATATTGAACCAATTAACCACTACTTACATAGACATCACCCCCTTTCGAGTATTCAAGCATTGCCGCAAGTTAGGGACTGCTTGGCGGCAGGAAGTCGTAGAACAACTGGACGTGAACATTCTTGCCAAATTCGCCTGCACGTGGCCCATATGTCTGACCATCACTGTGATAAGCAACCGCGACCTGCATAAAACTTTCTTCGGTAGGCAAAGGAAATGGATCCAGCTCGACGGAATATTCACCCTGCCCATTCGCATCTGTGTAAAAGATGCTTTCAGAACCATCCGGGGCACCACAGGGCGGGTCTATGACCACAGCATATTCGGGGACCAGAGTCATTTCGACACACCACAGGGTATAAACACTGTCTGGAATGAGATTCTCAAAAACGAGATCAAGCTGTGCTCGGTCGCCTCGAACCGTATAAGTTCCGCGTCCTTGAGCACTAATCCATTGTTCCAGTGAAAAACCCAACGGCGCACCCTGAGACCAGGGACCTAGCTCAAACGGTGGGTTAAAATCGGCTGGCACATTTTCATTCGCGGAATAGAGCTGGATTTGTAACGTCTCTTCGGTGAGTTCCGGGATGCGCGAAACGAATTCATCTCCTTCAGGCTGGTAAACATCCAGTGCAGGCATTGCAAAATCCTGATAGTTATCTCGTTCACTCAAGAAGATAAATTCAAAGATTTCATCGACTGGTTCGGGTGGTATCGGTGTCCAGTCAGGGGTAGGTTGTGTGGGAACAGCCGTCCATGTCGGTTCTGCCTGGATGGACTGAGCATTTGCAACCAACTGTGGACAGGTGATAGTGTCATCAGTAATGCGATAGCGGATACGTTCCTCATCAGTGAAATCGCGTGACAGGAGCGAGCAGGTAAATTCGATCAGGGTGTTCAGATCGGCCCGCCAGATGTAAGTTGATGTCGTATCTCCCGTGAAGATGAAGCGTCCATCGCCTGAAAAACCGGCAATCAGAACACTGCCCACATGCCCGCTTAGCTGCCGCACACTTTGCCCGCTGTGAACATCCCAGACGCGCGCTGTTTGATCGACACTACCTGTCAAAATGTGTTGCCCGTCCGCAGAGAAACTTACAGAGAGAATTTCGTCACTGTGATCGGTTATACGCTGCAATTCTTCTCCGCTGTTAACATCCCACAGACGGACCGTCTGATCGCTGCCCCCGGTAACGATCTGTGTGCTATCCGGGGATATGTCTACACCTCGAACTACACCGGTATGACCCTCGAACTGCTGTATTATTTCTCCAGTTTCGATATTCCACAGCCTGGCTGTCCGATCACTGCTCCCGGTAATAATCTGTTTGCCATCAGGCGAAAACGCAATCCCCCAGACATCAGCCGTATGCCCTATAAATTCTTGCACCAACTCACCATTTATGTCCCACAATTTGGCGGTTCCATCTGCACCAGCAGTCAACAGAAACTGACCATCCGGTGAAAATCGTACACAGTTAATCGGCATCTCATGCGCGTTGACCCGAAACTGCATGTTTCCGGTTTCTATATCCCACAAGGTGAGTACACCGTCGGCATTTACGGTTGCTGCCAATTGCTGATCGAACGAAAACACAGCGTCGTTGATGAGATCAGCGCCTAAGTTTACTGAGCGCAGATTTTCGCCAGTTTGTGAATCATAGAAAATCAACAAGGCATCTCTTGCAATCGTGACCAATGTTCCATCTACCAACCCGGCAGATAAAATCTGGGAGTTATGCGTAAAATCGGTACGGGTAAAGATACGTGGCTCTGTGATAGCTTCGACGTTCCATAAGCGGATGGTGCGATCACTGCTCCCCGTAAGCACAAACCGCCCGTCCGCAGAAAAACGCCCCGGCCATACACTGTTTGTATGACCAATAAACTGACGCAGTTCCCGACCTGTTCTCACATCCCACAGTCGCGCTGTCTTATCATTACTGGTCGTCAGGGCATGTCTGCCGTCTGGCGAGATGCGTCCGTCAATTAGCCAATCGGTATGTCCAATGAGGCGCTGCACTTCGTTCCCGGTGGCGACATTCCAGATACGGGCGGTGTTATCCGCACTGGTAGTGATGACGAACTGCCCATCTGGAGAAATGGCCCCGCCGTTAACTGCATCGGAATGACCGGAAAACTCGCGCAGAAGTTGACCTGTTTCCACGTCCCACAATCGCGCTGTGCGATCATTACTGGCGGTTAGAACGTAGCGACTATCGCCTGAAAAATCAGCATAAGTGATGGTGCTGGTATGCCCAACAAGTTCATGGATAATCTCACCTGATTGCGTGTCAAGCAAGAGAGCACTGCCATTCGCAAAACCTGCCAGAATGAAACGTCCGTTCAGGGAGGGAATGCCTATCCACAGATTATCGTCGAATCGAAACTGGTTGTTTTCCTGCCCGGTGTTGGTATCCCAGATACGGATGGTATTATCGGTTGCAGCGGTAACTAACTGATGCCCATCACTGATAAAACCCGCGACCAGCAGCGCATCGGTATGGCCTGTGAGTTGGCGGATTTCCTCGCCTGTCTGCGCGTTCCACAGGCGCACAGTATTGTCTGCGCCGACTGAGGCAATAAGCTGTCCATCCGGGGAAAATACGGCATCATTTACGTGGTCGGTATGACCGACATAGATCTGACGAGTGAAGCCCCGCCGCAGCGCCGACAAGAGGGCTGTGTCAGCATCCGGTGAATAACCTAACTTCAGGCTGTGGAGTGCCAGCAATGCAGGTAAGTCACCCCCTTCACCCTGGTTCAGCGCATTATGAGCCTGCGCGGCAAGGCGGATGCGCTCAGCAGTGATGAAGTTGTTCTGGGCTTCGTTGGCATTGCTCACTGCAACACTCGTTAATCCAAATGCGCCCAAAACCGCTATAAGCAGCACGCCGACCAGCACCCGCAAAAAATTAAGCGAGCGTTTCTCCAGGTTTTTCTCTCGCTCCTGTTGTTCCCTTTCGGCAGCTTTACGCCGCTCATGCTCCGCAATGCTGGCTTGCATGAAGTCGTGCTCGGCTTTCGTCAAGGCCAGGTTTGTATCAGCACTCCACCGTTGAAATTGTTCAAGGCGTGTACCATGTGCAAGAAAACTTGTATCCTGATGAGCCTTCTGCCAGTCGTTTGCCATGCCTGCTATTTGTCGCTGGATGCGGATTTCTTCCCGGCTGACATTCAGCCAGCCGCGCAGCCGTTCCCACTCCCGCAGAAGTGCTTCATGCGCCAGCTCAACCGTTGGACTGCGGGTATCGGGATCATTGTCCAGGGATAGCAAGCGGTAGGCCGCAAAAGTATCAATCATTTCTTCCATCAGGTCTGGATCATCTGTAATCGACATGAGTTCATGTCGTGTGACACGGCGGCGTGTATCCTCGGTCCCCTCACCGAGTGTCACCAACCGGAGAAACATCTGCCGCACAGTTTCCTTTCCGCCGGTGTCCAGACTGGCGTAAATTTCGTCCGCACGTTTTGCCAATGCGCCAATCGTTTTGCCGACAGCAAGATAGGCTTCATGCGTCAGTAACCGATCCTGCCGCTGCTCAAACAACTCAGTCAGGGCAAATTGCAGCAGCGGCAGCGCCCCCGGCTGATAGTTCACCTCAGCAACAATTGAAGCGACCAGACCCGGTTCAAACGCTACGCCCATGCGTTCCGCTGGATAGGTAATAGCGCGTTCGAGTTCTTCGGCAGACATAGGCAGAATAGTTTCCATTCGACTGCGGATAAGCTCACCAAAATGGGGATAGTGTAGCGGGCGGTCATAAAAATCAGCACGCAGTGTGATGATGATGCGGACTCGGCTGCGTGTTTCAACAACTGCCATATATAGCAAATCAAGAAAATGTGTGCGCTCATCCTCATCTTTAACCAGTGTGAACACTTCTTCAAACTGATCAATCACCAGCACCAGCTCACTACCATCATCTGGTAAGATGAGACCTGCAATTCGCAATAAGCCGCGTTTATCGCGGCGGAGCTGTTCCGCCAGGTTGCCTGCCTGGTTAGCCGCGATACGGGTCAGGGCAACCTCTAATTCATCAAGCGGATTGTTTCCTGGTAGCATTTCGACTACAAACCACTTCTCGGAACCCGGTATATCCCCACGCCATAAAGCCGGAATCAAACCTGCTTTGACTAAGCTGGATTTACCGCTGCCGCTTGGACCAACAACCGCCAGGAAACGAACATGCGAGGTATCATCTCCTAAACGTTTGACCAGTTTTTCTATGACTTTTTCGCGTCCAAAAAAGTCCTGATAATCGGGCGACTGGAACGCACGCAATCCCTTGTACGGGTTCTGAAGATTTACATCATCCGGTACGGGGACAGCCACATTGGTCAAGATGTGGGTCCCGCCGTTGGTCTCTCTAGCAGCAATCAAATTGAGTTCGCGGGCACGGACAATGGCCTGCACACGACTACGAACTCCCAACTTGCGGTAAATCTGGGTGACATACCATTTTACGGTCATTACCGTGATAAAGAGTGTCTCGGCAATTTCTTTATTGGTGTGTCCCTCAATGATGAGATGCAAGATTTCATGTTCACGCTGGGTAAGGGTTTCGACAATGCTTTCACGTTCAGAAATGTGTGCCGCCTGACGCAGTGCAGCAGCCAATTCCAGCGCGTCGGCAAAGCGGTTGCGAGGGTCTTTTGCTGTAGCCTTCTGGATAACAGCATTTATTTCGTCCGCAACGTTGACCGGCAGGGTAGCGATTTCAGGAAGTGGCTCATTCAAATGCTTATACAAGCGCTCGACTGTGCTGACTTCTGTGAAGGGGTGTTTGCCTGCCAGCATTTCATAAAGGACAACCCCAAGACTATAAATATCTGTCTGTGGTGTGACGGGTTCACTGCGAGCTTGTTCAGGCGCTAAATAATCGGGCGAACCGACGATTGAATCAATTTCCGTAATTCCCTGTTGGATTGTTAAGTCTTTTGCGATTCCAAAATCAGCCAAATAAGCATTGTCATCTTCATCTAAAAGAATATTTCCAGGCTTCAAATCGCGGTGAATGACATTGTTGCGATGTGCCGAGGATAAGGCGGAAGTGATCTGATCAATGAGCAATACAGCAGTTCCAAGTTCAATTGGACCCTTTTGAAGAATGTCGCTCAGGCTGCCACCCCGTAGCCAGCGCATTACAAGATAAGCGCCATCACCATCTCGCCAGTAGTCGTAAAGCGGAACGATATGTAAATGTTCTAATCGGGCAATAAGATGCGCTTCAGTTTCAAAACGGCGAATGAAATCAGGATGATTAGAAAAGTGAGGCAGGATGATTTTTACAGCTACCTCACGACCTACGGTTGACTGATATGCCTTATAGACTGCGCCGAAGCCCCCTGCTCCGATTCGATCTCGCAGTTCATATCCTTTAATTACGTGCCCACTGAGATTCTCCATTTGTATTCTCCCCGAAAAACGGATGGGATGTTTTTATTCTAAACTGCCTTATTAGGTTGGTAAAACAATTCCACACCTTTTCACTACCCCTATTTTTGCTTCAAACTACTCAGTAAAGGTAAAACCGGGCAATCAATCAGCCCGGCACACTATGAGGTGTTGGCTTGCCACTGACATTTTTACTGTCCGTTGAATCGGGGTAAGGTCATCTTTCATCAAGGTTTCGGTCTGCACCGCCGCCGAAAGCGTTCATACAATCGCACTTTCGTCCGTAGGCGATGCGTCACCCGCCGCCGGACGCGCTTCCCATCCTTGCCGAATGAGGTCAGCACGCCGTCAGCTTCCTCCTGGACGACCTGTATCTTGCCGATGCCGGGCAGATCGACCCATTCACCACTGGCGATGTCATCCGCCAGGGCCTCGAAGTAACACTCTACCGCTTCACGCACAAGGGCTTTGGTGAGATAACGTCGCTGTCGGGCGACGTGGGCAATACGTTGGGTGTGGTTCACAGTGATTCTCCTGATTTCACATTTGTCGGTATGCAACTGACAGTACCGACAACCGACAATACCGACACTTTGATTTGTCGTCGGTTGTCGGTGTGTCGGTGTTGTCGGTAAATTACGTTTGCTCGCTGACATGCTCAACAGTGACGAACCATTCGGCGCGATCCATGCGCCGCTCCTCGATCAAGCCTGCCCTGACCAAATCCTGCGCCAACTGCCGCGCCTGCTTTGCCGAGAAGTTCAGATTGCGGTACAGATCACGCAGGGCAACACCGGTCGTGCCTGTCTGACGGATGGCATTGAGTAAGCGATCCTGATGCCGTTTCTCCTGCACCGCCTCACCACTGCGGTCAAGCTGTTCCAGTAGCCGATGGGCAGATTGCCGCCAACTCTCGGACAGTGCCTGCCCCGCCTGCCAGTGTTCGACGGTGACAGTTGGTACTTCTTCGTCCGTCTTCAGCCAATCCAGAGCCGCGAACAGACTCGCCAGCTTGAATGCCTGCACATGCATTCGCCCGTAAACACCCTTGAGACGGTCGTCCAGTTCGGTATCCCGACCCGGATCACACATCCGCCTGAGCCAATCACCATAACTCCGGCACTGTTCCCAGCACTGAACATTCAACCGCAGCGAACCGGGTACTTTCATGCCCGTTTCGGACTGCTGAGGCGCTGGCAAGCGGTCGTGCAGCGCTTTCAGATCGTCGATCAGGGATTGTGGCACGCTGCGGTACTGCTTCGCAGCAGGACGCTCGGCATAGTTGGGTTCGGGACTGAGTAGTGCGAAACGAATCAACAGACCGTTGTCCCAATCCCCGGTGCTGACCGCACACGAAAGACTGGCTGGTGTCGTTACGCCCAGAATGCTCAAAGCCGCGTTCTCGACGATGTTCAGCCCGGTCTGGGTATCCTTGT
>CAZKIB010000233.1:9772-10359 GCA_964552425.1 uncultured Anaerolineaceae bacterium | reverse complement strand
TTAACGTCTGGCGGTATCAAGGGATAGAATCATCATTTCGTGATTCACTGAATTTAGCTGGTTGATAGTCACCCTTAATACAGTTCCTACTGATCTTGAGCAACGCAGGTTCCATTCCTGTGTTACAGTATTCAAAATCTGAAAGCAGCGCACATGAAAATCTTCGACCACATCAAAGATCGCTTTGGGCGTAAGCCGCCAGAGCCAGAAGACAACCCGGTTCGCCAGCGGCTGGATGACGGACAGTGGGCCAAACGCGCCGAGAATTACGTGCAGGCGCTGGAACATCTGGACTCCGCCGCGCAGTTGGCCGAAGAACGCGCCGATCTCACCTCGCTGGCAGTGATTACGCTGCACCGCGCCGAGACGCTGATCGCGCTGGCCCGCTACAGCGACGCCGAAACGCTGCTGCTGCGGATGCGTCACGACGCCCAGAGCCAGAGTCACCGCACCCAGCTCACCTACGCGCTCAGTACACTCGGCGCGCTGGAACAGGCGCGTGGCAGATGGGAAGAAGCCCGCGCCTATTACGAACAGTCCCTCAAGGTTGCCCGCGCCGCGGCCAGCCTGGGCGGTGAAGGCCGCGC
>CAZKIB010000233.1:9445-9747 GCA_964552425.1 uncultured Anaerolineaceae bacterium | reverse complement strand
CACCAGGCTGGCACCAGCCTTTTGCAGGTCCTGCATCTGCTGCGTGATGCGCTCCCCCGCTTGAACATGAGCGGTGATATTGAACTCAGCAGCTACTTCGTCGGTCAGCTTGGCAAAGCGCTGATCGACACCGGCCATGAAGCCGAGGGCGAACGCCTTTTGTATCGCGCACTGCGCATCGCCGAGCAGATGAAACACCGCCGATTCGAACGCCTCTGGGCGCTGCGGCTGGCCGAGCGGGCTTCCAGCAACATGCGTTATGACGAATCGCTGCGGCTCTACCAGCAGGCCCTGCCTCTCTT
>CAZKIB010000233.1:0-9373 GCA_964552425.1 uncultured Anaerolineaceae bacterium | reverse complement strand
GGTGTGGATTATGCCCGGCAGGCGCTGGACGCCGCCCAGGTCATTCAGCACGACAACGCTCTGGCGCTTGCCAGCGGCACATACGGCATGGCCCTGCGCGCCACCAACCGCAGCCCGGAAGCTATTCCCTATCTGGAACAGGCCGTCAAAAATCTGCAATCCGATAACGCCGCCGACCCGCTCCGGCTGGAGATCATGCGCAACCTGGCAACCGCCCGCTCCGAAACCGGCGATGCTGAAGCCGCACTGGCGATTTATCAGGACGTGCGCGCCGTCACCGCGTCGCTTCCCCTGGAACTGGCGCAGACTCACCTTGAAATGGGTCTGGTCTATGAACAGCAGCACAACATGCAGGCGGCCATTGAGCAGTGGAAAGCGGCCCTCGCCATCTATGAAGGCGAACGCTATTACGCCCAGGTCGCCCGCCTGTACTGCGATATTGGCGGTGCGCGTCGTTTTCTCGGCCAGGGCAAACGCGCCATGAAAGAGTACGAACAGGCCCTCATGATCCTCAGTTCAGTAGATGACTGGGCGACACGCGGGGTAGTCGTCTCCAACGCCGCTATCGCCTACGCAGATTTGGGCGATACTGAATCTGCCGAGGCGTTTTTTAACGAAGCCATCGAGATCGCCAACCGGCTCGAAGACCACGCTGCCGAAGCCACCCGGCGCGGCAATTACGGCTGGTTCCTGCTGTCCACCGGGCGGCCTCAGCGCGCGATTGTCACGCTCGAACAGGCCCTGCGCCTGAGCGAACAGGCTGGTTTGCAGCTTCAGATCGCCATCCAGACCGACAGCCTGGGGCTGGCCTACGACACACTGGGCGAACTGGACAAGGCCATCCCCTTCCACCGCAGCGCGCTGGAACAAATTCAGGAGTTGAATAACGCGCACTGGAGCAGCATTATCCGCCTCAACCTGGCCGGGACACTCTACAATCGTGGCGAGATTGAGGAAGCCCGCCCTTTGCTGCGGCAGGCGCTGGCCGTCGGGCGTGAACAGGCCGACGTGGAAGTGATTGTGCGCGCCCTGGTCGGACAGGCACGGCTGGCTCTGCATGATGACGAACCACAGGAAGCCGACGAGATGCTTCAGGAAGCCATTCAACTGGCCCGCCGGGCGGATATGCGCCGCCAGCTCGCCGAAGCGCTGCAAGTCCAGAGCGAACAGCAGGCCGCGCTCAACGACACGGCCCGTTCTCTGACGCTGTGGGACGAAGCCCAGAAATTGTTCAGCATCCTGCAAATGCCGCAGGCCGAACTCGAACCCGAATGGCTCAAGGATCACCCGGTTGAGTCGTGATGTGTTTCCGGTCAGTCATATACCCTGAAAAATGAACCTCGTACACGTCGCCAGAATCAGGTATTTTAGTGATCTGGCGACGGCGTATCCCTCATCACGAAACGAAACCCAATGGCGAAATTCTGGTTCATCTCTGCCCCCCTGCTCGGCCATCTCGATTGGGGCGGCTTTCTCAGAACGGCGCAGATACTCCATCAACAGGGCCATGACGTGCGCTGGATCAGCGGCGCAGCGGTGGAAGGCGCGCTGCAACCCTCCGGCATTCCCTTTGTGGCGGTCCGGCAGACTGGCTGGCTGTGGCCCCCGCCGCCTGTGCCCGACCTTACACAGATTCCGCCGCAGCAGGCCGTCATGCTGCGCTACCGCCGCGCACTGGATACCTGGCTGACCGAAGACCTGGTGGCCGAAGCCGTGACCGTTCTGCTGGAACTGGCCGAAAATCACGGTAAACCGGACCTCATCGTCACTGACCCGTTCCTGACCGCCGCAGCGCTGGCAGCCGAGTCGCTGGATGTGCCGCTGGCGGTATGCGGCTGGCCCGCGCAGAGCGATCTCAACGAGGAGCGCCTTTACCCCATCCAGAAATCACTGGGCGATGAAAGCCAGCAGCGGTTGGAGCGCTTGCAGCAGCGCTTCGGCCTGTCGGGGGTCAATTTCTCCAAAGGCCCCACGCCGTCAATCATCAGCCCGCACCGGCACATCAGCTATTTCACCGAGCGCTGGTATCAGGCCGAAAGCACGACGCTCCTGCCACAGAACGCCTTCGTCGGCGGGCAGCCTGTGCCGCCCCAGGATGAACCGCCCGGCTGGCTGCTGGATATTCCCGCCGGCCAGCCGCTGGCTCTGATAACGCTCGGCAGCGTGTTTACGGGTGATCTGGGCTTTTTTAGCTGGGCGGCGCAGGCAGTCGCGCGACTCGGCCTTGTGCCCATCGTCGTGCTGGGCTGGAACCCGATCACGCTGCAAGCCAAGTCGGAACTGATCGCCGCGCTGCCAGGGAACACCCGCCTGCTCAACTGGGTGGATTTTAACCATGTGCTGCCGCGCACCCGCCTCATCATTCATCATGGTGGCATGGGCACGACTCACGCGGCGGTGGTGCATGGCCTCCCGCAGATTGTGGTTCCGCACGCCGCCGACCAGCGCGGGCAGGCTCGCCGGGTGGCGCAGGCCAAGATTGGACTCAACCTGACGGCGCATGATGTGCGCAATGGCGCGCTGTATGAAGGCTCCCGCGCTTTGCTGCGCGACGCGAATGTGCAGGCCAATGCCCGCCAGTTCGCCGCTGATATGGCACAGTTGGGCGGCCCGCCCCGCGCCGCTGAACTGCTGGTGGCTGTCGCGAATCAAAGTCCGTTGTAAGTTCTTCAGTTTGCGCCGCCGCTTCAAATCAACATTCAGGAAAATCAGGCCCCGCTGCGGTTGGGACAGCGCGGGGCTGAATCCTGAAAGGATTTGGGTTGTTCTGCCGGATACTTCAGTGACCGGCAGGAAAAAGCACATCCCCTGTTTCAGCACTGCCTCAACCAGCAGCGGCGCTTTCCGCATAAACCACGATCAGACGTCACCCGATACTATCATCTTGACAATACTGTGTGTTATACAGTATATTGGTACTGTGCGGCACACAGTACGATAGGATACACAGTCCATGACCGAAACCGATGACCAGATCAGCAAGCTCCGCCTCGAACTGCGGCGCGGGGTTGTCGTGCTGGCGGTCCTCAGCCAGATGGACACCGCCCGTTATGGCTACAGCCTGATCCAGCGGCTGGCTGAGCAGGGGCTGGAGATTGAGGAAGGGACGCTTTACCCGCTGCTGCGGCGGCTGGAAAAGCAGGGCCTGCTGGAAAGTGAGTGGGAAGTCAGCGAATCGCACCCGCGTAAATACTACAAAATCAGCGCGGCGGGGCGCGAGGTATTGACTACCCTGAGCGCGGATTGGTTTGAAACCGTGAACGTGATGCGCGGCATTCTGCAAGGAGGCAGTCATGAGTGAACTGGTGGAGCGCTACGTACATCAGGTCGGGCGCTATTTACCGCAGAAGGAACGGGCGGAGATTGAAGCGGAACTGCGCTCGCAAATTCAGGATCAACTGGATGACCGTTACGGGGAAACCCCCTCGCCGGCAGATGTGGCGGCGGTGCTGGCTGAATTTGGCGACCCGCACCAGATCGCGGTGTCCTACGGCGGCGAACAGTACCTGGTCGGCCCGGATTTGTACCCCAGTATGATGATGGTGCTGCGGCATGGCTGGGTGCTTGTCCCGGCGATTGTCGTGTTTCTGAATGTCTTCGGGGTGCTGATTTCCTCACAGCAGACCAATCTGGTTGGCCTGTTCATCGAAACGCTGATCGCTGTGGTGCAGGCGACCCTGATCTTCTCGGCGGTGGTGGTGCTGTTCTTCGCCATTTTACAGCATTCAGGGACTGAACTGAACACAAAGGAACCACCGTTTAATCCGCTGGACCTGCCGGAAGTCGATGATCCCGCCAGTGTGGACCGCGTCGAAGCGACGTTTGGCACAGCCTTTGGGACATTTGTGATGCTGGTTTTTCTTTACTTCGCCAGTGTGGGCGGGCTGACGCTGCGCTTCAACCTGAGCGATCCGGGTGAGGTGATCCCCGTGCCGATGGTGTGGATGGTACTGTTTATTGTCACTGGCTGTGCCCAGTTAATCCTGCATCTGCTGGTGCTGCACCGCAACCGCTGGAACTTGGGTCTGCTGCTGACTCAGGCGATCCTGGAATTATTCGGCATAGTGTGCCTGTACTTTGTCGTGTTCGAGCCGCTCTACCAGCGTCTCATTGTGGCTGCCCCACAGCTTGCCAATGTACCCTTTCTCAGCCAGGGACCGGAAATCATCGCGGTCAGCATGGCAATCGTGACCCTGCTGAATGAAGGGGTCAGGCTGATCCGGCTGTGGAACTATCGAAACCAGCGGACGCTGCCTATCAGCGTACAGACCGTCATATAACGGGATATTCCACAAGGAAGGGGACCGCACCATGCCCGAAATACAGATCAGGTTATCCGCAATCTGGGTTGTTGTGGCGTTGATTTATCTTCTGGGGGACGTGCTGCGCATCTTCAAAGGTGACTTCGTCGCCGGGGAGATCGAA
The DNA here is from genome assembly GCA_964552425.1 of uncultured Anaerolineaceae bacterium. GTDB lineage: Bacteria > Chloroflexota > Anaerolineae > Aggregatilineales > Phototrophicaceae. The sequence goes on along the minus strand of CAZKIB010000233.1, from coordinate 4,948 downwards.
GGCAAACCCATCACGCAGGCCATGTGGCTGGGAGTCGCGGTTCTGATGCTGATCCCGATCCTGATGGTCTTCCTGACTCTGACGCTCGATCATTCAGTCAATCGCTGGGCAAACATCCTCGTGGCGGTCATCTTCTTCGTGTTCAACCTCTTTGGCCTGCCCACTTACCCCGGTGCATATGACAAATTCCTGCTCGCAGTGAGCCTGATATTTAACGCGCTGACGGTCTTTTACGCCTGGAACTGGGTATAGGCCAGCAAGCCCGACAGCGAAACAGCCCAATCAAAACAAGTCTGGAGAAAACCCATGAAAGCAGTGGTCTACACCGAATACGGACCGCCGGATGTGCTGCGGCTGACCGAGGTCGAAAAACCGACACCGAAGGACGAAGAAGTCCTGATAAAAGTCCACGCAGCCACAGTAACCACAGGAGATGCGAACGTTCGAGGCTTTGTCTTTGTCCCTCCTGGCTTCGGGCCTCTGCCACGACTGATGTTTGGTCTCAGAAGACCCAGAAAAACCATACTGGGGACCGAGGTGGCAGGAGAAATTGAAGCAGTTGGCAAAGCCGTGACGTTGTTTAAGAAAGGTGACCCGGTTTTTGGCATCGGTTCAGGTCACTTTGGGGCTTATGCCGAGTACGTGTGCCGGCCTGAAAAAGGGGCGCTGGCAATCAAGCCGGCCAATATGACCTTTGAAGAATCCGCCGCCATTCCTTTTGGTGCCGGAACCGCCTTATATTTCCTTCGAGACCTGGGGAATATTCAGCGTGGGCAAAAAGTGCTTATCAAAGGGGCATCTGGGGGGGTCGGCACGTATGCAGTGCAGCTTGCCAGGTACTTCGGGGCCGAAGTCACCGGGGTGTGCAGTGGCGCGAATGTCGAACTGGTGAAAGCCCTGGGCGCGGATAAGGTCATTGATTACACCAGAGAGGATTATACCCGAAGCGACGAGACCTATGACCTTGTTTTTGACACGGTGGTCGGCAGGACTTCGTTTTCAGATTGTAAACACCTGCTCAAACCAAATGGACGCTATCTTCCAGTCGCCGGTGGGCTGAAAGAGATGGGTCAGATGCTATGGACTTCCATGTTTGGCGGCAAGAAAGTGTTAGCCGGGTCGCCACCTGAGCGCAAAGAAGAGCTGATCTTCCTCAAAGACCTGATTGAAGCGGGCAAGATAAAGCCGGTCATTGATCGCTGTTATCCACTGGAGCAGATCGTAGACGCTCACCGCTATGTGGACAAAGGCCACAAAAGGGGTAATGTCGTGATCACGGTGGCACAATAGCTGACGCTGGCTGGCAGGTATTCATGGTACGCTAAGAACATGTGTTCCCACCATTGGAGGCTGTCATGAACAGCATTGTCCAGCATCAGTTTGAGGTGCTGCATCAGACCCAGGCCCTGCGCGACCAGTTGATGAATATTCTCAGCGATGACGACCTGCGCTATAAACTGCCGGGCGGCAACCCCACCCTCGGTGAGGTGTGCCGTGAAATAGGCGAAGTCGAAACGGATTACATTGTGTCGTTCAGGACATTCAGGCTTGACTTCAGCTACCGCCATCCTGACCCTGGCATCGCCCACAGTGTCGAACAGCTTAAGGCATGGTACAAATCCAATGCTGCCGCGCTGGATGCGGCCCTGACCGCGCTGACGGAAGAGACGATCCAGAACCGGCTTATCCAGCGCCCCGGTTTTCAGGTTCCGGTCACGGTGCAGCTTCACATCTACCGCGAGGGGCTGCTGATCTATTACGGGAAGATCAGCACGTATCTCAAGGCGCTCAACAAACCCTTCCCCGGTGACTGGCCCAACTGGATCGGGTGAAACTGGCAATCGTTCACAGGCGCGTCTCCCCAGGGCAGTTCACGAACTGCCCCTACAACTACAAGACCGGCACGTCAGACTGTTACTGGATTGAGTACTTCAACTGCTGACCGGCTTCTACCCCTTGCGCCCCATGATAATCAGGTGGGTCTGCTGGTAGAGCGCGTCCGGCGTGCCCACCGCGAAGGGACGGAAATGCGCGGCGACAGCGCGGGGGGCCTGCTTGAGCAGAATATGCAGGCGTTCGACCACATAAGGCGTACAGCCCTGCTGTGCGGCCCAGGGCAGCAGGTCTATCACATGGGTGAGTGTTTCGGTATGTTCCACGCTCAGGTTATGGTCGAGGAACATCCCGCGCCATTCGTATTCCGCATAGCAGCGCTGATGACTGGGGTCGCGCAGGCGGTAGAAGGCATCCGCATAACGGGCGGCCCGGTCCTCATCCGGCACGGTTAAATCCTGCACGACGAAGATTCCGCCGGGTTTGAGGACACGGGCGCTCTCGCCGACAAAACGGTACACGTCGGGGAAATGATGCGGGGCGATGCGGCAGGTCACGAGGTCAAACTGCGCGCCGGCGAACGCCAGATTTTCAGCGTCGGCGGTGACATACTGTACATTGGTTGCGGCGATGGTCGCGCGCGCGGCGTCCAGCATCACCGGCGCAATGTCGGCGGCGATCACCTGATGGACATGCGGTGCGAAGGTCCGGGCTGTGTGGCCGCCCCCGGTGGCGATGTCCAGCATCGACCAGCCCGGCTGCGGCTGCGTCAGTTCCAGCAGACGTTGCAGTTCCGGCCCCTGCGCGTGCCGTTCGCTGGTGACATACGCCTGCGCAAACTGGCTGAAGCGTGCCCGCGCCTGTGCTTTGACTGAATCGCCGGATGACATTTGTATCCCCCGCCATTATAATCGCGCTCTGGATAATACCGATGGGTGTTCAGGAAGCGCAATGCTCAAAACTCGCGCCGGTTCCACACCGTCAAACCGATCCTTTCTCGCCAGTCGACGCAACTGGATTGCAGTCGTGGGTTTGCTGCTGCTGGCGACCTGGCTGACCGTGCCTCACCTGAACGGCGCATACTGGGTGGATGAAGTCATCACCGAAGAACGCGCCGGCGCGCCGCTTCACGGTGGGCCATTCTCCCCGGCGCAAATCTGGGAGCATACGGCCAGCACGACTTACGATCAGGTTCCCGGCTACTTCTGGACGATTGCAGCGTGGAACAACACAGTAGGCTGGTCTGAACTGACCACGCGAGCCTTCTCGCTGCTGGTTGGGTTGCTGGCTGTCGCCTGGACGTACCGGCTGGGACGCAGCCTGCATTCCCCGCTGGCGGGCCTGGGAGCGGCGGCGGCACTGGTCGCCAGCGCCCTGTATATCGACTTTCTGCACGAGGGACGCGCCTATGCCCTCTCGGTGCTGCTGGCCGCGCTGACGTTGTGGCTGTACTGGCGCGCCGTGAACCGTCCGGCCAACCGGCTGACCGCGCTTCTGCTGATCGTCTCACTGGCAGGGCTGCTTTACCTGCATTATTTTGTGTCGCTGCTGGTGTTCTGCATCTGCCTGTATCACCTGCTGTTTGTGCCCAAAAACCGGGCGTGGTGGCAGGTAGCTTTTTTGCTGGCGCTGGCCGGGGCGCTGTTCCTGCCCTGGTTCCTGACTGAGTTTGATGTTGTGCAGGGCGCGAACAGCGAGGCGTGGCGGCAAGACATGAGTCTGACTGTGCCCGAAGCGCTCACCAATCTGCTGAATGTTTTCAGCAACAGCAACGTCGCGCTTTTACTGCTGGCGGCGGCGCTGGCGTGGGGTTTCCGGCGTGCCGAATCGCGCTTCATCTGGTTTGTGGCACTTGGCCCGCTGGCGCTGGCGCTGGTGATTAACGCCTGGCTGGGGATGCTCATCACCCCCAAGTACCTGCTGTATCTGTGGGTTCCCTTCAGTCTGCTGTTTGGCCTCGGTGTGGCACGGCTGGCGGCGCGTGGGATTTCTCCGGCGTTCGTCCTTGTCCCCTGGGTGCTGGTCGGCGCGTGGACGAGCCTGAACTGGCAGGAAGACCCCGTCAAATACATCGCCTGGGATGTGCTGCACGACCAGTTGATTGAACAGGTGCAGCCGGACGACGCAGTGGCTTTTCATCTGAGCGCCGGGTTGTGGGATGGCGCTCACCAGCGCGGCCTGCGGCATTATTTCCACGATTTCCCGCAAATCCCGACAGTGCTGTGGTCGTGGCCGCATGTTGTGGATGATGTCTACCTGGAGGACATGGATCAGATTGTCGAAGATCACCAGCGGGTATGGAGCGCCTATGACCCGGCCCAGCGCCCCCCGCGCATCACCCGGTTCGTAAGCATTCTAGGGCAGCATGGTTTTGCCGACTGCGGCCGTTTCGCGCGTGATCCTGACATGGTGGTGGATTTGTTCGCGCGCCAGCCAGATAACCTGCCCTATCACTTCGGCGCGGGTCGCTACGACACCCCGCTGGATTTTACACTGCTCGGCCCGGTGCATGAAGATACATCGGGCAGTCTGCTGGTCCCGCTTGGCTGGCGACTGGGAGATGAGGTTCCGCTCAATACTTATTCCTTCGCCGTGCATGTGCTGGATTTCAGCGGTGCGCTGATGATGCAGACCGATGTCGGCCTGCCCCCGGACTATCTCTTTAACTGCCAGGTCGTCTCGCTGGATACGCGCACCCTGCCTGCTGGTGATTATCACCTGTCGCTGGTGGTCTATGCCTGGGAAACCGGCGAACGGCTTCAGGCTGTGAATGTGGCCGGTCTGTCACCGGGGCAGCGCATCAACCTGGGCACATTCACCAAAGCGCCATGACCTTCCCGGCGGACCGGCTGCGGCAGCGTGCGCTGGAACTGGGCTTTAATCTGGCTGGTCTCACACGCGCAGAGCCATCACCAACCCTGACCGCGTATATTCGCTGGATCGAACAGGGGCTACATGGCAGTATGGCCTACATGGCGCGCCCGGACCGCCAGACACGGCGTCAGGATTTGAATATGATCCTGCCCGGTGTGCGCTCGCTGGTAATCGTCGGGCTGGATTACCGCACACATGTACCCGCTTCTCTGCTTGACGACCCTGCGCGCGGGCGCATCGC
>CAZKIB010000232.1:10202-10409 GCA_964552425.1 uncultured Anaerolineaceae bacterium | reverse complement strand
ATACTTGTCAATGCCAGATACGACGTTATAGCCTTCCTTGAATGGCCCACCACCGCTGGCACAAGCGCCCATCGCCAGCACGTATTTCGGTTCGGGCATCTGGTTGTAAAGCCGGACAATCGGCACGACCATCTTTTTGGTGACAGTGCCGGAAATAATCATCAGGTCGGACTGTCGCGGGCTGCCGCGCATCACTTCCATACCAAA
>CAZKIB010000232.1:8359-10185 GCA_964552425.1 uncultured Anaerolineaceae bacterium | reverse complement strand
GATCATCTCAATCGCACAGCAGGCCAGGCCGAACAGCAGCGGCCACATCGACGAGCGCCGGCTCCAGTTATAAACCTTGCTCAGACTGGTAATAGCGAGATTGCTCTGGAGTTCATCCGGGATCGGGAACTCTGTACTCTGCAACTCGCGCAGATCCATTTGACTCATCTAAGGATTGACCTCCTCGTACCATTCTCGCAGAATGCCATTCAGAATGCCCTCATTGGCAAGTTCAGGATCATCCGCAAAGTCGGGCAGCGCGATAATCCACTGAAAAAGCTGACCGGTTCCAACCGTCTCAACATCTATCTGGGGATATGCTTCTTTGAGTCGCAGCACAATTTCATAAGAGGCATCCCAGTATAATTCGCCCATCCTAAGAGTACCGCATTTTTGTTTGAGGCGCGAAGAATATCAGACCAAATTCTGATTTATTAACCCCACGTTCAGGACTCACCCAGGATCGCATCGGTATCGATCTGCGCCCGCTGCAAACGTCCGCTGAAATCGACATAAACCGACTTCCACTCCGTAAAACTGTCCAGCCCGGCCTGCCCCGCTTCCCGCATCCCGTTGCCTGTGCCGCGCGTGCCGCCGAACGGAAACTGAATTTCCGCCCCGGTGGTCCCATGATTGATATATACTATGCCGGTGGTCAGGTCGCGGATGGCGCGAAACGCCGCGTTCACATTCTCTGTAAAAATGCTGCTGGACAGCCCGTAGGCCACACCGTTGTTGACTTCAATGGCTTCGTCCAGTGAATCCACTTCGATAATCGACAGCACCGGCCCGAAGATTTCTTCCTGCTCCACCCGCATCCCACGCCGCACACCATCGAACAGGGTTGGCTCGAAGAAATAACCCTGCTCCATATCCGCCGGCTTGCCACCCGCCAGCACCTGGACGCCTTCCTGGCGGGCCACATCCATGTACTGGCTGACTTTTTGCAGCGCCTTCTGGTTCACCAGCGGCCCCACATTCACAGTTTCATCCAGTCCATCGCCGAGGCGCAGACCGCGTGCCTTTTCCACCAGCGCTTCGGCCAGCCGCGCTTTGATTCCCCGTTGAACAATCAGCCGGCTGGTCGCGGTGCAGCGCTGGCCGGTAGTGCCAAACGCACTCCACGTGATCGCCTCGACTGCCAGGTCCAGATTGGCGTCATCCAGCACAATGATGGCGTTCTTGCCGCCCATTTCGAGCGTAACTTTTTTACCCAGACCCGCCGCTTTCGTATAAACTTTCAGTCCGGTTTGGGTAGAACCGGTGAAGGAAATCACCCGTACATCCGGGTGAGAAACCAGCGCATCGCCGGTTTCGCCCGCCCCGGTAACGAGGTTCAGCACCCCCGCCTGCAAACCTGCATCCTCGAACACCTTCACAAACGCCGCTGAAACCGCCGGGGTATCCTCACCAGGTTTCCAGACAATCGTGTTGCCTGCGATTAACGCCGGCAGCATCTTCCAACTGGGAACCGCAATTGGAAAATTCCAGGGAGTCACCAACCCCACCACACCTACCGAATCGCGCAGAGCCATCCCAAACTTATTGGGCATTTCAACCGGCGCGGTGTAACCCAGCAAACGCCGCCCTTCGCCGCCCATATAGTAAGCCATGTCGATGGCTTCCTGCACATCACCGCGTGTCTCCGCGAGGATTTTGCCCATCTCGCGGGTCATCAGGTGGGCCAGTTCTTCCTTGCGTTCCGCCAGTAACTGCGCGACCCGGAACAGAATTTCGCCACGACGCGGCGCAGGGGTCAGCCGCCAGCCACGATAGGCCGCCTTCGCAGCCTGTACCGCCGCGTCGACATCATCAGCACTGCTCAC
>CAZKIB010000232.1:8093-8316 GCA_964552425.1 uncultured Anaerolineaceae bacterium | reverse complement strand
AGCGAATCGAACAGCCCACCTGCCTTCGAATCGACCCACTGGCCGCCGACAAAGTTCCTGATACGCTCAACCATCAGTCATTTCCAAACAAGCTGTATGAAGTGAACCAAGTATAGATAGCGGTAACTTCATTGTCAAGAATTTCACAATTTACTCTGGTTAAATTCTTTGTTCGAACAATTCAACGACTGCCCCGCGAGGATCAACCCGTGTCACATGTGCT
>CAZKIB010000232.1:7822-8058 GCA_964552425.1 uncultured Anaerolineaceae bacterium | reverse complement strand
TGTCATAAACAGCCTTCATTGCTTCTGCGGCGGCTTCGCCTGCGCCAACCGAATCACATACAGCGCACAATGTGGGACCAGCGCCGCTGATTACCAGACCGAGTGCGCCCGCATGTTTCGCTTCCGCGCGCACCTCAAGCAAATACGGCATCAGATGGGCGCGGGCCGGTTCCACAACCCCGTCCTGTTCCATCGCCGCCGCCATCGCTTCAATATCCCCGCGATAAAGCGCGTCT
>CAZKIB010000232.1:0-7771 GCA_964552425.1 uncultured Anaerolineaceae bacterium | reverse complement strand
TACACTCTTTCCCTACACGGCGCGTGCCTGCGCAGTCGGCACATCCACCGCAGGAGTTATCAGCGCCAGGTGCAGATTATCCGGCACAGGCAGGTGATAAATCCGGGAGGCGTCCGTCCCGGCAATAAGGGTTATTCCACCGAGCAGACTCGGCCCGGCGTTATCGGCATGGTAGCCGCTGACACGCGCCTCACCTTCCAGGCACGCTGGCAGCAGGGCTGCTTTGGCAAGCGGCTCACCCAGAAGCGCATTCACAGCGACGGCTGCCGCGACAGCACTGGCCGCGCTGCTGCCCAGACCGCTGTTGAGTGGCAGCCCTTTGTACAGCCGAATGCCCACACCCTGCTGCGCGTTCAATGTCTTCAGCACCGCCTGCGCTGCAACCGCTGCTGTGTTCTTTTCAGCATCAACCGGCAAACGCCCTTCATCGCCTTCGATGGACACAATCACCGCGCCCGGCGCATCGCGCAGTTCCACTTCAACCGTATCGCCCAACCCCTGCACAGCCAGACCGAGAATATCAAAACCGACACCCACATTGGCAACCGTAGCAGGAGCAAAGGCTCTGGCAAAAGTCATCTTTGGTGCTATCCTTATTATGGAATTTGAACATAAATACTGGAGCGCGCAATGCGGAGTATCTTACAATGTATGGATTGTGGTCGGCAATACCCGGTTAACGAGGTGGTGTACACCTGTGAAACCTGTGGTGGGCTGCTGGATGTCATCCACGACTATGAAACATTGAAAAAGACCCTTTCGCGCGCGACTTTTGATGCCAGGCTGGGGGCACTGGACGCTCCTTATAACAGCGGGGTCTGGCGCTACAAGGAACTCATTAACCCGGACGTCAGCCTGGATCAGATTGTCAGCCGGCCCGAAGGCAATACCAATCTGTACTTTACCCCCCGGCTTGCGCAGTGGGCCGGTCTTGAAACACTTTATCTGAAACATGAAGGTGAAAACCCCACCGGCTCGTTCAAGGATCGCGGTATGACCGGCGGTGTCACCCAGGCTCGTTTACTGGGCATGGATCGGGTCGCCTGTGCGTCTACCGGCAACACCTCCGCCGCGCTGGCCGCCTATGCCGCCCACGCTGGTCTGGAAGGCATCGTCTTTTTTGAGAACAAGGAAATTGCGCTTGGCAAACTGGCTCAGGCGATTGCTTATGGTGCGACCTGCATCCAGGTCTCAGCAGATTTTGACCGCAATCTCGAACTGGTCCGCACCATCAGTGCAGAACTGGGGATTTATGTCCTCAACTCGGTGAACCCATTCCGTTTAGAGGGCCAGAAAACCATCCTCATTGAAGCGATTCAGCAGCTTCACTGGCAGGTTCCCGACTGGATTGTGTGCCCCGGTGGCAACCTGGGCAACAGTTCAGCCTTCGGTAAAGCCCTGCACGAACTGTATGAACTTGGCCTGATTGACCGCATCCCCCGTCTGGCGATTATTCAGGCGGAAGGCGCCAATCCCCTCTACCGCGCCTACAAGAATGGCTTTGAAAAGTACGAAGCGATCCATGCAGACACCATTGCTTCCGCCATCAAGATTGGCAACCCGGTGAATTATCGCAAAGCGGTTCGCACCATTGAATGGACAAACGGGATCGTCGAACAGGTGAACGATCAGGAAATCATGGATGCCAAAGCGCTGGTTGACGCGCAGGGCATCGGCTGCGAACCGGCTTCAGCCTGTTCGCTGGCGGGAACCCGTAAACTGGTAAGTATGGGGATTATCAAACCAACCGAAAGTGTGGTCGGCATTCTCACCGGTCATCTGCTCAAAGACCCGGACGCGACCATTAATTATCATCGCAACTCGCTCAGCAAAATTCGCGCCACCTACCCGAATCTGCTCCATCAGGCCGAACCGTCAGTCGAAGAAATTTCCCGCATTCTGACAGGTGAACCGATACTCACAAACAGCTAACAGGGTGGATACTTGTCACAAAAACGAAAGAACTGTCAAGAATTTGTGAAAAACGCAAATTTTGGCCGTAGCTGATTGACGTAGAATAAAGACTGTGCTATCTTAAGCATGTACTGCACATGCAGTCATTATCATTCAATCATTTTCAAGGAGCTATTATCATGCTGTACATGCCTCGCGAAGAAGGTCAGGGTCTGGTCGAATATGCGCTTATTCTGGTTCTGGTCGCCGTCGTGGTGATCGTGATCCTGGCGCTGCTTGGCCCCGCCATCGGTGGTATCTTCTCCAACCTGATCAACGCTCTGTAATCCAGAGACTGTTGCATCGCAGCGGGCGGCCTTCATCGGGTCGCCCGTTTTTTGTTTCCCTGACCCGTGTGGGCTGTTTAGATTTTCGCCAGCGCCTGATCCAGGTCACGGATAATATCGTCCGTGTCCTCCACACCCACCGCAAAACGCACCAGATTATCCTTGATACCCAGCGCCAGTCGTTCCTCACGGCTCTTTTCGTAGTAACTCATAATGGCCGGCTGTTCGATCAGACTCTCGATGCCGCCCAGGCTCGGCGCGATATAAGGAATTTCCAGGGCATCCACAAACCTGCTGGTCATTTCCATATCACCGGCCACTTCAAAACTCACGACACCACCAAACCCGCTCATCTGGCGACGCGCACACTCATGATCGGGATGGGAAGCCAGCCCCGGATACCACACCCGTTCAATGCGCGGGTGTCCTTCCAGAAATTCGGCCACTGCCTGCGCGGTCTGGTTCTGCTGGCGAACCCGCACCCCCAGTGTCTTGATACCCCGTTCGAGCAGAAAGGCATTCTGCGGATCAGCCACCCCGCCTAATACCCCACGTGCATCCCGAAGCGCGGCAATCCGATCTCCCTTGCCAATGACCACGCCAGCCAGTAAATCATTGTGGCCGGAAAGATATTTGGTGGCGCTGTGGACCACAAAATCAATGCCCCAGTCAAGCGGACGCTGGTTAATTGGCGTGCCAAACGTGCTGTCAATCAATGTGCGCACACGATGCTTGCGTCCTAATTCGGCAATGCGCTCCAGGTTGGCGATGCGCAGATACGGGTTGGTCGGGCTTTCAGAAATAATGAAGCGAGTCTTTTTGGGGATAATCGCGTTTTCCAGCGCCTCATAGTCGCCCATTGGCACGACTGCGGTTTCGATACCGAAGCGTTTGAGAAAGGTCAGGCAGAACTGGCGGGTGCGACGATAACAATCATCCGTCATCACGATATGGGACCCGGTTGGCAGCACAGACAGCAGCACAGAGGTTACAGCGTTCATACCCGAAGCGTACAGCACAGCGTCTTCACCATGATCCAGCGCCGCCAGCTTCAGCTCAACCGCCCGAACCGTCGGGTTGCCATAACGTCCGTACTCTTCCCGCTCAGACCCATCCCCCCAGGTCTTACGCTGCATGAATTCAATTAATTCCTGCGTACTCGAAAAGGTATAGGTTGCGGTCTGCACAATGGGTGTATTCAGGGAATGATATGGCTTCCGACGCTGCGTTCCCCCATGGACCGCCTGGGTGCTGCTGCCAGGTTCAACAACCTTTTCAACCGGATCAACGTCGTTTTCAAAGCTGCGCAATGCCGCCATTCCTCTCTCGCTCCTCATAACAAAAAAGCCCGGTTCGGCCCGGGCTTCTCGCTTATACCAACAAAAAAGACCTCGGTTTGAAGTCTCTTGAGTTCGGTTCGATACATTGCGTCGTATCGTTTTCCGTTACTCATCTCCCAGAAGATCACGATCCTCTGCCGGAGTTGGCACCTTCCCGCGCTCGGGGGTTGCCGTGGTTTCGTCGGGCCGTTCCCTCCACCACTCTGGATGACTATTTGGTTTTTAAACTACCTGATACACTTCGACTTTAACATACTTCCCGTTGAAAATCAAGTTTTGACCCGTCTCACATCACACGGCGCGCCGCAATTTTAGCAATTTTTTGTTATACTTGTTTATAGATGATTGTGCAGGAGTCTGTTGCCTTTGAATTTTGAAATTAATATCATGATTATGAGCGGCGTGGACGATGGTTCGCTGCTGCGTTGCAGTTCGGAACAGGGTGACGGCCAGGTCGAAAATGGCGGTTGGTTCGTTTCAGTGGGACGGCACGATAACAATGATATTTGCCTGAACAACGATACCTTTGTTTCGCGCCATCACGCTCGCATCCATGTTAAGGAAAAACTCTTCTGGCTCGAAGACTGCGACAGCACCAACGGCACCTATGTTGAATCTTCGCCTTACGAAGATATTCAGGTGATGAATCGCGCACCTCTGCAAGCCGGCCAGCTTTTCCGCATCGGGCGGACCTGGCTGCGCATTGAAGTCAGCGGGTAACATCCATGCCTTCGATTGGCCTCAAGGAAATCCTCATCAGCGCGCGCCAGGAATCGCACCGGATGCGGCACTATTATATCGGTGTTGAACACCTGTTCATTTCGCTGCTCGATATTCGCGGTGGTCTGACCCGCAGCATTCTGGAAGAACAGGGACTGACGCCTGATTATGTCAGTGACGCCATCCGCCGGAAAATCGGCAAAGGCAGTCTGCGCCGGTTGTGGGCCGGTACACCATCGACCCCACGCGCTAACGTTATTCTCGACATCGCCAACGATCTCGCGCTGGAAGATGGCCGCTCGGAAGTCAACGAGCGTGATCTGCTGACCGCCATTATCGAAGAAACCGATAATATGCCGGTGCGCATTCTGAAAGCACTGGGCGTGGATATGACCCAGATGCACCGGCTGGCGCGCACCCGCGCGTTGAACCGCAGCACCCAGCAGCCCTATATCGCCGTCGATTTTGCGCCCGATTTCGACCAGAGAGCTTTGCTGTCCGATGAACACCTGCTCATTCTGCGGCGCATGTTTTCCGGCCACGCCCGCATTCGGGTAGAACGCCTGCTTACCGGTGGATACACCAGGGCGCTCGTTCTGGTCGTCACCCCCATCCATGCCGACGGGCGCGAGGATGTCTCGGTGGTCGCCAAAATCGACGTGACCGACCATATCCTGGACGAAGCGCAGCGCTATGAAACCCATGTGAAGGGCATCCTTCCGCCGCTGACTGCCCGCCTTGAGGATCGTCCGGTTGCGCCGGAAATCTCGAATTTCGCCGGAATCTATTACACGCTGGTCACCAAACCCGGTCAGCTTCCACAGGATTTGCGCGCCGCCGCCAGAGAAATGGGCGTTGACCGGGTGGGCCTGTGGCTGCGGCAGCAGCTTTATGCCCAGTTTGGGCGCACCTGGTGGCAGCAGCGCCGTCCGTTTCGGTTTCAGGTCTGGACTGAATACGACTGGATGCTTCCGCCGGCACTCACCCTGCAATATATCCCGGAAGATGAAGCCCATGCCATGGACCACGTGCTGCGCGTGCCGGTCAGCCGTTCCCGCCTGCAAAGAATCGAACATGGCGACACGGTCATTCTCGAAAACTTTTCCGTTCATCGGGTGAATCAGGAACACGGCAGCATTCAACTCGCCAGCGGGCGCGGCAACGAAGCTACCCGGCGGGCGTTCAAGATTGAAGTCAAGGACATGGACCTGGTCTCAGCGCTGCACTATCGTGGTGAGGTAATTGAGCGCATCGCAGGTCGAGTCTGGAAAACACGTCAGGAAATGCTCGTAAGCGCAGCGGACATTTTGGAGCCACCCTTTGACCTGCGCGCATCCAGGTTTTACCTTCAGGAACCCCAGCCCCGCACGCTGCCCAATCCGCTGGTCGCGTATGATGACCTGCTCTACTATCATGTCAATGGCTCAACCAGCAAAATTCACGGCGACCTTCATCTGGGCAACATCCTGGTCGGCCCCAACGACACCGCGTTCCTGATTGATTTTGAACACACCCGCGATGGTCACACGCTGTTTGACTGGGCAACGCTGGAAATCAGCCTCCTGAACGAGCTGGTTGTGCCTGCCGTCGATAACACCTGGGGCGAAGTCGGCCAGATTCTGGAATACCTGGCTGCGCTCAACGCCCACACCCCACTGCCAGATGGTGATCCTGAAATGGCACTGCTGCTGACACCGCTCGTCGCGATTCGGGAAATTGTGCAGGCATCACTGGCCCACGCGGATAAGTGGGAAGAATATTACGTGGCGCTGGCGCTGGCAGCCCTGCGCGCATTGTGCTGGGAAACGGTTCCCATCGCGGGCCGCCGGTTGATGCTGCTGCTGGCGGCCCTGGCAATGAACGAAGTGCTGGCGAAAACAGGCGGCGCATCCGGCAGTGACGATGGCACAACCCCGGACGACCCCACTGAACCGCCTTTGCCTTAAATGTGAGACAGCACCGACTGAGCGAATTCGTCTGTACTGATATACGAACCGCCGCGTGGAGCAATATCGGCTGTGCGCGCGCCCTCCGCGAGTGTCTGCTCCACCGCCTGCTCCACCGCCCGCGCTTCGGCTTCCAGTTGCAGGCTGTAACGCAGCAGCAGCGCCGCGCTGAGAATCGTGCCGGTAGGGTTGGCTTTGCCCTGTCCGGCAATATCGGGCGCAGAACCATGAATCGGTTCATACAGGCCAAACGTGTCGGATCGCAGCGAAGCAGAAGGCAGCATCCCCAGGGACCCGGCCAGCACCGACGCTTCATCGCTGAGAATATCGCCGAACATATTCCCGGCCAGAATCACATCAAAGGACGCCGGACGGGTCAGCAGGTGCATGGTGGCCGCGTCCACCAGCAGATGCTCAAGGGCCACATCGCTGTAATCTTCATGCACTTCCACCACTGTGCGCCGCCACAGGCGCATGACCGCCAGCACATTGGCCTTATCAATCGAAGTCACTTTTTTACGCCGGCCCTGCGCCGCCCGAAAGGCCACATCCGCCACGCGCTTGACCTCATCCACTGTGTACAGCATCGTATCGTAGGCTCGGTCACTTTCACCCTGCTCCTGACGCGGGCCAAAATAGATGCCACCGGTCAGTTCGCGCACAAACAACATATCGACGCCATCCAGCAGTTCCCGGCGCAGGGGCGCATGTTCCGCCAGCATGGGATAGGCTTTGACCGGACGCAGGTTAGCGAACAAACCAAAATACTGACGAATTTTGAGGAGACCCTGCTCCGGGCGCACCGGCGCGGTGGGATTATCCCACTTTGGCCCGCCGTCAGCGCCAAGCAGAATCGCGTCGGATTGTTCCGCTATGCGCAGCGTTTCATCGGGCAGCGCCGTGCCAGTCTTGTCGATAGCGATTCCGCCCATGAGGGCTTCCTGAAACTCAAAGTGATGCCCGAATTTCGACGCCACTTTTTCCAGCACAGCCACACTTTTTGACGTCACTTCCGGGCCAATGCCATCACCCGGCAAAACCAGAATTTTTGCATCCATGTAAAATGATCCTTATTGCCAATGCCAAAGTCAACCTGATGGCCCTCAATCATAAAACAACGCAAAGAGGTTAGCCAATCGGAATCCTCCTTGCGTCGTCGGCGAGACCTGTGCCTGACCTGAAAAACAGGCAGGAACAGGTTTTTGCGAAATTATTCCCGAACTGCAACCTGCCGATCATTCACCTGCTGACCGACACACAGGCCATACTCCACGCTGTCGACCAGCGCCAGCCAGCTTGCCTGAATGATGTTCGTCCCGGCCCCGACGGTACTCCAGCGCTGTGTGCCGTTCTGCGTGTCGATCAGCACCCGTGTCGTGGCGGCTGTACCGTTCGCTCCGTCCAGAATACGCACTTTGTAATCCGCCAGTTGGAAATCCGCCAGCGGTGGATACAGGGGAACCAGCGCCTTGCGCAGCGCCAGATCGAGCGCGTTGACCGGGCCATTGCCTTCGGCAGCGGTGTG
>CAZKIB010000231.1:9743-10556 GCA_964552425.1 uncultured Anaerolineaceae bacterium | reverse complement strand
GGGATTCAGGCTCCGCTGCCCCAGTCCCGGCGGGACTTGTTTTGCCTTGCCGTCGATTTTTATCGGCGGCACAGGTTAGCGGAACGGCTGAGATGCGACCTGTGCCGCTGGATTCAACCGGAATGAGGCGGCGGGGGTATGATTAGCAGGTATCCGAACAGCCTTCAGGAGGATCACATGGTTGAGGCGGTGATGGCAAAGACGATTCAGAAAGAGGATTTATACCGGCTTCAGTTCATGAGCGGCGCGGCGCTCTCGCCAGATGGCACGCAGGCGCTGTACGCGCTGCTGCATGTGGACACTGAGCAGGAAAAAGAGTTCAGCACGATCTGGTGGCAGTCACTGGCCGGCGGCGCGCCCCGTCAGATGACCCTGAGCGGCAGCAGCGCCAGCAGCCCGGCCTGGTCGCCGGATGGCAAACGCTTCGCCTTTGTGTCGGATCGTGCGGAGAAGGCGCAGGTTTTTGTCATGCCAGTGGATGGCGGCGAAGCGCAGCAGTTGACGCACCTCAAACAGGGAGTCAGCGGCGGGCTGACCTGGTCGCCGGATGGCGCGATGATCGCGTTCAGCGCGGGTCCGGCAGTGGAAGAACCCTTCGATTTCAGCAAGCCGTACCGCGTGAAGCGCCCGGTGTATCGTTCCGATGGGGTCGGCTATCTTGAGCAGGCCGTCCAGGATATTTATGTTGTTGCGGCGGAGGGCGGCGCGGCGCGGCGGCTGACCCATGACGCGGCCCACAACACGCTGCCGGTGTGGTCGCCGGACAGTCGTGAACTGCTGTTTCTGACCACCATGCAGCCGGACAGTTTCAAT
>CAZKIB010000231.1:6222-9691 GCA_964552425.1 uncultured Anaerolineaceae bacterium | reverse complement strand
CTGACCGCTGGCTGGGGGTATGCCTCGGCGGCGAACTGGACGCCCGATGGACGCCGCGTGGTGTTCATCGGCCAGCCGAAGGGCCTGAACATCGGCAGCCGGAACGATGTGTTTGTGATGGATGCGGCCGGCGGCACACCGGAGAACCGCACCGCCGGGCTGGATTATCACTTTGGAGGCGGCCTGCAATCCGATATGCCCGGTTTTGGCTTCGCCGGGCTGAACCGTGTGCTGTGCGCAGAGGATGACGCCTGGGTGCGTGTGCAGATTGGCGGCACGGTACAGATTTACCGGGTCGCGCTGGCCGGGCCGGAGGCTGCCGCGCCAGTGATTACGGGCGATCAGACCGCGTTCCCGATCAGTATGGCCGATAACACGCTGCTGTATGGTGTCAGCCGCATGAATGACCCGATCCAGTTGTTCAGCGCGGACCTGAACGGCGCGAACGCGCAGCAGATCACGCAGGTGAACGACGCTTTTCTGGCGGATTTCGCGCTGCCACAGGTTGAGCATCTGTTGTTCGCGGGTGTCGATGGTATCCAGGTTGAAGGCTGGTTTTTCAGGCCGCCGGCTGGACAGGCCCCGTACCCGACCATTCTGTACATTCATGGCGGGCCGCACAGCGCCTTCGGGCATATCTACTCGTTCGATTTTCAGATGCTGGCCGGGGCTGGCTATGGCGTGGTGATCGTCAACCACCGGGCATCCACCGGTTACGGCAACGCTTTTGCCACCGCGATCAAGGGCGACTGGGGCAACCTGGATTATCGTGATCTGATGGCTGGCGTGGATGAAGCTGTCGCGCGCGGGCTGGCCGACCCGGACCGGCTGGGCGTGTGCGGTTTGTCCGGCGGCGGCAATTTATCATGCTGGACGGTGGGCCAGACGCAGCGTTTTAAGGCGGCCATCCCGGAGAACCCGGTTTCCAACTGGGTGAGCTTTTACGGCGTGAGCGATGTGGGCGTATGGTTTTCGGTGGAACAGCTTGGCGGGCATCCGCACGAAATCCCCAACGTGTATGCGCGCTGTTCGCCGATCACATATGCGCACCGCTGCACCACGCCGACGCTGCTGGTTCAGGCCGAGAACGATTACCGCTGTCCGGCGGAACAGAGCGAGCAGTTCTACAACGTGCTGAAGGCCAATGGCTGCACCGTCGAAATGCTGCGTTTGCCGGGCAGTTCGCACGCCGGGTCAATCAACGGGCCGGTTGCCAGCCGCATCGCCCACAACGACGCCATGCTGGACTGGTTCGGGCGGTATATCCCGGTCTGATACGGAACACGCTCCGGGCTAAGTGTCGGGTTCCCGACACCTGCAAAGCCAGCGCTTCAGTTGGACAGGATGGTTGCAGGGGCATGGCGCGCCGTGTCCCTGCGAAAACCAGCGTCCCCGCGTAAGTGTCGGGTTCCCGACACGTTGCACCCCCTCACAGACAATCGCGCCCGCTGAAAAACCGGGGCTTGCGCGCAGACCGGCTTCCGGGTATAGTGGTGACTATGTAAGCATAATGTAAAATGAAGGCGTTCTCGTATGCAAATCCTGGAACCGGAGTACAGCACGCCGCCGATTACGGATCAGGCGTTAAAAATACTGGAAGTGTTGCAGAACAAATCGGGCGAATGGCTCAAGCGCAAGGAGATCGCCATGCTGCTGGGCAAGCGCCGTCTGACCCCTTATGATATTGAACTTTTGCAGCGGCTGTGTGATGAGGGACTGGCCGAGATCGGCAAGCGCCCGAACCCGACGCCTATCGGCTATGAGTACGCTTACCGCGCCACAGAACAGGATGGAAGATCATGAGAGTTGTTACGCTGCTCAACGAAAAAGGCGGTGTCGGCAAGACCACCGTCGCCACCCACCTGGCCGCTGGCCTGGCGATCAAAGGGTATCGCGTACTGCTGGTCGATGCCGACCCCCAGGGTCATGCGACGGTGATGTACGGGCTGGCGAAGGAACCGGGCCTGTATGATCTGATGGTGCGCAACGCGCCCTACCAGCGCGTGCTGCGGCCCATCTCGCCCGAAGTCTACGAAATTCCCGGCCAGCCGGTGCGCGGCAAACTGTACCTGCTGCCCTCGAATATCGAAACCCGCAACATCGCCAACAGCATCAACAACATTCTGGTTTTTCGCGACAAATTCATGCCGCTGGAAGGCGCGATTGATATTGTGGTGGTGGATACATCGCCCACGCCCTCCATGCTGCACGGCTCGGTGGCCCTGGTGACGGATGGCATTATTATCCCGACGCTGTGTGAGGTGCTGGCGTTTGACGGGGTGCGCGAAAGTCTGCTGCACCGTGACAGCTTTGTGAATAAAAAGCAGGAGCTTGGCCTGGGGGGTGTGGAACTGTTCGGTATTGTGCCCACGCGCTTCAAGAACAAGACGCTGGAACACAGCGAAATGCTGCAACAACTGGTGGATGCCTTTGGCAAGACCGTCTGGAAGCCGGTGCAGGATCGCATTATCTGGAGCGAAGCGGCGCGGGCGTACCGGCCCACCTTCAGTTATGCGCCGGAATCCGCCGCCGCGCGGGATGCCTGGCGGCTGGTGGAACGCGCGGAGGAGGCGATTGTTAATGTCCCGTCGTGATCGCTCCAAGCTGAACAAGGGCTTCGGCGGCCTGCCGGAGCCGATCACCAAAGAAGAGATTGACCTGACGTTGTACGGGGACATCGCCGCGCTGGATGAAGTGCGCCGCGATGCGATCCCGATTGATATTTTCATGATTTACCCGGATATTGCCCAGCCGCGCCGGGTGATGCCGTCCGAAGTGCGCCATCTGTGGACCGGCGACCCGGCCGGCATGGCGGCCCTGTTCGAGGCGTGGTTCGCGGCGATCACCCGCGAGCGTTTTCTGCGCCTGCCGCTGCGGATGGACGAAGCCGAACGGGAAGCGCGCAGTTACTTCAATATCGGCGCGTATCTGGATGGCACGTATCTGAGCGGTTCCGGCGGTGATGAGGACGACCCCGAAGCGGCGGCTGCGCCAGGCCCTCTGGAAGCGGGCTTCCGGCAGATTGTCGATCTGGCGGCGACGATCCGGCGGGACGGGCTGATTAACCCCATCACGGTGGCGCACGCCGGGGTGAACTTCCGGCTGGAAACCGGCGAACGGCGCTGGCTGGCCTATCATCTGCTGCATGCCTATTTCGACGGCACGGATGGCCGCCCGGACGAGCAGAATCTCTGGCGAAAGGTTCCGGCCTTCACGGTGGATCGGGCCAGCGTCTGGCGCATGGCGCACGAGAACAACGTCCGCGATGATCTGAACGCCATCGGCAAGGCGCGCCAGTTTGCCCTGCTGCTGATGAACATTTACACGCAGCGCGGCATGAAATTCACCCCCTATGAAGAGGTGGTTTCACCCGGCGATTGTGACCGCGCCTTTTACGCGCAGGTCGCCGATGGCGGGCGTTTCCCGATGCCGCGCGGCAACACCGAAAAGCTGCTCAACGCGATGGGCT
>CAZKIB010000231.1:0-6100 GCA_964552425.1 uncultured Anaerolineaceae bacterium | reverse complement strand
GGAGCGCTCCAACCGGGACCCGATTCTGCTGGTCGAGATCGCCCGTAAAGAGGCCGAGGCGGACGGGCTAAGTGTCGGGAACCCGACACTACGGCATATCCCAAATCCGCCGGACCCCTCCCCTGCCCTGCTGATCGAGGGTCCCCACCGGCGCGGAAAAATCCTGATTTCACGCGAAGAACGCTCCAGAATCCGCGAGTTGATGCTGCTGCGCAGTGGGGTAGGGCAGGTGGATATCCCAACCAAACAGTACATCCGCGACGAGATCGCGCTGGCCCGACGCTGGCTCAAACAACTGGAGCAGGCCCTCGACAGCGACCAGCCGTGATTTACTTGGCGGGCACTTATCAAAAACTCGTAAAATTACTTATCATGGAGTGATTTTGCCGGTGGGGGAGGGCGCTGTGATGAGATTTAGAAGAGTCGAAATTTGGCCGGATGTCGTTGGGCGGTTCACCAGCCGCCCGATAAACAACCTCTGAGCGCCATCCTGATCGTCCCGCGCGGCGCTGCCTGCGGGACTCAGAACCTTCCCACTGTCCGCCAGATTCTCAACCTCCCCTAACCTCAGATCGACACCGCTCCTGCTAAACTGGGGTGGGGCGCAGCGGCCCCATAAACTGGTTTAGTAGAGGAAAAGTTGTGATGAAAAGGCGAATTCCTGGATTGTTAATGGTATTACTGGGCCTGCTGGTGCTGCCGGGGGCGGTCTCGGCACAGGAGACGCTGGCTGTCGAAAGCGCGGATGTGGAGATTATGAGCGGCGGTCAGGCCTATGCGTCCTATCTGGCCGCGCCGGTGGAGGGTGGGCCTTATCCCGCCATTGTGCTGATCCACTCCTTCCGGGGGCTGGAAGAAGGCTACCGCACGATGGTCGACCAACTGGCCGGGGAGGGGTTCGTTGTGCTGGCAGCCGGCTGGCAGACTTTTGAGCAAAGCCCCAGCGATGCTGTGGTCAGCCAGCTTGTGCAGGACAGCATGGCCTTCCTCAGCGAACGCGACGACGTGGACCCGGAGCGCATCGGCCTGACCGGGTTCTGCGCGGGCGGGCGCTACACCATGCTGTTCATGCCGCAGATCGAGGGCCTCAAGGCCGGGGTCGCCTGGTACGGGTTCCCCTACAGCGGCGATACCCAGCCGGCCAGCCTGGTCAGCGATCTGACGATGCCCATGCTGATTATTCACGGCACGAATGACCAGCCCAGCCCGATTGCCGGAATCTACGACTATGCCACCGCGCTCCACGAAGCCGGCGCTTACTTTGAACTGAAGGTATACGCCGGTGAACCACACGGCTTTATGCTGTCTGGCGGCCAGCTTCGCACCGATGAAGTCGCCCAGGACGCCTTCAACGAGATGGCGGATTTTTTCAAACGCAAGCTGTAATCGGTATGATTTTCCGCGCTGCCGGCATCTGATAGCGCAGGGGAGGGGACAGTCTCTCCCCTGAATTCTGAACGATGCAGGGGGCGCAGCATGACCACCACCTTTCACCCGGCTGGACTGGCCGACATTTCGACGCTGCTTGGACTGATCCGCGAATTTTATGCCTATGACCGGCATGCCTATGACGAAGCCGCGCTGCTGCCAGCGCTGCGCCTGCTGCTCAAACGCCCCGATTATGGCCGGGTCTGGCTGGTGCGGGCAGGGGAGGAAATCGCCGGGTATCTCGTCGTGACGTATGGTTTCGCGCTGGAATCCGGCGGGCGCGACCTTCTTATTGACGAACTCTACCTGCGCGAGGCCTTCCGGGCGCAGGGCCTCGGCCGGCAAATCATCGTGTTTGTCAAGGATTTTTGCCGCGCGGAGGGCATCGGCAGCCTGTGGCTGGAAGTCGAGGCGCATAACACGGCGGCGCTGGCCTTCTACGAGCGCGTCGGGTTTGTGGGGCAGGACAGTGCCTACATGCAGATGGATGTTGGATAATTTTCGCATAGTCATTTATTACAAGATTACTTTCAATGAGACAGTCCGGTGTCTGCCTGGGCATCGTGTGGATTGCACAGGCTTTTCTGATGCAGTCAGGAGGGCGATTCGTAAACCGCCCTCGCTGGCCGGGCGCAGTGCATTCCTATTCCGCATAGATTTGCCGGAAGTCATTGGTCGGCACAATCTGACGGCCATCATTCGTGAAGGCAATCGCGCTGATATAGCCGCTGAGTCCACCCGGAACCGTCCAGCTAATGGCCGCGCCATCACCGGGCGTGCTGTCTGTGCCAATCAGCGCGGCGGCGGAACCTGTGCCGGTGGGGGAGAGGTAAAACTCCACCGACTGCACATTCGCGGTGGGCGCGCCGGACCACGTGATCGTGACCGTCGACCCGGCTTCCAGCACCAGCCAGCCGTTGTCCTCACCGCCGTTAGGTTCGATGCCAAGCTGGCCCTGCGGTCCCGGCGCTGGATCAACCGCTTCGGGCCGCACCCGCACCGGACGCGACTCGATGGTCTGCCCGGTCTGGATGGGCAGGCGCGCGCTGGCGATAATGCGCCCGTTATTGATCGCCGAGGGCACTGTCCAGAGGACAGACACCCCATCCGCGCTGTTGGTGTCGATGCCGATGGAACGCGGACCAACAATGCCATCCTCAATCAGGGTAAACTCAAACTGAGGACTCTGGCCCACCGGGGCGTTCTGCCAGGTGAGCGTCACCGTCGCGCCGGCCTGCACCACGCGCACATCGCCCTCCGTGCGCAGGATCGGGTCGATAAGCACATCGCCCTGCACCTGGGGAACGACCTGGAAGCGCACCCGTGCCAGCGTCTGGCCCACAATGCCGCTGCCGTAGAAGGCGACTGCCTCCACCTGATGAATACCGCTCGGCCCGGCGTCGCCGCCCTGCCAGGTGATCTGCGCGCCGTCCGCCAGATTCGCATCGCGCCCTAAAAATTCGCGCTGTGTGCCGAAGCGAATAAAGGTGAACTCCACATGGGTGGCCTGACTGAGCAGCGGGGTCGGCCACGTGGCCGTGATCGAACCGGATGGCAGCACGGTGACATCCCCCTCGCGGCTCAGGGTTGGTTGAAAGGTGATGGGCACATTCTGAATCGGGGTGGTCGCAAACACGGGGATGCGGCTGGCTGTGAGCTGGCGGGTTCCGGCAGCCAGAAAGGCGATGGCATGAACGGCGCGCTGAAATCCGGCTGGAAATGTGACCGGAATCGAGGCGCCATCCCCGGCGAAATTATCGACACCCAGCAGGGTTGGGGCGGCATTGCCCTGAAATGGCGAGGCATAAAATTCGATGCGGCTGGCATCGCGGCGGGCCTGCGGCCAGGTGATGGTGATGCTGGTGTTCGCGGCGACGGTGTACGAGCCGCCTTCCGCGCTGATAAACGGGCTGGCCTGAATCGCCCCGGCCTGCGTATCCGGGTTCGGCAGGGGCGGCAGGCGCGGCACGTACAGGCCCTGGCCGGGGGTAATCAGATTGGGGTTACTCAGGCAGTTGCCCTGCGCCAGTTCATTGGCGCTGCTGCTGATGCGCGCGGCAATCGACGACAGCGTATCACCGCCGGACACGACATACACCGGCCAGTCGGTGCGCGGCCTGCAATTCACCAGTGTAGGCGGCGGGACACTCGTTCGCGTGGCGGTGGGGCTGGGAGAGGGCGTCACGGTCACGGTGGGCGTCGAAGTGGCGACCAGGCTGATTTCATCCGTCGCCAGTGGGGTGTCCTGCATCGGCGGCAGATTGGTCAGGGTGCAGGCGGAGATGAGCATGACCAGCAGCGCCAGCCCTGCAATAGTTTGTACGTTTCGCGTAGTCATATTAGAATTCCAATTTGAGCAGCACAGGGTAAAACCTGAACGTTGTATGATTTCCGGGGCCCATCTCACGGCATTTCATGCAGCCAGTCATTGGAGCAGGTCCTCAACTTCCGGGATAAAATGTTCTGATCCCTGAGACCCCACCCTGACCCTCCCCGCCAGCAGGGAGGGAAGCGCGGCCCGCCTGTTCCTGCCTGTTTTTCAGCAGGCCACAGACCACCACAATCAGGGCGGCTCTGCTGCGCTTGTGCTGCCTACGGGGGAAGCTGTTGAGTCCCCCACTGCTGGCCGATTATCAACACCTGACCATCAGGCCGGTTGGCATACAGGTGGTCAGGCAGGCTCGCCACCGGGTAGATTTCCAGCTTCGCGCCGTAACTCATTTCCGCCCCCGAAGCCCAGCCAAGACGATCCCGCACGCCGGGCTGCTGCGCCCACACTTTGCCGAAACCACGCGCCGGCAGGGTCAAACCATCCGGGGCAGTTTCCCCGGTATCCACCGGCTGATCCGCTGTCCAGGTGTCGCTGTAAATCTGGTATGTGCCATCGCTGTACAGGACGTAAATCTGACCGGTATCGCCGCGCCAGAACATCGCGCCGTTCTGGAAAGTCTGGTAAGCCGCCTGAATGTTGAACTGCTGCATGGGGCATCCGGCGTAAGTATTCGCGTAAGGACAGCGGATCGGGACATTACGACTCTCGACATCCATCTGCCGGCCCTGCGCATCATAAGCGGACATCTGAAAATGCGCGAACGTTGTGCTTTCACGCGGGATCGTGAAATTCAGCGATCCGCTGAGGGGCAGGTTCTCAAATGTGTCGGCGAAGGTATTATCGGGCCGCACGTACTGAATACGCACCGTACTGGCGCCGTTCACAGCCCATGAGAGAGTCACCGTGCCGCCGAGGTCCACCACTGCCGGACTGAACTCGAACGACTCAATGCCAGCCGCGCCGCCGGGAGCATTCACAATGGGAATCGTCAGTTCCCGGCTGGCGAGAGTCGCGCCGGTCCGCAGATCAATCAGGCGCAGCACCAGCGCGAGGCTGGTCTGTCCGCCCCCCGGCCACACCGGAATCACCGTGCCGCCCCCGGTGGACGACACCAGCGGATTGGGGCGGGGGAGTTCCACGTTCACCAGATTGCCGTCCGGCAGCCGCTGTTCAAACACCAGGTTGCTGTGATCGGGGCGCTGGTTCACTGCCCATTCCAGCGCCACTCGCGCCGCGCCATTCTGCAAATCTGCGGCTGAGACACCCGGCGTGCCGGACACAAACAGCGTGATCTGTGGGTCGGGCACAGGCGCTGTGACTGGCACGATCAGCTCTCGACGGGCATATTCCGCCCCGTTGGTCAGATCAACCAGGCGCAGCAGCAGGAAAATCTGCATCACGCCGCCGCCCGGATTCACCGGCGCGACAGTCCCGGTTCCGCTGTCGGGTACGATTGGATTAACACGCGGCAGTTCGACATTGACGATCTGGCCGTTGGGCAGCACCTGCTCGAAGACCAGATTGGAATTCGCCGGGCGGTTATCGACTGTCCACGAAACTGGCACGCGCGCGCTGCCCGCCTGCAATTCGCCCGACTGGACGCTGCTGACCCCGGGGATGAACAGGCGCACATGCGGCGCAGCGGCCCGGTCAAGTATGTCAATAGGCACATCGCGCTGGTCATAAACGCGGCCATTGACCATGTCCACCAGCCGCAGCCGCAGCCAGATGATTTTCGATTCGTCGGGGGCCTGGGGCGCGACCACGCCGTTCCCGGAGGAGTTTACCCACAGATTGCTGCGGGGCAGTTCGACATTGACGATCTGGCCGTTGGGCAGCACCTGTTCAAACACCAGGTTGGCGGTGATCGGACGGTTGATCGTGTTCCAGTGGACGCGAATGCGCGCGGTGTTGTGCTGAAGCTGGTCCAGCCGGACGGTATCTGCACCGGCGCCAAAATCGGTAATGGTCGGCACAGCGCCCAGGTCCGAGCCGGGGTCGCCGGTGTAGCCGACAGGCAGTGTGATCTGCCGTTCGCTGTAAACCTGCTGCGTCAGCAGGTCCAGCAGGCGGGCGCGCAGCACAATTTCACCTGCACCGCCGGGTGGCAGAATGGGCGCGGCGATGCCTTCACCCGAAGAGGCGACCCAGGTGAACAGACGCGGCAGTTCCACGTTGATAAAACTGCCATCGGGCAGCACCTGCTCAAACAACAGATTGGCGGTGATGGGCCGGTGAGTCGTTTGCCAGGACAGCGGCAGGCGCACCCGGCGGTTTTCCAGCGCGGCGCGGAGAACATCGGGGCCGGGAGCATCGCCTGCGTCAACACCTGCTCGACCG
>CAZKIB010000230.1:10435-10672 GCA_964552425.1 uncultured Anaerolineaceae bacterium | reverse complement strand
AGGCCGGGCGGCCTGCTGTGGGTGTCAGATTCACACGGGGAAGAAAGGCTGTCCACCGCGCTGGTCGCCAGCGGGCTGATGTTCGTGCTGCCGACGGTGGTGAGCTACCGTGACAAGATCGCCGGGCTTATCAGGTTTGGCACGCGCGCGCCGTCACGCATCAAAGCCAGCATCGAAGCCGAGGGTTTATCGCCGTTCGAGGGCGCGGGCCGCGAACACGACTGGCTGCGGTTGATT
>CAZKIB010000230.1:8435-10425 GCA_964552425.1 uncultured Anaerolineaceae bacterium | reverse complement strand
CGAGCGCCGCATTATGGCCCCGGCGGTGACAGGCTACCTCACGCATCAGGTTAAACTGCCGGACCGGATCGCCCTGCCGCTGCTGCGCGGGTTGTGTGTCGTGGATCGCCTGCTGGTGCGCTTCAGACTGCTGTGGCCTACCGGGGTGATCGTCTACGCCCGCAAGGGTTAATCGAGCGTTTCATCAATGTCCTGGAGCGCTTCCTGGCTGCGAGTCAGCGCTGCGATGATCTGCTGGTAGTGGTGCAGGTCGCGCCAGCTTAAGACTTCACCGGCCCGCGCCGCCAGCCAGTCGTGCAGCACCGGCACACCGCCAACCTGCATGTTCCACACCGAGCGTTCGACATCGTTGAAATATTTTTCCCGGTTGATATAAATGCGTCCGCCCGGTTCCCCGGCCAGTTCGATAAAACGCGGATAATCCGGTTCCACCCGGTTGATACCGGGGCCATTAAAGCCGGACACCAGCGGCCAGTTATCGGCGCGGCGCAGCAGATGCAGCCTCGCCAGATCACGCCCGGCGCGGGCCAGGGTACGAAAATACCGGCTGCTATCTGGCAGCGGCAGGTGCGGCCACGCTCCATCACCCGGTGGCGCGACACGTGCGCGGTATGCCGGGCTGTTGAAGACGGCATACACATAATGGAAGACATCTTCAGGCCCGAAATTGTCCTTGAGATCACCCCGGCCATCCGGCAGAAAGGTCATATCCAGTTCACCGGCCAGCTTGAGAATAAACTGGGGATTCAGGTTGGGCCGCCGCCCGCCTTCGCCCGGCGCGAAGGGCGATTCCGTGACCAGCCGGGCTGTATCCGGGTAGACATACAGCGGGAACAGGTGCGTTGGGCCGCCCAACAAACTCGTGTGGACCAGATGATGGGTACACAGCACCTGAAGGCCGCAGACACTCAGGGCCAGATTATCACCGCGCAGCATCTGGCGCAGCGTGGTCAGCGCCGGCCGTGACTGTGTGTAACGCAGGTCAAAAGGGCGGTACAGCAGCGGAATAGTGTGCCCGTCGACAGACAGCATCACATCGTCCACTTCCAGCCCGGCGGCGTGCTGCGGCATGATGTCATCCAGCGGCCAGCCGGGACGATTATCCACGATCCGGTTGGCAGAGGGAGTCAGATAATAGTGCGGCCCCTGCGGGTGAAGCTCGCGCCAGTTGGTGCTGGTCAGGGTATGATCGGCCAGCCAGGCCAGATTGGCTTCGGTGGAGCCATCGCAGGCCGCGTAATGGACTCGCCGGGCAGTGCTTTGCTGCCAGCCCGCCCGCCGGACAAAAATACTGACGACACAACCGGTCAGATTGAGCAGATACAGGTCGCTGTAGAACGTCATGATCCCGGCGCGCAGCGGCTGAAATTCCGGCGCTTCGAGATAGGCCGGGGGCAGAATGAGCGCCGCGATGCCGCCCTCATCCTGCTGAATCATCTGGCGGGCCAGCGCGACAGCTTCGCTGGCATCCTCGAATTGACCGATCAGCACCGTGACCGGCAGATCCGGCAGCGGCCCCTGGCCGGCCTGAAGTTCGGCCTTGAGCGCTTCGGCAAAGGACTCGTGGGTCCCAGCCGGTATGCTGGCCTGCGCCCGCAGGTAAACATTCAGGCGCTGATTGCTGGCAAAACGATAGCCGGTGGTGCTCAACTGCAAACTGACTTTGAGGTGCGCCAGCGCATAGGCTGCCAGCGAGGTTTCATACCCATACAGGCGCGGCAGCAGTTCCTCGCTCACATAGCCATCCCACGCGCCCAACTGGTGCTGCTGGCGCAGGGTGTCATACATCTGCTGGATGATAAAAAATAACAGTGTTCCCCGGCCCACCACCGGATTACAGATGCGGACATCCTCATCAGCCAGCCCCAGCGCGCGTTTGAAGCGGCGGTGCAGCAGATGCTGGACCCCGCCCACGAGATAAATCGCCAGCGCTTCGGGCGTGCCGGGGATCATCTGTGGTGCGGGATAATGGGTGCGAAAGGTTTCATAG
>CAZKIB010000230.1:0-8414 GCA_964552425.1 uncultured Anaerolineaceae bacterium | reverse complement strand
GAGCGGGTCATCCTGCCGCGAGCGCCGTCCAAATTCAGCCCGCAGCGTGTCGATGTCCGCCGCAGCCAGCAGCGCGACCATGCTGTGAAGCAGCCAGTTGAGGCGGCTGTCCAACTGGTCGAGTTCCCGGAAGAAGATTCGCAGAAACGGGCTGGTCGGGGGTTGATCCCAGACCGTGTCACGCGGGGTGAAGCCCTGCTGCCGGCCGCTCCCGCTGTGGCGCATCCGCGCAGCGACCAGCCCGAACGCTGCCGCCTGAGCATATTCGTCCGCAAAGGCTGCTGCTGGCATATCCGGCGCGAAAGCGGCTCGCCAGGTCTCATAATGTTCCAGCAGCGTGCGATCCGGCGCGTCATGACTCAGGCAGGCGCTGAACAAATCGCGCAGCAGGCTGGTACAATCCGCCAGCCGCCGGGCCAGTTCACTGGACGAACGGGCCGCTGGCATCGTGTACGTTACGAAGCTCCGCAGCAGGTTGAGCGCACTGTTAGCACTGCGTTCAAAGTCAATCTGCCCGCCGCGCAGCGCACCCAGGCGTGCGTTCTGAGGACTATCGAAAAGAAGGTAATTGGTCAGCAGCACATTGGGCAGCACAGCGCGCAGATGAGCCGCGCGGGCGTTCAGCAGGCTCAGATCACCGCCGATGGCAGTGGTCAGAATAAACCCCACCGGCAGCCCACCGCGATACACCACGATGTCCGGCCCGTTGACCTCAGCGCGCCGCAGGTCCCCATCGACATGCAGGCCGTTTTCGGCGGCCTCGACCAGACTCCTTAACACCTGGCGGCAGGTATAGCTGTCGCCGTGCCGGGCCTGATATTCGCGCTGGACAACCCGTGTGTACTCCGCAAAGTCAAAGCTCATGGCGGCGCTCAGGATTTGTCAGCCTGATCGCCCAGCAGACGCCGCCGCCGTTCGGCCAGCGCTTCCGCAGGGTCATACGCTGCCGCGCGTTTGGCGGCTTCCTCTTCCAGCCGGCGCGCTTCTGCCAGAACCTCTTCCTCAGTTTTGATTGTGAAGTCCGTAATCTCGGCCTTTTCCTCAGCCTGGGGTTCCTGATCCGCCAGACGCGCTTTGATAGCCTCTGCGCGGGTGCGAACCTGTACCTCGGCGGGCGCTTCCGCCGGGGCCTGTTCAGCGGCCTGCTGAGACGGCGCAGCTTTTGACTGTGCCGGGCGGCGCAGGGCGCTCCTGAGCGATTCGATCAGGTTGACGTTGATCGACAGGCGGCCCAGCACGATTCCGACGATCAGCGCGATGGTGATCGGGATGATCTGGTTGAGCAGGGTGCTGACAAAACCGAGTGCCAGCAGCGCGATGATGACTGCCGCCAGCAGGATCAGCATATTGCGCAGGCTGATAGTGTTCTTCATGGTTGCAACCTCTGTACGGGCGCTCGCCAGTGGACTTGCATGGCCTGGAGCCATACGTCAGAATATATACCATTCTATCATATTCCACCCCACCTTAAATCGGGCGGCTGATTCTTTTTGAACGAAGGAATTTTTATGGATATTCAGGAAACGTTATTGCAGCTTGGGGTACGCGAGGACACCCTCTCGCCA
Organism: uncultured Anaerolineaceae bacterium; assembly: GCA_964552425.1. Lineage (GTDB taxonomy): Bacteria > Chloroflexota > Anaerolineae > Aggregatilineales > Phototrophicaceae. Next base: position 6,849 of record CAZKIB010000230.1, on the reverse strand, counting down.
GCGGAAAAGGATCAACTGGATCGTGATGGCTTCCTGCCGCTGCATGGCATTCTGACACCAGAACAGGTGCGGCAGTTTGGCGCTCGGCTGGACGAACTGGTGCAGATTGAGGGCGAGAACGCCGGTAAGGAAGTGCATCAGGAAGCCGGGACAGACCGCCTGTCGGACCTCGTCAACAAGGACGCAATCTTTGAGGTGTGCTTCACCCACCCGCGTGTGCTGGCCGCCATCCATCACGTGTTAGGGCAGGAATTCAGGCTGTCGTCGCTCAACTTCCGGGCCGCGCTGCCAGGGCAGGGCTTGCAGGCGCTGCACTGTGACTGGAAAGGGCCGGTGGAGCCGGGCGATTATTACGTGTGCAATTCCATCTGGCTGCTGGATGACTTCACCGCTGAAAATGGCTCCACGCGGGTCGTCCCCGGTTCGCAGCGCTGGGGCAAAACCCCGCAGCAGGTCATGGATGACCCCAAAGCGACCCACCCTGACGAGGTGCTGCTGCTGGCCCCGGCGGGCACAGTGGTAATCTTCAACTCGCACACCTGGCATGGCGGTACGCTCAACCGCACGGACCAGCGCCGCCGCGCCATGCACTCCTATTTCTGCCGCCGTGACCAGCCCCAGCAGTTGGATCAGGCCAGGTATATTCGCCCGGAAACCTATGCCCGCCTGAGCGAAGCCGCCCGCTATATTCTGGATGTCTAAAAAGTGCTGAGTGCTGAGGGAAAAGCAGGAGGAGAGCGTGAGCGCAGAGAGGTTACGAAAGTACACCTGCGACGATTCCGTTTGCAGACTGACGACTATCGACTAAAGACTATTGACTCTATACAGACCTGAGACTGAATGATGAAAATTACCGATATTGCCCTGTTTGAAGTCAGCGCCACGCGCAGCGCGCCCCCGCCGATGCGCTCCCGGCAGGCGCTCTCGCTGGATATTTACCCGCAGGTAGAACACCCCGCCCCGCCCAACAAGCCGACACCGGGTTCTGTCAGCGGCATGTATGTGGAAATCCTGACGGACGAAGGCATTTCCGGCCTGTTCGGGCCGATCCAGCCGTTTCAGGCCTTCATCATCGCCACCGAACTGCGGCACTTCCTGATCGGACGGGACGCGCTGGCGACGGAACTGCTCTTTGATCTGATGCTGCGGCTCAACCGGCATGGGCGCTCTGGCTATTTTATGACGGCCGTGAGTTCTTTAGACTGCGCGTTGTGGGACCTCAAAGGCAAAGCGTGGGGCCAGCCGGTCTATCGCCTGCTCGGTGGGCCAACCCGACCCGCTGTGCCGGCGTATGCCAGTATGCTCGGCCATTCGATTGCGCCGGAGGATGCTGCTGCCGGTGCGCGGGAATACCAGGCGCTGGGCTACAGCGCGCAGAAGTGGTTCTTCCGCTATGGGCCGGGCGACGGCGCGGAAGGCATGGCGAAAAATGTGGCGATGGCGCAGGCCGTGCGCGAGGCAGTTGGGCCGGACTATCGGCTGATGTTCGACGCCTTCATGAGCTGGACGCTGCCCTACGCCACCAAAATGGTCCAGGCGCTGGAACCGCTTAACCCCGTGTGGATGGAGGAACCGCTGCCGCCAGAGCGCATAAGCGAGTTTGTCAAACTCCGGCAGGCGTCGCGCGTGCCCATCGCCACCGGGGAGCATGTTTACACCCGCTGGCAGACTAAAGAACTGCTGGTCAGCGGCGCGGTGGATTATTTGCAAAATGACCCGGACTGGACCGGCGGCATCAGTGAACTGGTGAAGGTTGCGGCGCTGGCTTCATCTTTTGAAGTGCCGCTGATCGCGCACGGGCATTCCCTGCTGCCGGCGCTGCATGTGGCCGGGGCGCAGTCACCCGCCGCTGTACCGATGGTCGAATTTCTGGTGTATCACCAGCCGGGCAAGCAGTATTTCCACAGTCCGATTTACGAGCCGCACAATGGACAGGTGACGCTGCCAGACCTGCCCGGTCTGGGGTTGGTGCTGGACGAGAGTAAAATCGAGACGCGCCGTGACCTGCATTACTGACGCTAGCGAACCCGCTCCAGCTGGGCAGGACTGGGCTGCATGGCGTGCAGATCATGGACCAGAGCGGCGCGCTGGTCAGGGTTGCGCCGGGTGCGGCTGAGGCGTTTCTGGATATAGGACAGCCGCAGCAGCCACAGCGCCCGTTCCAGGTCGGCTTCGGCGCGGACATAAAAGCTGATCCAGCCGCTTTCGGGCAGCAGATGATGCGGATGCGCCAGACTCTCCGCGACTAACTGTTCGCGGATGGCGCGTGTAAAGGGAATATCGACCATCCCGCCGCGATGCACATGGCCGATTTCGACATTCGCCAGCCGGAATTCCCAGCCGCCGAAGCGGTGCGGTTCTACAGCGATGTCGTCCCATTCAGCGACGCTGTTGACGATCACCTCAACCGAATCACGCATAGCCATAAATCCCTCACTCATCTTTAAGTTAACCGTGCTGGATACCCGCGCAGCATCCAGCACCTGGTTTCGTGTGCATCAGCGCTGGGCTGCGCCGACATATTGATGCTGCTGATACCATGTCACCATATCGCGCAGTGTCTCAGTAAAGGGGCGCGGGGTGACACCCAACTCGCGTTTGGCCCGGTCAGAATCGACCAGAAAACCGGCGTTCAATGTGCGGATGGCATTCACCGTAACCGAAGGCCGTGTCCCGGTCAGGCGCGCAGTGGTTTCAGAAAACCGCGCAAAGGCCATCGCCACCGGGTAAGGCATGTGAAGCTGCGGGGCCGGGATGCCGGTAATCTCGCTCAACAGCCGGATAATGTCCGCCACACTGTAGTATGTATTATCGACGATGTAGCGCTCCCCGCTCTTACCCACTTCCACAACCTTCAGCATGGCCTGCGCCACATCCCGCACATCCACTACGTTGAAGCCGCCCGGCGGGATGGCCGGCAGTCTGCGCGCCAGGAAGTCCAGCACCATCTGGCCCGCGCCGGTTGGCCCGGCATCCCCCGGCCCGAAGATCGCGGTAGGCAGGATCATCACGACAGGCATCCGGTGGGTTTTCAGCCAGTCATTGATGGATTGTTCCGCCAGAATTTTGCTGCGGGCGTAGAGATTATGCTGCGGGTCACGGAAGCCGGTGGTTTCATCCCCCGGTGTGCCATCCGGTTTGACCCCAACTACACTCGATGAACTGACATAAATGGTTTTCTTCACCTCGTAACGTTCCGCCGCGTTGAGCAGTTCGAGGGTCGCGTCGACATTGATGCGCTTGAGCTGCCGCCAGTGTTCATCCGCAGCGGCGGGGCTGAAATAATCGCGGAAGTAGGCCGCTGTATGAAACAGCACATCACAGCCGGCCAGCGCCGGGGCGAACGCGCGGACATCCTCCATATCGCCGACCACGACTTCGACGCGCCGGGTATCCAGAAATTTCGCCGCTTTCTCCCGTGAACGCGCCAGCGCTTTGACTTCCCAGCCATTTTCGACAAGCTGCTGAACCAGATTGATGCCGAGCAGGCCGGTGCTGCCAGTGACAAATGCTTTCATGATATGCCTCGCATTGCGTTTGATCGGACGGTATGATAGACTTATTGTTGTAAAATGTGAGCAAAAACTCATAAACGTCATTATATGAGCATTTACTCGCATTTTGACAGTTTCTCATCAGTTCCTTATCGAGACGTGTTCATGACCGACCAGCATGTCATGCGCAGGCAGCCCCGCCAGGCCCGCAGCCAGCGCCGCGTGGAGCAAATTCTGGATGCCGCCGAGGCCGAATTCGCCGAAGCAGGCTACGACAACGCCACGACCAACGCCATCGCCGCGCGCGCCGGTGTGCCGATTGGTTCGCTGTACCAGTATTTCCCAAACAAGGAAGTGCTGTTCGCCGGGGTGGTGGAGCGTTACACAGACGAGATGCGGGCACTGTTCGGCCAGCATCTTGCGCCGGAGGCTGTCGAGAACCTGACCATCACCGAAGTGATTGGCCGCATGGTGAATGGACTGGCCGCCTTCGAGGCGCAGCACACCGGGTTTCAGGGTGTGTTTCTCAGCACCGGGGCAGAAGCCCAGTCCATGCACACGGAAATTGTCGGGCGAGTGGCGGCGCTGCTGGCGCATCGTTTTCCAGACATCGCGCCGGATGTCCGCCATCGGATTGCGTTTGTGGGGGTGGGCATTGTCAAGGGGCTGATGGTGCTGACCAAACCGCCCTACAGCCTGCCCATCTGGGATGAAGTGCAGGTCGCGCTGCTGGCGTATCTGCGCGCGGCGCTGCTGCGGGCCGGGGCGGACCTGCCGGATGACCTGCGCTGATGGTTCTAATGCTAGAGAAATACATGTGCGCGATCCTTATGGTCCACACGGACCAGGCCAATCTGATGCTGGATCAGTAGGTACGATTGCATGGGATCATTTCTATGAACTTTGGATAAACAATCGTGAACAAGCGTTTTGGCCTCAACGAAAATGATTGGGGAGAATGATGTAGTGAAGGATCAATTACAACTTGAAGATGCAAAGAATCGTCTTAAACAAGCTGGTCTTTATGCTCGCCTAGTTAAAGACTTGGATAACACAATTCGTGGAGGGGCAAAAGTATCCACAAGCTCTAAAGGTATTCAGCTTACTGTGGACCCATTCATGATTGAACTTGAAGGGCAATCATGGGTAGCTAGCTTAGATGGCCCCTATCACGGTGGAACAATAATCCACATATCTGCCTATCTAATAGAAGTGGTCATGGCTGTGGAAGCGTTCTTTAGCCTGAATGAAAGTCGGATAGTCGATTACAAGGACTTCGCTAAGACAATCTATGACCTACAGAACAAAGGCATCTTCTCAATGATCGATTCATCAATAGAGACGCCTGCACTTCGTGCTTTCTGTACGGAGCAAGTGCGAGTCGAAGACCCCTGGGTATTTATGGTTCAACACGCCTCACTAATTGATAAATCAAAGGGCTATCGAATCTACCCGTACCAGAATCAGTGGGCTATCGATAGTCCAAATCCCAATGACACATCAATGCTCAAAATAGTCCCGGACATTAGTAAAGCATCCGAATTTTTACTCGACCTGTGCGGACGCACAAAGCAACGACAAATTCCGACTAAATAAGCCCAAAGGGAGGAAGAATGACCACAACCTGGACCATCGCCATCGACTGAGATCGCAATGGCAACTACACGGACATTTCCGACGACGTAACCAGCCATGTCATCTCGGCCAACTGGTTTCTGGGGATGCACAAACCCTATCAGAACATAGCCGACAACTCGATGCTGACGCGGTGCTGAACAACGTGGACAAGCGCTACTCGCCGGAGAATAGCAGCAGGCCGTTCAATGGGAAGGTCGTGCCTTTCCGTCCGGTGCGGGTGCAATCCCACGACGGCACGACCACCCGCAAAATCAAAACAGCGCCCGGAAATCGAGCGCTGTATCTGGTCTGTTCATTGTGCTGCTGGCTTAATCCACTGAGTAGAGCGCCAGCAGGTTGCCTTCGGTGTCCTTAAAAGCGGCGTAGTGGCCCGCGCCGGGCATGAAGGTCTTTTCGGTCATGACCGTTCCGCCGGCGGGCGCGATGCGCGGCAGCCAGTCGTTGAGGTCCTTGCCGGTGTCGATGTACAAAAAGACGCCTTTGTCGCTCGGTTCAAAATTGGCGGTCTGGTTCAGCGAGACCCCGACGCCCTGGCTGCTGTCGGTGATGGTGGCTGTGCGCCGTACCCCGTCGTCTCTGATCTGGTATTTCACCTCAAAAACCGCTTCGTAGAATTTGGCCGCCCGTTCGATGTCCTTCACCGGAATTTCGATCCATACTACCTGGAAAGCCATATGCGCATCTCCTCAGTTGTGTATTTGTTCGATCACCCGGTACAATAATACGCTCAAATGTTCTATTCGTCAACGCTCAAAAAAGCGGGTTTCCCCGCCTTTTGATGGTGCAAACTATTCGTGTGTCGGGATGGTGGCCGGGTCGATGATGCCCTCTGGCGAACCCTTGCGAATCGCCAGCTTGACCTCGCCGATAGCGCGTGTGACAGAAATCCCGCGCGGGCAGGCCGGGGTGCAGTTATAAATGGTGCGGCATCGCCACACGCCGTTCGGTTCCGCCAGCACGTCAATACGTTCTTTGGCGGCCTGGTCCCGGCTGTCGAAGATGAAGCGGTGCGCCTGCACAATGGCTGCCGGGCCGACATATTTGCCATTCGCCCAGAAGCTGGGGCAGGAAGTCGTACAGGCCGCGCACAGGATGCAGTTGGTCGTGTCGGTAATCAGGTCTTTGTCTTCCTGTGTTTGCAGCCGTTCGCGCCCGTTGGCCGGCGGCGGGTCGTTGTTGACAAAGTAGGGCATCACACTGCGGTAATGCTCGAAGAACGGTTCCATGTCCACGATCAGGTCTTTGATGACCGGCAGGCCCAGAATCGGCTCGACCTGAATCTTTTCGCCGACATCACGGATGAGCAGCTTGCAGGCCAGCGCATTGCGCCCGTTGATGCGCATGGCGTCCGACCCGCAAATGCCGCTGGAACAGGAGCGCCGGAAGGCCAGCGTGCCGTCCTGTTCCCACTTCACGCGATGCAGCATTTCCAGTACGCGGTGAGTCGGCTCGACATCTTGCAGGGTGAATTCCTGCCAGTAGGGTTTGGCACTGCTGGCTTCCGGGTTGTAACGTCGAATTCTGAAGGTAACTTCCATCGTCTTCCTCAATCATATTCCGTGTCTGGCTTTTAGCTGTCAGTTGTTATGGACAAACCAATTAGACTACTGCTGATGATGCTGACAGCGGGCTTATGCAGTTTAAGAATTTAATCGTATAACCCTTTTTACCTCACCCCCGTCTCACGCTGTTCGACTCCCCCTCTCCATCGCAATGG
>CAZKIB010000229.1:4064-10688 GCA_964552425.1 uncultured Anaerolineaceae bacterium | reverse complement strand
ATATTGGCCGCGCGGCAGGCGGCTTCCAGTTCGGCATCCGTCGCATCCAGTTTGGCGTACAGCAGATTGGTGCGGATGGTATCGTGAAACAGGTAGGTTTCCTGCGTCACCATGCCGATATGCCGCGCCAGCGCATCCAGCCGGACATCGCGCAGGTCATGCCCGTCGATCAGAATGCGCCCTCTGGTGGGATCATACAGACGAGGAATCAGATAGGTCAGTGTCGTTTTACCGGCTCCACTGGGACCAACCAGCGCGACAAGCTGGCCCGGCTCAATGCGGAAGGACACATTCTCCAGCGCTTTTTCGCGCGCCTGGCTGTAAACCGCTGGCGCATCACTGCCGTGACGCGGCTCTCTGGGCGTCCGCCGGGCATCATCACCGGAAAGCACTGCGCCGACATTATCCATACCCCCGTGCCGCATAACTTCACTCAGCAGCAGTTTATCGTCCATCTGATAATCGAACGTCACCTGATCGAAAATCAGTTCGCCCTGAATTTCATCGAGACTCGCCGCGTCCGGCTTTTCGACAATTTCCAGCGGCAGATCAATCACTTCGAAAACACGCTCAAAGCTGACCATCGACTGAGCGAACGATACTGGCGCGTTGGTCAACGCTTGCAGGGGACCATAAAGCTGCGAAAGGTACGCCCCAAAGGCGACAATCGTGCCGACGGTAAACACACCCTGCACCACCAGATGCCCGCCCAGCCAGTACACCAGCGCGGTGCCCATCGCGCCGACGAGGCTGATCAGCACAAAAAACTGCACACCCACCACTGCGCGTTCGATACCGTTGTCACGCACTTTGACGGCCCGTTCGCGGAAGCGCCCCACCTCGTTGCTGCGCCGCCCGAACAACTTAACCAGAAGCGCGCCGCTGATGTTCAGCGTCTCATTCATCATGGCGTTCATGCGCGCATTATGATCCATCTGTTCACGAGCGATGTCGCGCAGCCGCCCACCCAACCGCCGCGCCAGCAGAATAAACAGCGGCAGGACCGCCACACCGAGGATGGTCAGCCGCCATTCCATCGCCAGCATCACGACCAGCGTCGCCACCACCGTGACCACGTTGGTGATAATTTCCACAATCGTATTGCTGATGGCAGTCTGCGCGCCAACCACATCATTGTTCAGACGGCTCATCAACTCGCCGGTTCTGGTATTGGTAAAAAAGCGGATGGACATTCTCTGAAGATGTTCGTACAGGCTCATACGCAGATCAAAAATGACCCGTTCGCCGATATTCGCGTTGATGCGGCGCTGCGCTACCCGCACCACTCCCGTCACTACCGGGATCATCACCAGCAGAACGGCCAGCAGATTGAGGCGCTGAATGTCACCTGCCGGGAGTGTATGGTCAATCAGGTCGCGGAAAATCAACGGGGTCAGCAGGCCCAGACCTGTGGAGATGAGGATGAGTACGAGCATCACCCCGATTCCGACCCGGTAGGGCCGGGCATAGGCCAGCACCCGCTTCAGCAGGGGCCAGGTGATATTCGGGTTCTGGTTGTCTTCCTCGCCATGCCAGTAGACTGACCAGCCCCCGCGCCCCATTCCGCCGCCACCGCCGCCACGAAAACCCATCGCACACCTCAACACACACTTCGAACACTTTGTCTGTAGCATACTCCACTGGCCGAGGTTGGACTACTGTCAAAACAGGCAGGTTCCGGTATAGTCATCAATCTATAATCTTTTGCTGAAATGCTGCCTGTTTTATGAGCGCTGTTTGTCAAGGAGAAACCATTGTGACCACCCATCTCAAAGCGGTGCTGGTCGGCTGCGGCGGGATCAGCCGCGCCTGGACCCGCGCCGCCGCTGAAATCCCGGATTTTGAACTGGCTGGCTTTGTGGACCTGAACGAAGAAGCCGCCCGGACCCGTGCCGAGGAATATGGCCGCCCGGACGCGCTGATAGGCAGTGATCTGGAAGCCGCCCTGGATCAGATACAGCCAGACATTGTGTTCGACTGCACCATCCCCACCGCGCATGTCAACATCGTGCTGACTGCTTTGAAACATGGTATTCATGTGCTGGGTGAAAAACCGCTGGCCGATACCATCGAAAATGCTCAAGAAATGGTCGCCGCTGCCCAGGAAGCCGGCAAACTGTATTCTGTGATGCAGAACCGCCGCTTCGACCCGAATATCCGCCGCCTGCGTTCCGTCATCCAGTCCGGGACAATCGGGCCGCTGACCATGCTGAACAGTGACTTTTTTGTCGGCGCGCACTTCGGCGGTTTTCGCGATCATATGGAGCATGTGCTGCTGCTGGATATGGCGATCCACACCTTCGACGCCGCGCGTTTCATCAGCGGGGCCGACCCGGTTTCGGTCTACTGCAAGGAATGGAACCCGGCCAGCTCATGGTACGATCAGGATTCTGCCGCTATCGCCATCTTCGAAATGAGCAATGGTCTCATCTACACCTATCGCGGAAGCTGGTGCGCCGAAGGAATGCGCACGACCTGGGAAAGCGACTGGCGTGTGGTCGGTCAAAAGGGCAGCCTGATCTGGCATGGAGATGAACATATTCAGGGTGAGGTTGTTGCAGGCGACGAGGGCTTCTTCCGCCCGGTTGAGAATATCGAAATCCCTGGTGATGTGCCTGCCGAGCAAACCGGCGGCCATGCTGGTCTGATTAAGGAATTTGTGGAAGCCGTGCGCTCCGGCAGCAGCAGTGTCGCCACCCCGGCCAGTGACAATATCAAAAGCCTGGCGATGGTCTTCGGCGCGATTGAAAGCGCGGAGAAGGGTCGGTCTGTCGACATTCGCTGGTAAGTGTCTCTTTGTGTTGCGCTGTCCGTGTAATGAATTCAACTGAACAGCCCTGCTGTTTGTGCTGAACAACAGGGCCGCTCGAAGGAGTAAAGCGGAGGCTGCTGATGCCCAATCCCCACCGGGCTGAACCAGCCTCCTGCGACAGATACACGTTTGTGCGCATCCATCCTGCTGATACTACGAAACCGACGGACGAAAGGTTCAGTATTTCCCGATTTATTCATTTAACCAGAATATCGGGTAAACAGATGACCCGTCAGCGCCGCTGGTAGGCCCGGATGACGTGTTCATAAGGATAAACCAGCGGGGGCGCGCTGGCGTCGTTCAGTTTCTGCATCTGGGCCTCGCTCAATGACCACCCGCCCGCGCCCAGATTATCCTCAAGCTGCTGCATGGTGCGCGCACCGATAATCGGAGCAGTCACACCGGGGCGCTGGAGCAGCCAGTTAATCGCCACCTGTGCCGCTGATTTACCCGTTTCCTGAGCCACTTCCAGCAGAACGTCAATCACCTGCCAGGTCGATTCAGTATTGTATTTGCTCCACGATTCGCCCCAGCCCTGCTGTTCGGCTTTTTCGATCCGTGTCCCGGCCGGCGGTTCGGCCATACCCCGGCGGAATTTGCCACTCAGCCAGCCGCCGCGCAGCGGACTCCAGGGGATAATGCCCAGCCCTTCGTTCAGACACACATCGGTCAGCTCCCATTCCATCGTGCGTTCCAGCAGATTATACTGTGGCTGCAAGCAGGTATAGGGTTCCCAGCCATTCATGCGGCTCAGGTCCACCGCTTTCTGAAGCTGCCAGCCCGTGTAATTGCTGACACCGATGTAGCGCACCCTGCCGGCTTTCACCAGAGTGTCCAGCGTACTGAGCGTTTCCTCCAGTGGGGTGATGTTGTCCCAGCAGTGAACCTGATAGAGGTCGATGTAATCCGTTTGCAGGCGGCGCAGGCTGGCTTCAACCCCCTGCATGATATGTTTGCGGCTGAGTCCCAGGTCGTTTGGCCCTTCGCCCATCGGGAAACGAACCTTGGTCGCCACGACCAGATCGTCGCGATTTTTCTGCCTTAACCAGCGCCCGACGATCTCTTCCGAAATCCCGCGTGAATAGACATCGGCTGTGTCAATAAAACTGCCACCCAGTTCGACAAAGCGATCCATAATGGCATGACTGTCGGCTTCGGTGGTTTCGCGTCCGAAAGTCATCGCGCCCAGACAGAGTTCACTCACCCGCAATCCGGTGCGGCCCATAAAACGATAGTTCATGATTTCCTCCTGTGGTACCAGTTACACCGGCTGATTGTACCGCACATCGTGTCAGACCATTCCAATCTGATTCTTGCGGTTCTGCGTTATCATTAAAGGGTTACGCACAGGACTCATTTCAGGGGAAATATGCAGCTCAACGGCTTGCTTGATTTACTGCGCAGCAGCAGCGCCTATCGCACTATTCTGGAACGTCTTAAAGCCGGGGAACCGCCCGATGACCTGCGCGTGATTCGGGCCGCGCGTTCGTTTGCGCTGGCAGCGCTGGCACGGGATTGGGACGGCCCGGTCATTTATGTCACGGCGCGGGTGGACCGGGCCTACAATGTCTCTGAACAGCTTCCGGTCTGGCTGCCAGATACGGTGATTCAGCGTTTTGCCGAGCCGACACCCGTGTTCTATGACCGCGCGCCCTGGGGCGATACAATCCAGCGCAGCCGGGTTGGGGCATTGGCTGCGCTGCTGCCGCCGGACGATTTCGATCAACACAACACCCATCCGGTCATTGTCACCTCAGCGCGCGCGCTCATGCAGCGCACCCTGCCCGTGAATCTGTTCCGCCGTGAAGCGGTAACTCTTAGACGCGGTGCGCGCCATCCAATTGACCGCCTGCTGGAACAGTGTGTCCGCCTGGGCTATGTGCCCGTATCCACTGTGGTGGAGCCGGGAACCTTCAGCCGCCGGGGTGGGCTGGTCGATATTTTCCCGGTGACTGCGGATGTGCCGGTTCGCATTGACTATTTTGACGATGAAATCGACCAGCTTCGCACCTTTGACCTGGCGACGCAGCGCTCCAGGGGGCACTTGCCGATGGCCGTCATCCCTCCCGCCAGCGAAGCCCTGCCCGCGCTCATGCCACCTGTCGCCAGTCACCTTCAGCCCTGGTTCGATTCGCTGACGGCTGCCGATCAGGACGCGGCCAGCCCGCACGCGGACCTGGAACCGCTGCTCAACGGAACCTCGTTTCCGTACATGGAATACTATCTGCCCTATCTTTACCCACAGCCGGTCAGCCTGCTGGACTATGCGCCGGATAACGCCCTGATCGTGGTGGAGGATTGGTCCGAACTGCGCGACACGATAGCCGGTATTGAAGAAAGCGCTGTCAAAAATCGCAAAGAGAAGCTGGCTGCCAACCTGCTTCCGGCGGACTATCCCCTGCCGTACATCACCTGGGACGCGCTGGTCGAAGAACTGGAACACCGCACCACCCTTCATATGGGGCAGGCCAGCGTTGAGGCCGGCGACACCGACTTCAAATCCTTGTTCTCCCCGGAGCAGCTTTTCGGCGGGCAGCTTCGCATGATGCTCGACAGCCTGCGGAAGATGCGGCGAGAGGACCAGGCGCGTGTCGTGGTGGTCACGGCGCAGGCCCCGCGCCTGGGTGAACTCTGGCATGAGCAGGACACCTTCATTCCAACGGTGAAGGATGTCGCCGAAACACCGCCGCCGGGATCGCTGTGGTTTGTCAACGGCGCGCTGCAAGAAGGCTGGGTCCTGCGCACCGAAGAGGGTGTCACGCATCTGCTGACCGATCATGAGATTTTTGGCTGGAGCCGGCCAGAGCCGCGCCGGCGGAAAGTGCAGCAGCGCCGCAAAGTGCCGGAAGCCAATTATGCCGATTTACAGGAAGGCGATTACGTCGTCCATGTCGATTACGGCATCGGGCGTTTCGGCGGGATGCGCCGCCGCACCGTCGAAGGCAATGAACGCGAGTATCTGGTGATCGAATACGCCGGTACGGATATGGTGTTCGTGCCCGTGCATCAGGCGGATCGGCTGACCCGCTATGTCGGCGCGGATGATTCCCCCCCCACGCTCAGCCGGCTGGGCAAACCGGACTGGATTCGCACCCGGACCAAAGCGAAGCAGGCCGTCGAAGAAGAGGCGCACGAACTGCTCGAACTCTATGCGCAGCGCGCGCAGGCTTTTCGGCAGCCTTTTGGACCGGATAATCACTGGCAGCATGAACTCGAAGCCGGCTTCCCTTATGTCGAAACGGAAGACCAGCTTCGGGCTGTGCGCGAAGTCAAAGCCGATATGGAGCGCGACTTTCCGATGGATCGGCTGATCTGCGGGGATGTCGGCTATGGCAAAACCGAGGTGGCGCTGCGGGCCGCGTTCAAAGCCGTGATTGATGGCAAACAGGTCGCCGTACTGGTTCCGACCACCGTGCTGGCGCAGCAGCATTACGAAACCTTCAGCACACGGTTGGCGTCATTCCCGGTGCGCGTAGAGATGCTCTCACGCTTTCGCACCAAAGAGGAACAGAACCGTCTGCTGCCGAAAATCGCTTCCGGTGAAATCGACATTCTCATCGGGACCCATCGTCTGCTCAGTGAGGATGTCACCTTTAAGGACCTGGGGCTTGTGGTCATCGACGAGGAGCAGCGCTTTGGTGTCACCCACAAGGAACACTTCAAAAAGCTGCGCACACAGGTCGATGTGCTGACGCTGACTGCCACGCCGATCCCCCGCACACTGTATATGGGGCTGGCCGGGGTACGCGACATCAGCATGATCCAGACGCCGCCGGAGGAGCGTCTGCCGGTGGTTACACACGTGGGTCCAT
>CAZKIB010000229.1:0-3988 GCA_964552425.1 uncultured Anaerolineaceae bacterium | reverse complement strand
TCGTACATAACCGCGTCAATTCGATTGACCGGGCGCGCGAACGGTTGGAAACCATCGTGCCGGAACTGCGCACGATTGTCGGGCACGGGCAGATGCACGAACGCACACTGGAAAAGGTCATGATCGCCTTCGGGCGCGGCGACTATGATGCGCTGGTCAGCACCTCGATTATCGAGAGCGGCATTGATATTCCCAACGCTAACACACTGATTGTGGACCGCGCGGACTGGTTCGGCATGTCACAGCTTTACCAACTGCGCGGGCGGGTGGGCCGCAGCGCACAGCAGGCTTACGCCTATTTTTTCCATCCCGACGCCAGCCGGCTGAATGACGAGGCCCGCCAGCGGCTGGAAACACTGGAAGAAAATACGCAGCTTGGCGCGGGTTTTCAGATCGCCATGCGCGACCTGGAACTGCGCGGCGCGGGCGACATCCTCAGCACCCGGCAAACCGGCCATGTGGCAGCGATTGGCTTGCAGCTTTACACGCAGCTTCTGGCGGATACCGTACACCGGCTGAAAGGCGACGCGAAACGGGAGAATATCTCGGCTGCGACTCAGGAGAACCTGCCGATTGACCTGCCGCTGCCAGCTTATCTGCCAAATGCCTGGATTCCTGAAATGGAACTGCGCCTGCAAATCTACCGGCGGATCGCGGGCCTGACTCGTATGGAAGATGTGGCGATCATGCGGGAAGAACTGCGCGACAGATTTGGCTCACTACCCCAGGCGGTTGAGAATCTGCTGTATCAGATTGACATAAAGCTGCTGGCCCAGGCTGCTGGCGCAACAGCGGTCACTGCGCAGAATGGCCGGGTACTCGTCAGGCTGCCCTACCTGCCGGACATCAACCGGGAAATCTTGCAGCGCAAACTCGGCGACGGCATTCTGGTGACACGCACAGCGGTTGAACTGCCCATCACGGAACGTGAAACCTGGCAGATTCATCTGCTGGATGTGTTGCAGAAACTGGCAAAAGGGGCGGAGGTTGCCTCTCAGATCAGCGGGTTATGAACTGCCATTCTTAACGACATCCGCAAACGACGCGCCGGTGATCTGCTCAAGCGTGGTCAGCGCAATCGGGAAGATGGCGTTGTGCGCGCCGCCGGCTGCATAGACCTGTTCAAACCGTTTGAGCGACTCATCCAGATAAACGGCTATCCCGGCGGTGCGATAGGCCAGCGGGGGCATACTGCCGGGGGGATAACCGTAAATATCCACCAACTGTTCGGCACTGGCAATCTTCACTTTTTTGCGGCCGACAGTATGAAGCGCCGCGATTTTGCGATCATCCACCAGTTGGTCGCCGCTGGTCAGCACCACAATGGGCCTGCCATCCACCAGAAAGGCGATACTCTTGACGATCTGCCCCAGTTCGCAGCCGATGTTATCCGCAGCCTGCTGAGATGTCGCGGTGGTCGTCTCGAAATAATGGATCAGGATGCCTGTGCCGAGCCGGTCCAGTTCAGCCTGCACATGGGCGGATGTCAACGCTTGCATGGATTAGCCTCCTGCCGCTACAATTTCCGCGCCCTGCGGATCAAAGAATCAGATAAGGAACGAGCGTGCAAACCAGAACGCAGATTTACCAGACGGTCATTGAACTGGTACAGGGTGACATTACCCATCAGGCTACCGGCGCGATTGTCAACGCAGCAAACACTTCACTGTTGGGCGGCGGCGGTGTGGATGGCGCGATTCACCGCGCGGCCGGCCCGCAGCTTCTGGCCGAAACGCGCACGCTGAGCGGCTGCGAGACTGGCAACGCCAAAATCAGCGGCGGTTACAACCTGAAGGCACGCCATGTCATCCACGCTGTCGGGCCAGTTTACCGTCCCGATGACCCCGCTGTTGCACGCCTGCTTGCCAGCGCTTACCGGCGAAGTCTGGAAGTTGCGGTTGAAAACGACTTGCGTACCCTGGCTTTCCCGGCCATCAGCACCGGCGTTTATGGCTACCCGCTGAACGAAGCCGCAGACATCGCCCTGTCGACTGTCTGTGATTTTACCAAATCGAACCATCAGCTTGAATTGATCCGCTTCGTGCTGTTCGACGCCCGCAGCTTACAGGCGTTTGCAGACGCGCTTGCCAGGCAGGTCGAATCGCGTTCTGACCTGCACTTTATCGATTAATCCAGCGAAACGGTCTGCAAGGTCGCCAGTACACTCTGGAAAGCTTCATAGTCGCCGTTCGGAAATAACTCCGCAATACGCGCGTCAATCTGCTGGGCGGCGTCGTTGACCGCTTTTTTGCAGGTGCGGCCTTCATCCGTCAGGTAGATACGCACAGCGCGCCGGTCAGCCGGGTCGGCGCGACGTTCAATCAGGCCCTTGTTCTGGAGCTTGTCCAGATTGGGGGTAAAGGATGTCGCTGCGCGGCCTACAGCCCGCGCCAGTTCGGAAGCATGTTGGCCGTCCTGTTCGTACAGGGCGCGCAGGATGTACCATTCAATCACCGTCAGACCCAGCGGTTGCACAACCTGTCCGAAAAGCTGGTCAAGATTGCGAAGCGCAATATCAAGGTTACACCAGGCAGAACCATTGAAGCGCAGTTGTTTTGTCGTTTTGTTCATGGTCATGTGTTTTGATTGGCTCTCTCACCTTAAAATTCAAATACCACAACATATATTATTTCTATAATCTTATTTGATCTTGATGAGAGAAAAATTAAACGTCCCTAATTGAAGTGTATCCGCCGCCGAAAGACGACAGGGTTTTTCCGGTTGCAGCCGTTTTCCGTTCACAAAAGTGCCATTGACCGAATGGAGATCCACGAGGCAGATATATTCCTGGAAGCGGACCAGCACCGCATGTCTGCGGGAGACGCCGTGTTCGAGGGCCTGGTACTCCGCCAGGTCAATATCCGGCACGTAGGGGCTGCCTGCGTCTGTACGCCCCAGTACGTAGCCTTCAACACCCGGAGCAGCCAGGCGGGCGATCATGTGCTGACCGGTATACAAACCGTAATGTCCCGTTGCAATCAGTGATGTTTCAGCCATAGCCCTATTTTTCCATAAAACATGACAAAAAACAGTCCGAGTTCAGACTAAACTTATAGGATATTAAACAAACTTTCATTCCACTTCCGACCTCTTCCAGGTCCGCAGCACAGCGGTTCTTTACATAATGGATGAATTATTTACAAGCTTTTCATAGAGCCGCAAGCCAAATCCCAGAGCATAGTTTTAGAATAAAGAAAGATCAAAGACACACAGGACAGACAATGATGTTTGCAGAAATCCTCTCACTGGCTCCCTACTTTCGCAACGGTCTGCTATACTTCCCGGCCAGAACCATTCAGGCCCTTTCGGAAGTGGGCCTCGACAAAAAAACCGCTCACCAGGCCGAACTTGGCTTATCGCTGGATGACGATCAAAGCCTCGAAGAGTTGAGCTGCGCCATTGATGATCTGTTGAGCCAGATCGATTCCACCAGTCCATTCTTTAGTGCGCTGACCTCCGACGAAGCCTACTTCATGCTGACCGGCAAACCACTCGCCCGGTAAGCATCGCAGCTTAACGCCCTGTGCGCCGCGAAAAACGTTCGTGAAATGTGGGGCTGGGCTGCCACCGGTCCGCCTGCGGGTGATCTGCCGGGATGAGACTTAACAGGACGTAATGCCCGGCGTCGCGCAAAAAGTACACCATGTACCCCCGGTTCGGGCGTAAATGCACAGGCGGGGAAAGGCGTTTTGTAAAGCGAATCTCGCTGCCTTTCTCCGTAAACAGCACCTGTGGACGCCAGAAGAACAGCGGTGAAGTCGGGTTATCCCCCGCGTAAAGACGCTCAAAATAGAGCGGTGCGCGGGCATAACGCCATGCTCGAAAAATCAATGGCAGGACCAGTCCGGCAGCGACCACCGCCACCACCACGATCATCCCCCGCGCGCTGAGTGCGAACAGGCGCGGCCCCAGCACCAGTAAGCCAGCGATCATCAGCACCAGCAGGATCATCAGCGGTTCCGTCACCATATCCTTCCACTGATCGCTG
>CAZKIB010000228.1:8191-10721 GCA_964552425.1 uncultured Anaerolineaceae bacterium | reverse complement strand
AGTATTCCAGGATCCATTCTGCACTGGCTTTTTCACTCATCAGGTCGGTTATTGGAAAGTCCATGCTCCCAATTTTATCCCTTTTCACTTATTCTGAACATGAGCCAAATGTTAATCGCTGTTATCCTCCGCTTCCAGATAATGACCGGATATAGGCGATGATGGCGAGGATTTCTTCATCTGTCATCGCTGGATTGCCGCCTTTGCCCGGCATATCGATACCGGTTGTGTTCAGCGGATCCCAGATAGGACGACCTGTTTTAATAAAATCCAATAGCGCTTCATCGGTCAGACCGGCGACGAATTCACTTGTAACTAAATCCTTGCCTAAATTCGGCAATCCGCGCGCTTCAGGTCCATGACAAGCGGCGCACTGCATAAAGAGTTGTTCCCCCTGAGACATCATCGCCGGATCATAGGCATTCGCTTCATTACGAACAGGGGCAACCTGTACCTCGCCTCTGTTCGCAGCAGTGAGGGTGCGAAGATAGGCGACAATCGCGTAAACATCGTCAGTGGTCATTGCCGGATTACCCCCTTTTCCCGGCATATCAATCCCTGTTGTATTCAGCGGATCCCAGATTGGGCGACCTGTAATAATGAACTGTACCAGGGCATCATCGGTCTGGGCTGCAATAAACTCGCTGACCACCAGATCCTTACCCAAATTGGGCAGTCCCCGTGCGTCGGGTCCATGACATGCGGAACAAAGGGTGAAGAGCTGCTGGCCCTGCTCAACTACGGCTGGATCGTAGCCAGTATTGGCCGAAGCGGTAATATCAGCCTGGTTCATCTCTGCGACAACCTGCACTGTACTGGCAGCGGTTGGTGGCTCAGTTGGTGTCGCTGAAGGGATTGGTGTCTGCGTTGGCAGTAGCGTAGCTGTTGCCGTTGGGGGTGCCGGGGTGGGTGATGAAATCGGTGTGCCTGTCGAATCAATCATTGCAACTTCGACGCTGTCCATGACGCCAGGATCGGCTGTGTTGGCTAATGTCATTGAGAATATCAGCCCGCCAATAACGGCAAAGTTGATGATGAGTATAAACGTAACCAGATTTGGATTGAGTGAGTTCGTATTTCGTGCTTGCTGGTGCCGTGACATATTATTCTCCCAGGTTTAGCTCGGTTTCGTGGTTTTCCACCTGACAATTGACAGCCTATGGAACCACGACTTCCTGATCAAAAACCGCTTCAGATTGGCGGCCATCAGCGAACGTTACGTTAATGGTCACGATCCAATCGCCTGCCATTGTCCACCGCACTGGAACCACGTATCAACCACTGTCAGTATGTTCCCCCTCGCCGGTAATCGGCATCATGCCAGCATGTGCCATATCACCTGTAACTTCAACAGCAGCATCGGTAATTGCGATGCCGACTTGATCTGTGAGGGTAACGGTAACTGTTGCGTCCCCTCCATGCGCTGGATCGTTATCGGGCTGATAGCCGATATGTATATCCTCAGCATCTCCACCAGATGTCTGCTCAACAGGCGTGGCTGTTCTGGAGTTATCATTGATGATGCTTTCGCTGGATACGGCTTCAACGAAGAAATTAAACGTTTTGCTGATTTCACGACCATCAGATAACCGGGCAGTGACGGTTACAATCCAACCGCCGCCCATTGTCCATTCGAATGGCACACGATATTCTCCATTGGTGCTGATACTGACTTCGCGGTCTATTGGGGTCATCCCCGCATGATCCATATCACCGTGAACTTGCAGATTTGCTCCGTCTATTGGGGTCCCACTGGCGTCCTTGAGGTTTATGATGAGCATTGTCTCACCGACAGTTAACCGTTCCTGTTCAGCCCGTACTGAAAGATCAAACCCTGTCTCCACAGTTGGAGGGATGGTTTGTTGACCGCAAGCGGATAACATCAACCCCATCATCCAAATTCCTGCTATAAAAGTGAACAGTCGCATTGTTACGCCCCTTTGAAAACGAATTTCTCTTGTCGTGAAAACAGGGCGATTGCCGCAAACAGGGGCAAAACAATCCAGATCAATAGCCCGAGCAGCAGCAGCGGCAGCAGCAGTCCGCCAAACTGATCGGTTGCATACAGACCGGCAGGTCCAAGCACTTCCAGATTCGCCTGGATCGTCAGAATTGAAGCAATTTTGAACATCTGGAGCGGATTAAGTACTGCGACGAAAAATACGGTCTGGATCGACATCTGTGTTGAGAGTGCTGTCCCCATAATGCCGAGATCACCGATAAACACCAGGAACAACCAGAGGAACAATGCGCCACCGAGCGCCGCCGTCGTCTTTTGGGCAATGGTTGACATGAAAAAGCCCAGGCTCAACATTGCCAGAGCGAGTAGATAGGCGAGTATGACGGTAAACAAATAGCTTCCGGCATCCTGAACACTGCCCTGCAAAGCTATTGCAACACCGGCGACACCAAATCCGAGAGTCAGCGTTGCTAGCAATGCCCCCGCCAAACCCAGGTATTTGCCCAGCAGCACCTCAACTCGACTCACTGGTTGTGCCAGGAGGTAAGATAATGCGCCGGTTTCACGATC
>CAZKIB010000228.1:7446-8181 GCA_964552425.1 uncultured Anaerolineaceae bacterium | reverse complement strand
GCCAGATTTGCCGCGCCGAGGGTCAACCCAATCAACGGGACGAACAGCAGCACAAGGTTCACTAAACCTGCGGCTGTGCGGCTGTAACTTGCCATTCGCAGGGAAGAGCTGCCTGGTTGCATCAAGGCCGATAAAGCCAGTGCGATACCTGCAAACGCAATCGTAAATACAACAAACCAGCGATTACGAAGCGAATCACGGAGTTCTTTCCGTGTAATTGTCGATACATTGGTGAAGTCAATCATGATTTTCTTCCTTTAGCATGATTTCACCGTCTATCAGGTCGAAATCCTCAACTGGAATACTTGCCATTTCTAATGAACGAAGCGGCGCGATCTTTCCAGTTGGAGTGACTTGTACATAGACACTGCGGCCATTGGGCAATGTTGAATACCCCTGTTCGTGGAGAACACGCATCATCGTTTCTTTGTGCTGCGCTGCCACCCAGATTCGCAGCCAGCGATGTAACCCTAATTTCTGGGCTAACTCATGAGGCGGACATTCCAGTACCAGCTTGCCTTCGGATAAGACCAGCACCCTGCCGCCAAGCGCCATAACTTCATCAAGACGATGTGACGAGAAAACAATCGTTTTACCAGACTGATTGAGGAGCTGAACCGTATGGATAAAATCACGTTGGGCTTTCACATCCAGATTGGCAGTTGGCTCGTCGAGAACCAGTACCGGCGGATCGGCGAGAAGGGCTACTGCCAGTGCCAACCGCTGCTTCATACC
>CAZKIB010000228.1:0-7429 GCA_964552425.1 uncultured Anaerolineaceae bacterium | reverse complement strand
GTTTGGCGTGGTGAGCCTCTAGCTGAACCTGTTCCAGTACAGTGTTTACGCGCTGAAGATTGGTTTTTTTGAGGCGGGCATAAAAGAACAGCGTATCCGCTACGGTCAGGTCATAGAAAGCAGCTTCCTGTGGCACATAGCCAACTGCTGCCCGCGCCGCCTTTGCATTGTGTATCACATCGATACCATTAACCGTAAGATTTCCCTCAAACCCCTGAACACCCAGCAGACAGCGTAAGGTGGTGGTTTTTCCAGCGCCGTTTGCGCCCCACAGCGCAACCGCCTCACCTGATTCAATCGTGAAGGAAACATCGTTTAGAGCAGTATTTTTGCCGTAGCGTTTGGTTAAGTTCTTCGCAATAATCATGGATATTCCCTTTGCTTAGGTGCCAGCCTGAACAGATTTCAGCATCTTCAGCATCTGTCGTAATGACCTTTGCTTTCCATGGCCGCGCAATGTCAATAAACAGATGGAAAGCCCGATGGCTGAGAGCAGAATAGTGGCAGCAAGAAAAGACAGCGAAACACCCTGAGATGTGTCTGTCATTCCAGCGGGTGCTGTGTAATGCATTGCAGGGGATTCATCGATGACCTTTGGGTCTGGACGCAGGGAGGGGAATGCTGATGCAGCAAAATCAACAGCCTGGCTGGCCGGGCTGAATGTGAAAAACCGGAGAATGGGATCGCCATCAGCCAGGCTTTCAAACAGCTTTTCAGCACGGAACGGCATATCGCCAATACCATCGCCATCACGGTCATAGCCGACGTAGTTACTCCAGTAGTTGCCGATGCCGTCCTGACTCCAGATATTGCCCAACAGATCACCGCGCCCCTGCACACTGACCTGCTGATAGTTTTCAAGGAAGGTGTTGCGTTGAAAGATATTTCGTTGAACAGAGGGAAGTCCGATCAAACCCACGTCATTGTACGCAATGAAGTTCTGGTTGAAGGTATTGAATTCATCGACAAGGGACGGAGAATTATCCAGATAAATCCCTACGACATTGCCAACAAAAACATTGTTGGCTACGTGGGCATGATCCATATCCTTAAGCGCAATACCGTAACCGCTTGCGCCTCGGTTATTGATATAACGGTTGCCAGTCATCACCAGACCAGCCGAATACATCATGTATGCGCCGACTGCATTGTGTTCGATGATGTTGTCTTCAACCACCGCATTCTCGTTATACATGAAGTGCAGCCCATAGCGGTTATCATGAAGGTGATTATCTCGAATGGTGATATTGTCCGAATACCAGATCAGCGTGTCCCGCCCGACGGTGATAACATTACCGATGAGTTGGACATCGTCGCTGTACCAGACACGAATCCCATCACCGCGCATACTTTCTTCCAGTGGCTTGCCCAGAATGATGTTATTCTGTGCCACCCCACCTGCGGCGTTTGCAAAATAGATGCCGAACATGACATCGTCCAGCAGGTTATCGCTTACGGTCACATCTTTTGCCTGAATTACAATGCCGGTATCTTCATGAGCCAGGCTTTGTCCGCTGGCACGGACCGTAAATCCGCGAAAAACCACGTCTGGCGCATTAATCAGCACTATACTGCCCTCACCATGACCATCAATAACCGGATCGCTGATCCCGATAAGCGATACCGTTTTATCGATGACTAACGGCGCGTTATACGTACCGCCATGCACTTCGATCACATCTCCTGGTTGTGCTGCGGCCAGTGCCGCTTCAATTGTGGTATACGCGCCGTTGTGAGAAACAATCAGCGTATCCTGAGCACGAACGGATGTGGCGGGCAGTGCCATGATATGGACAAGTAGTACAACGATTAAGGTCAGGCGATTGAGGTGGATTCCTGGGCGTGTATTCATTGCAGCCTAGCCTTCTGTCTTCACGAAGCGATGACCAAGCTTGATGAGCAGCGCCACCAAAATCAGAACACTACCTGCGAAGATGATGTACCAGCCAGTATCCACATTCGCGACGGTGCTGAATTGACCGATCACGCCTTCCCCCAGAACTGGCGGTGTAAATGGCTGGATAGAACTGGACAGGGGTGCATAAGGATCCAGATTCTGCCCATAGTTCGTCATCCAGAACGCGAGGTCTGCCAGAAAGACAAAGGGGAATGTCAGCGCCGGGATCGTGAGCAACCATGTCCAGCGCCGTCGCCAGAAGGCTGCGACCACCAAAAAAATGATCATGATGATGACTGCTGGAATAGCAATCGAACGTTCAAATTTAGCCGCTTCATACAGTGATTTCATACCAATGTAATGATTAAGCCCGTCGATTTCACGCACCTCATCCAGTTTAGGGTCATCATCACCCGTCATGTTGTTCACAAATACCCGCATTTGCAGCCCACCGGGATATTGTGGAGCCTGTAAGACCAATCCCCAGTAGGGTAAGTTAATCGAAACAACGATCAGCACAGCGGCGATGAGAAACAATACTGATGGCAGCCATTTGGACCAGCGGTTCATGCCTGTCTGGGTCGCATCGGCAGCAGCATTTGATTTCGATGAAGGGATTGTATTTGTTGTCATATCAAACCTCTCTACAGTTTCAGGGGTGGGTGACAGCGATAGGTATCACTGCCACCCTGTTGATCTGCCTGACTCTATTCAGGCTTGACCATCATGTAACCCATCATTTCGAGGTGGAGCGCGGAACAGAATTCCGTGCAGTAGAAGCTGAACACACCAGAGCGGGTGGCATCAAATTCAAATGTGATGCTTTCCCCTGGTTCAATGCTCAGATTGATGTTGTAGTAGGGGATAGCAAACCCATGTGTTGCATCGCGGGCGCGTTCGACGTTGGTGATTGTCCAGGTCACATGGTCGCCTGCTTGAATTTCAATATGTTCAGGAGTCATGTGGCTGCGAACTGCTGTCATCCGCACTGTGACGTTATTACCGTCACGGGTAACGCCTTCCGTTCCCTGGGTAACAGCATTAGGGTCAACCGATTGCGTCAACGGATTCCAGCCGACTTCAGGATAAACTTCCCAGGCGTTCAGTTTGTCCGCCTTGATGATCTGGGCATAGTGCGGTTCGGCACCCGTGATGGGCATATCATAGAGAATTTGGGTCTGATCGCCGGATTGCGAGATGTCGATGAGTTGGAGGTTCTGAGGCAGCAGTGGACCTGTGCTTAAGAAACGATCCACCGACCACTTGTTGAGTGCTACCAGGAAACGTCCATCTGGAGTAGCCGTATCGCCTTCAGCCGCCGCCAGATGCCCAACGTTATATTGAACCGGGGTTTTGTTGATGAGGGTCCAACCATCCTGAGGGCGATAACCTTCCGCGCCGATGCTCCAACGGGCAACGGCACTGTCGAGGAACAGGCTGGTATAGGCGTAGCCCTGATCGTCATAAACGGTATGCAGGGGGCCAAGACCGAGTTCGACCTGCGCTTCCAGCACGCTTTCCAGCGCCAGCACCGGCACGCCGAATACATCACTTTCAGCCGGGCCAGCCGCGATGGCATCCTGTATCTTCTGGAAACTGTATACCGAGACATGCGGATCAAGTTTGCCGCCAACCGTAACGAAATCGCCTTTCGGGGTCACGTCTGCGCCGTGTGGGCTGCGGGGTTCAGGGGCCAGATAGAGCAGATTATTTTCAATGGCGGTTTCCAGTGGGATAACCTTGAAACCGTTAACATCAACTGCGCCACCGGACTGGAAGACAGCTTCAGCGGCGTTGAGATTAATGATATGCAGGTAATCGACAGCGCCTTTGCTCACACCGGCTTCAAAGGGTGGATTCCCACTCTCAATTCCACCTGTCGCCATCTCAGCATTAAACGAGTTACAGAAGACCCACCCTTCTGAAACACCTTTACCAGAGTCGCACAGGTCTTGCCAGTATGGAGGAAGTTCCATAGCAAACGATTGCTCGAAGTCAATACGTCCGGTCTCGCGATTGAACTTCCAGAAGGTAATCATGCCGCTGTATGAATTCTGGTAATCAGCGATGGGAGCGTAGTCGCCACCGAGCGGCAGACCATACTGACCGCCTTCAACGATATACTCGGTGTTGGGAGTAACGAATGTGCCGCCGTGATCGTTCAGGAAAGCTGGGTTGTGGACGATTTGCTTCGTTTCGAAATCACGCAGGTCAATCACGGCAACACGCCCATTGGCTTTATCGCCGATGAACAACCACTGCCCATCATATTCACCGTTGGTTTCGCTCAAAGCTGGATGATGTGTATCGCCCCACAGGATTTCCTGTCCATCAATGAAGCCCTGCTCCAGAACTTCGTTTCCGGCACCATAACCATAACCCTGCCATGATTCAGGCGTGAACACCGAAATCAGCCGCAGCAGTCGCATCGAAGGTAAACCAATTGCCAGAACCTGACCTCCCTGGCCGGCAGATGCGAACATCACATACTCGTCCATCATACCGCTTGGCGTATAGGTCATGGCGGCTGCCCGTAAATCAGCTTCCGTCAGCCCACGCTGAGCAGCGATAGCCTGCCAGTCCGACGTGCTATCCTGGGCGCTGGTGATCGCTCTTGGTGCAATTACTACAGCCAGCACAGCCGCGACAACAACTACAGATACAACAAAAAAGACTTTTGAGGATAATCGCTGTGAAATCATCTGTTGTTTGTCTCCTTATCCGAAGAGATACGAAAAATCTGTTCTGTACTGCGGAACGCAGCACTTTCATATCTCCATCATGAAATGGAACAACAAAGTCAGATGTGACCCAAGTCACATCGAGTGACAGATTTCACGAATGTGGAGCTAACGGGCTTCCTGGAGAGCAATCGCCTGAAGGCGATTGAGATCGCGGATCAGGATGCTGCTGCGGGTCATGCGAACCAGTCCATCCTCTTCAAAGCGTTTGAAAGTGCGGTACACCACCTCGCGAGCAGTGCCAACCATGTCTGCAAATTCCTGCTGCGACAGCAGCCGGTCAAAGATGATACCGTCATCATGAGGCTGCCCTTCGACCTCGGCCCGAGCGATTAAGACCATTGCTAAACGGGAAGTGACATCGCGAAAGGCCAGATCATGCACCAGGGTAACAAATTGTTTGAGGCGCATGGTTATCAGACGAAGGAAGACTTCCTGAAAGTCCGGGTGTTTGTCCAGCAGGGACTGCAAAACATCAGGCGACAGAGAAACAGCAGTTACATTTGTTAGGGCAGTAGCCGTATAGGGACTGGGAGCGCCGGTCGGCAGCGACTCGGCACCAAGACAATCTCCTGGAAACGGAAGCGCCAGAATTTGACATTTTTCTGTGGACTGACGATACAACTTGACACGACCCGTTCGCAGGGTATATAACGCGCTGGGTGGATCCCCCTGGCGATACAGATCACTACCAAGTGAATACTCCACCAGCACGGATTTCTCAGCAATACAACGCTGTGTACGCGGGCTAAGTCCTGCAAATAGTTGACTTTTGGACAATAATTCAATGCTGACGTTCATAGAACTGCCACTGATATCAGTCGCCATGCTGCCAGCATACGGTGGATTGCCGTCCACTAATGTGACCTAAATCACGTCAGACAGAGGTTTTATGATCGTCGCTGGCACAGGGAGGCAGCAGCGCATGGGTATTCAGAAGGACGATGCGTCCACTTTCATTGCGTACCACACCTTCTTTTTCTAACAGCCTGAGATGGCGTGTGACCACTTCGCGCACGGTGCCAGAGAGTGTGGCGAGCTTTTCATGCGTCAGTTCAACGGTTGGTTGCTCTGCATCGCGGTTGGCATAGGTGAGCAGACAGTCGTTGATGCGGTCAGGGACTGTCCACGATCCCAGGACCTCGCTCACACGTGCCAGGTGTTCGAGGCGCTGACTGTAGATGTGCAGAAGGGCTTTAACAAGTTCCGGGTCGTGCGCTTTCAACTGCTGTACAGCATCTTCTGGAAGTATAAATAACGTGACATTTTCGAGTGCCTGGGCGGTTGCGGGATTTTTTTCCATATCAAACAGCGGGCAGCTCCCAAAGCATTTGCCCCGATTCATCAGGCATAAGCCCTGGATACGGCCATTCAATGACTGCTTGATGATCTTGACACGGCCCTGGAACACAAACCACAATGAACCGGACTGCTCACCCTCCATAAAGATAATTTGTCCGGGTGCGTAATGCCGACGCACCATAACAGCAGCAAGGCTCTGGATTTGCGCATTGGGCAGGTGATGAAACGCCGGGATTTCACGTAGTTCAGTTAGCTTAATTGGCAGCGTGTCGATCATGACATTTCTGAAACCGTTTTTTTGATTTTGAACAGATTATACCCTACAACACGCATGGGATGTGGGCGAATTTGCTGTACGACCGCATCGGCAGCAAGTTGAATCATGACAAATGGCAGTTCCTGGCAGTAAAGTCAAGGGTACTTTCAATGTGGGCAAAAACACAGACATGATAATACCTGCTGCAAGCGCCATAATCGCGTAAATCAGGACAAACATCTGCGCGGCAATACGCTTGCGCCCTGGATAGACTTATTATGATGTTGCCTTTTCTGGCTGGTATTTCGGTATCTTTCTCTCAAGTTTGGATCGAAATACTGTTAGCGCTGTCACAGTCAGAAATAACAGGATAGCGACGGCGTTCAGGAGACCCCCACGCTGTCGAACGGTTAAATCCCCTGCCAGGCTGCCGTACATGCGATAGGCCAGCGTGATATGGAGCAGTGCCAGATGACCATAGAATACTGGCGAGAATCGCAATTGCAGACCCGTCAACGCCGGGAGAATAATCGGCGCATGGCCGAAGATCATGGAAAAGACGAAGCCCAGCAGAAATGCGTGCAGAACCAGTTCGTAGTCTGGCCCGGGAAAGATTGCGCCTTTCCACACTGCCACCAGGCCGCCAAAACCCAACCAGCCATAGCCCAGCAGCAGGCAGGATGCGATGTAACGTGGCAACCCCGGCTGGCGGATCGTGCGGCGGGCGATATCGTAGCGCAGCAGCCAGACTGCCATCAGGATTGCCCCTAAACCCAACAGCGGAACACCCAGATCGAGATTGAAAACTGTGATCAACACACCAACCAGGTAAGCAGTGGCAGCCAGCAATAGCAGTTGTTCGCTCCGACGTGTCAGCCGTCGCACACGAGAAAGCTCCAAACGTTCGCCAACGATGGTGAGTATCAAAAATGCGGTCCACAGATGGACAACCTGGTAAATCGGATGCCCGTTTAGCCATAAGGCGTTCCCGAACAACCAGCACAGTGAGCCGGCTGCCATGATCGCCACATCGAGGGAGGGATGCAGCCACAGCATCAAGCCAAACAAGAACAACAATCCCAGACTGCCTGCGGTCAGCAGGCTTCTGGACAGCATGACATCGGGCATGAACAACAACATGATGGTGCCTAACGTATTCACGATCGGAACAAGCATACTCCAACGGCAGCGTGATGCTAATTGAGAAAATCGAACAAAGACGTACAATAGATG
>CAZKIB010000227.1:1204-10754 GCA_964552425.1 uncultured Anaerolineaceae bacterium | reverse complement strand
CGATCTTCCAGTTCACCGCCAAAGACGGTGTCTGGAGCGTGCCCTTCATGAGCGCTGGTGTCGAAGCCATCACCGGGGTCAGCGCTGAAGCCATCATGCAGGACCTGAATAACTTCATCGCCCGCATCCATCCCGACGACCTGAACGAGTATGTGGCATCGGTTGGAGCGGTAGTCGAAAGTATGCAGCCCTGGGACTACACCGGGCGGCTGGTGAAACCCACCGGCGAAATCGTCTGGTGGCATGGTCTTTCGCAGCCCTCACGCAATGCCGAAGGCGACCTGGTGTTCAACGGCGTACTCTTCGACATTACCGCGCAGAAACAGTTTGAAGCAGAACGCCAGATTCTGTTCGAAACCGCGAATGCGCTCAACGATGCCAGAACCCCGGACGAACTGCTGCGGGCCGCTGAAAAGTATGCTCAGGCCACGAATTTACTAAGCGCTTCGCTGCTGTATATCGACAGCGATGCCGAAGGCACACCCCTGTGGGTGGAAACTGTCGCGGTATCAGGCCAGAGCGGTGAAATCGGCGCGCGCTATTACCTGCCAGAACTGCCCTTCTCGCGGTTATGGATTTCGAATCCCGACAGTCCCATTTTTATCGAAGACATCGACACCAGCGACCTGCTGGACGCCACCACCCGTGCCATCTACACTCAGTTACAGACCCGCGCTTCGGTTGTTATTCCGCTGTATACCCAGGAACGCTGGGTGGCCCTGCTCACCTTTAGCTGGCAGGAACCGCGCACATTCAGCGAAATGGACCAGCGCATCTACGCCTCGATTGGTCAGCAGGCGACCCCGGCTGTCGACGCCGTGCGCACTGCTCAGATTAACCGCAAGCGCGCGTTCGAACTGGAAATCGTGGCGCATGTGAGCGCGGCAGCCTCCACTAACCTCAACATTGACAATCTGCTGCAGGATGTCGTGGACCTCACCAAAGACGGTTTTGGTCTGTACCATACCCACGTTTACCTGTTGGATGCTGCCGGCGAAAATCTGGTACTGGCCGCTGGCGCAGGCGAGCTTGGCCGCCAGCTGGTAGCTGAAACCCGCATCATCCCGCTGGACCGGGAAGACAGCCTGGTCGCAACCGCTGCCCGCACCCGTGAAGGCGTCATCGTCAACAACGTCACCCTGAACCCGAACTTCCTGCCCCACCCGCTGCTGCCGGATACCAGATCGGAAATGGCGGTTCCGATGGTGGTGGGCGACACGCTGATCGGTGTGCTGGATGTGCAGTCCGACGAAATCGACCACTTCACACCTGAAGATGTCCATATCCAGAACACACTCGCCGCGCAGGTCGCCGTTGCCATCCAGAACGCGCGTATTTTCGCGCAATCGCAGGCTTCTGAGAAAGAACTGAACCGTATTTTCGACAGTTCAATCGACCTGATCGGGTCGGCGAACTTCGCCGGTTACTTCACCCGTCTGAACGCTGCCTGGGAAAATACCCTCGGCTGGTCCAGCCAGGAATTGATGGCCGAGCCGTTTGTCAGCTTCGTTCATCCTGACGATGTGGCCGCCACCAACGCCGAAGCCGCCAAGATCGCCCAGGGTGTCACCACCCTGCTGTTCGAAAATCGCTACCGCTGCAAGGACGGCTCCTATAAATGGATTTCCTGGCGTGCCACGCCCGACCTGCAAAACAGCCTCATCCATTTCGTGGCGCGTGATGTCACCGAAACCAAACGTCAGGAAGACCTGCTTAAACAGAGCCAGGCCCAACTGCAATCCATCCTCGACAACTCCACTGCCGTGATCTATGTGAAGGGTGTGGACGGCAGGTACATCCTCATCAACCGCCAGTACGAAGAACTCTTCCACATCAAAAACGCGGATATTGCAGGCAAAACGGACTACGACATCTTCCCGAAAGACATCGCCGAAGCCCTTGAGAAAGTGGACCGGCAGGTCATCAAAGATGGCAAAGTGCTGGAACTTGAAGAAACCGTCCCGCACGATGACGGCCTGCACACCTATATCTCCGCCAAATTCCCCCTTTACGATGCCAATGGCGAGATTTACGCTCTGTGCGGTATCTCCACAGACATCACAGAACGTACCCGCCAGGAAAAGGCGCTGGCCGAAAGTGAAGCGCGCTTCCGCGATATTGCCCACACCATGCCCGGCGCGATCTTCCAGTTCACCGCCAAAGACGGTGTCTGGAGCGTGCCCTTCATGAGCGCCGGTGTCGAAGCCATCACCGGGGTCAGCGCTGAAGACATCATGGCGGACCTGAACAACTTTATCAAGCTGGTCCACCCCGATGACCTGGACACGTATCTGTCATCGATTACCGCCGTGCTCGAAACCTTCGACACCTGGGACTACACCGGCCGGCTGGTGAAACCCACTGGCGAAATCGTCTGGTGGCATGGTCTTTCACAGCCCTCCCGGAATGAGGAAGGTGATCTGGTTTTCAACGGCGTGCTGTTCGACATCACCGACACCAAACAGGCAGAGGCGGCCCTGGCAGAGAACCAGGCCAAACTGTCCGAAGCCATCAATGTGGCGCGCATGGGTTACTGGGAACTGGATGTGGATCGCGGCGTGTTTATCTTCAACGACCAGTTCTACAGCCTGCTCCATACCACCGCAGAGGAACAGGGTGGCTACGAGATGCCCATCCAGGATTACGCTACCCGCTTCCTGCCTGCCGAATATGTGCCTATGGTGGCCGAAGCTACCAAACTGGCGCTCAGCGCCACCGATCCCAATTTCAGCAACGAACTTGAACATCCGATCATTCGGGCCGATGGCACTAAAGGCCACTTCCTGGTGCGTGTCCGCATCCAGAAAAATGCGGAAGGCCGCACGATCAAATCCTACGGGACGAATCAGGACATTTCCGAACAGAAGCAGGTTGAGCAGGAACGTCAAATCCTGTTCGAGACCGCCCAGGCGCTCAACAATGCCCAGACATCGGACCAACTGCTGGACGCCGCCAGTCAGTACGCCGCCAATAACGGCGCGATCAGTACCCTGCTGCTGTATATCGACAGCGATGAACATGGTGAACCGGTCTGGGCCGAAGTCGTGGGCGAATGGCAGGCCAACGGGGAGCATACTTTCCTGGGTGGGCGTTTCTACCTGCCGGAATTCCCCTTTGCGAAACTGTGGATGTCCGACCCGGACAACCCCATTCTGATCGAAGACATCAACACCAGCGACCTGATGGATGACGCGACCCGCGCTATTTTCCAGCAGGCTGGCAATCGCGGTTCAGTCATCATTCCACTGCACGTTCAGAATCGCTGGGTGGGTCTGCTGACCTACAGCTGGCAGGAACCGCAGCGCTTCACCGAACAGGACGAACGCATTTATACGGCGATTGCGCAGCAGGCGACCCCCGCAGTGGATGCGGTGCGCGTCTCGCAGATCAACCGCAAACGCGCGCTGGAACTTGAAACCGTCGCGTATGTGAGCGCCGAAGCATCCAGCAACCTGCGCATCGACAGCCTGCTGCAAGATGTGACCGACCTGACCAAAGAAAGCTTCAAGTTCTATCACGTCCATATCTACCTGCTGGATGAAACTGGCGAAAATCTCGTGCTGGCCTCCGGCGCGGGCGAAGCAGGCCGCGCGATGGTCGCGCAGGGCCACAAAATCCCGTTCAATCGCGAGGACAGTCTGGTGGCAACGGCTGCACGTACCCGCCAGGGTGTGATCGTCAACGATGTCACCCAGAACCCGAACTTCCTGCCGAACCCGCTGCTGCCAGATACCAAAGCAGAAATGGCGATCCCGATGATTGTCGGTGATGAACTCATTGGCGTGATCGACACCCAGGCAGATGTCACCAACCGTTTCACGGAAGAAGATGTACGCATCAAAACCACACTGGCAGCCCAGGTCGCCGTCGCCATTCAGAACGCCCGCGCCTTCGAGAAATCGCGCGAAGCAGACCGGCTCAAATCCGAATTCCTGGCGAACATGAGCCATGAACTGCGCACCCCGCTCCACTCGATCATCGGTTGTGCCGAAGTGCTGCTGGACGGTATCGACGGCGAGCTGACCGAGGATATGAACGAAGATGTGCGCGCCATTCACGGCAGCGGCCAGCACCTGCTCAACATCATCAATGACATTCTCGACCTGGCGAAGATCGAAGCCGGCAAGATGTCCATTGACCGTCAGCCGGTGGACTTGACCAGGTTTGCCCGCGAGATTGTCCGCGCCGGGCAAATACTGGTCAAGAACAAACCTGTCGAACTGCATCTCATCGAGGACGAGAGCCTGCCGAAGGTCCGGGCTGACTCGGTGCGCCTGCGCCAGATCATCTGGAACCTGTTGAGCAATGCGGTGAAATTCACCGAAGCCGGCGCGGTCACAGTCACCACCGGGATGCACGACGACGATCATGTCTATGTCGAAGTGCGCGATACCGGCATCGGCATCAGGAAGGAAGACCTGCCGCGCATCTTCGAACAGTTCCGTCAGGTGGATGGTTCCTCAACCCGCCGCGCCGGTGGCACGGGCCTGGGCCTGAACATCACCCGTCATCTGATCAACATGCACGAAGGCGAAATCTTTGTGGACAGCGACTTTGGTCAGGGCAGCGTGTTCCGCTTCACCCTTCCCATCGTCACCGAAGAAAGGGTCACGAACTAGCAATGCCGCCACTCTTTAACGCTGTAGTCTGTCTGGAATGTGGGCACACCATGCCCGCAGACCCGATGCTCGCCCGCTGTGGACAATGCGGCTCCGGCTGGATCGACGCGCGCTATGATTACGAGGAGGTAGCGGGTCTGTGGCCCGCTGCCTTCGCCCGGCGAGATCATTCGCTGTGGCGTTACGCCGAACTGCTGCCCCTGGCCGGGCCTGATCCTGAAATTTCGATGGGCGAAGGTTACACTTCGCTCATTCGTCTTTATCAGTACGAACGCCTTACCGGACACCCCCACATCTACATGAAGGATGAACGCCAGGGGCCAACCAGTTCCTTTAAGGACCGGCAGGCCGCGCTGGCGGTCACAGCCCTCAAACGCGCCGGAATCCGTGAAATTGTGCTGGCCTCCACCGGCAACGCCGGGGCAGCTTACGCGGCTTACTGTGCCCGCGCCGGCATCAAACTCTGGCTGTTTCTGACCAGTCTGGTCCCGGCGGAAAAGCTGCGCGAAGCCACGCTCTACGGGGCGGAGGTGGTGCGCGTGTCCGGCACATATGACGAAACCAAGAGCGTCGCGGCGGAATTTGCCCGGCGCAGGAACATTCATTTCGACGGCGGCGCGAAAGCTGTGCCCGGCAAGGAAAGCATGAAGACACTGGCTTTCGAGATCGCCGAGCAGTTGGGGCTGATCCAGAAAGGGCCGGGCCAGTTCGCCAGCCCGGACTGGTACATTCAGGCCGTCAGCGGCGGGATCGGCCCGCTGGGCGTCTGGAAGGGTTTCAGCGAACTGCACCGCATGGGCTTCATCGACAAAATGCCCCGGCTTGGCATTGTCCAGGCGGCCGGCTGCGCGCCGATGGTCAGGGCGCTGGCGGAAGGCAAAGCCACTGCCGACCCTGTCGTCCCCAATACGCTGATCACCGTGCTGGCAACCGGCGACCCCGGCTTCAGCTATGTGCAGCTTCGCGAAGCCGTCCTGAGCAATCAGGGCGCGATGGTTGCGATTGAAGATGGCGAGACTTTCGCCGCCATGCGCAAACTCGCCAGCCACGCCGGTGTCTCTGTCGAACCGGCCACCGCTGTCGCTTTCGCCGGGCTGGAAAAGATGATCGCGGATGGCACGATTGCGCCCGATGAAACCATCGTGGTGAACTGCTCCGGCCACACTTTCCCGGCAGAAAGCCATATTCTGGGCGACCAGTACATCCTGAATCTGGACCCCAGAGCCGCTGTGGAAAACCGCCAGGAAGAGGGCCTCAGCGCAGCGCTGAACAATCTGGACGAACAGATCACTACCATTCTGATCGTGGACGATAACCTGAATGATCGCCGCCTGATCCGCCGTCTGCTACAGCGTTACAAAAGCTACCGGGTCTACGAAGCCCAGACCGGCGTGGAAGCGCTTCGGGTCGTACAGGAACATAAGCCGGACCTGATCGTCAGTGACCTGACCATGCCAGACGTGGATGGCTTCACCCTGCTGGAACAACTCAAAGCCAACCCGGAAACCGCCCATATCCCGGTCATTGTGGTATCGGCCAAAACCCTGACCCAACCGGACATGGAATTTCTGGACGCGCATTCCACCGCTGTATGGACCAAAGGCGGTTTTGATACGCGCCTGCTGGTAGATCAGGTCGTGCGCACGCTCGGCCACACGCCCACCGAAATCAGCCCGCATCGCCCTGTCACCCTGGCGACCCCGGTCCCGCTGGCAAACGATGACCACACCGCAGCCGATGTGCCCACCATCATCATCATCGAGGATAACCCGCAGGACTTGCAGCTTGCCCGCCGCTATCTGAAAGCGACCGGCCGGTTCCATGTGATCGGCGCAGCCACCGGGCGCGATGGACTCAAAGCCGTTTATGAACACCACCCCGACCTGGTGCTGCTGGACCTGATGCTGCCCGATATGGATGGGATGAGTGTGCTGGAAGCGCTGAAGCACAACCGCGATCTGTGCGACATTCCTGTCATCGTCATGTCCGCCAAAGAACTGGCGTCTGACGAAACGCTTCAACTCACCAGCCAGATTCACGCTATCTTGAGGAAATCTTCACTTGACCGCACGGAATTCACAGCAATAATTGAGGATGTATTAACCTGAGTTTCATAATCACGCTTTCATCAATTCATCTGGAGCCATCATGACCGTGTGTGTCCTGTATATTGAAGACAACCCGCAGAATATGCGGCTGGTGCGCAAAATGCTGCGCATTGGCGGGTATGACATGATCGAGGCAGTCAACGGCTTAACCGGTGTCGCTATCGCGGCGCGCGAAAAACCGGACCTCATCCTCATGGACATCAACCTGCCGGATATTGACGGTCTGGAAGCCACCGCGCGGTTGAAGGCCTCGCCGGACCTGGCGCATATCCCGGTGATCGCGCTGACCGCCAACGCCATGCACGGGGATCGTGAACGTTTTATCGCCGCCGGCTGTGACGGCTATCTGGCGAAACCCGTCACCAAAAACGAACTGCTCAACACCGTCGCCCATTTCATCGCCCAGTCCGAGCAGCGTTCCGTATAGGGCAGCGCGATGAGTACCATCATCCTGATTGAAGACAACGAACTCAACGCCCGCATGGCGGAGAAGCTGCTGCGCCATGCCGGGCACGATGTCCTGCTGGCCGAGGACGGCGAAACCGGGCTGGAACTGGCGTCGCAAACCCTGCCCGACCTGATCCTGATCGACCTCGGCCTGCCCGACCTGGACGGCCAGACAGTGGTCGCCCTGCTGCGCCAGCAGGTATCGCTCCAGGGGGTTCCGTTAATCGCCTTCACCGCCTGGCCCGAAGCCACCGCCGCGCAGATGGCCCGCGCCTATGGCTGTCACGGCGTCATCATCAAACCCATCAACACGCGCACATTTGCCGATGAAGTCACAGCTTTTATGACTGCCGCATCGGCGGGTTCCTGAATCGAGCCGGAGTAAACATCATTGTGATTCAGCCCGTCACTGCGGGACTCCTTCAGCATGACCGGCAGGTGGAACAGCAGACTGCCATTGCCGCCAGCCAGTACACTCTCGAAGAACTCACCGCGATCTATAACCGAACGCGGGTGGATTACATCGTGCCCATGCCCATGAACGCCCGGCGTATGGCCGAATATGTCCGCCATTACGACATTGACCTGAACGCCTCTGCGGTGACGTTTTATGAAGGCGATGTCACCGGCATTGCCATGATGGGTCGCCGCGACCAACGGGCGTGGATCACCCGCCTGGGGGTCATTCCTGAATGTCGGGGGCGCAAAACCGGCAGCTTTCTGATGGACGCCCTGCTCAACCAGGCGCGGGCGCGCGGCGCGAGTCTCGTCCAGCTTGAAGTCATTCAGGGCAACGACCCGGCCTATTATCTCTTCAGAAAATTCGGCTTTACCGAAACCCGCGAACTGCGCGTCATCCGCCGTCCACCGGGAATGCCACAGACAAGCTGCGCGCTGGATAACGCCACCATTACCCCACTCGACAGTGCCGAACTGATGCGGCAGTTGCAGCACCGCCCGGCCGGCGCTTCATGGGTGGAAGAAACCGCATCGCTGATCCATGCCGGCAACCTGTACGGTTTCCGTCTGGAATTACCCACCGGCGAACACGGCTGGATTATCTGCCATCACAAGGCGTTTCAGATGGCCCACTTTGTTTACGACGCCACGCCCTCCGCCTACGACAGCATCATCTCCGCCCTGCTCCACCATCTCCATACCACCTATGCGGGTCTCGATACCATCATCGAAAACCTGCCCGCCGATCACCCCGCCTGGCCGCTGTTCCAGCAGTTGGGGTACGTCGAATCCTTCCGGCGCATCGAAATGACGCTGGACCTCACGTAAGCGAACAGTCGCAAGTCCACCGCGCTCAAAATTCTCCCCCTCACCGCCGCAGATGGTACAATGGCCGGAAAATAGCGCATTGGAAAAGGATTCTGGCCTTGAAACTCAAATGGTATGGACAGGCGTGCTTTTTAATCACCGCCGATAACGGGCTGAAAATCGTCACCGACCCATATACGCCGGAGACATCCGGTTATGTCTCCGTTACGGAGAAGGCCGACATCGTGATTCGTTCGTCGGATAACGACTCGTTCCACTGCCGCGCCGACCTGATTCCCGGTGATCCGCTGGTGATTACCGCGCTTGATCTGGCGCGGGAAGGCGGCCAGCGTACCGAAAAAGGGATCACCTTCCACGCCATCGAAGCGATGGAAGCGCTCAATCACCGCTACCATGACCCCGACCAGAACGGCATGTACCGCTTCACAGTGGATGGCGTCAGCATCGGGCACATGGGCGATGTCGGCAACCCGCTCACCGACGCGCAGATCGCCTTTTTTAAGGATGTGGATGTACTGCTGGCCCTCACCGGCGGGCATCCGGTCATCGAACTGGACGATCTCAAGACGGTCATCGACGGCGCGCAGCCTAAACTGGTCGTGCCCATGCACTTTCAGACCCTCAGCTACAAGCCGCGTAACGCCCTGTGGATCGAAAGCTTCCTGAACTACTTCGATCAATCCGACGTTGACTTTGCGCTCCACTACGAAGCCACCATCACGCCCGATATGCTGCCGGATAAAACCCGTGTGCTGCTGCTGGATTACGTCAAATGATTCTGATAATCGGAGCCGGGATTGCCGGCCTGCTGGCTGCGCGTGCCTTGCAGGATGCCGGGAAAGAAGTCATCGTCGTCGATAAGGGGCGCGGCGTGGGCGGGCGCATGGCGACCCGGCGCATCGGTCAGGGGGTGTTCGATCATGGCGCGCAGTTCTTTACGGCGCGTTCAGAGCGCTTTGACAGGCTGCTCCACGAGTGGGAAACCGCCGGGCTGGTCATAGAATGGACACGCGGTTTTGCGGATGCTCAGGGTCTCTGGCAGAACGACGGCTACCCGCGCTACCGCTGTGTGAGCGGCATGACCGCCGT
>CAZKIB010000227.1:802-1072 GCA_964552425.1 uncultured Anaerolineaceae bacterium | reverse complement strand
CTGACCCCGCCCGTGCCGCAGAGTCTCGAACTGCTGCGCGCCGGTCAGGTCCAACTGCCTGCATCTGCGCGCGAAACGCTCGAAAGTATCGTCTACGATCCCTGCATCGCCGTGATGGCCCTGCTGGATAAAGCGAGCGCAATACCGGAACCCGGCGCGGTGCAGCTTGACGCCGAACCGATTCGCTGGATTGCGGATAACACCCGCAAAGGCATCTCGCCGGATGCGGCTGCGGTGACAATTCACGGCGCGCCGGGCTTCAGCCGCGAT
>CAZKIB010000227.1:0-776 GCA_964552425.1 uncultured Anaerolineaceae bacterium | reverse complement strand
CGGCGAGAAACTGCTGCAAGCCGCCGCGCCCTGGCTGGGGGATGCGCGGGTGATCGAGTTTCAGGCGCATGGGTGGCGTTACAGCCAGCCCGTAGAAACCCATGCAAAACCGTGTCTCATCGTCGAGGA
Organism: uncultured Anaerolineaceae bacterium; assembly: GCA_964552425.1. Taxonomy (GTDB): domain Bacteria; phylum Chloroflexota; class Anaerolineae; order Aggregatilineales; family Phototrophicaceae. The sequence goes on along the minus strand of CAZKIB010000227.1, from coordinate 647 downwards.
GTCGCTCATCTTCGCCGGGGATGCCTTCGCCGGGCCGCGTGTCGAAGGGGCGGCGCTGTCCGGCCTGTCCGCTGCGGATGCCCTGCTGGCTTAACCGGGCGGACGCGGCTCCTCAGTCGCGCTGGGAACCTCTTCACCGGCTTCGTACACCGGCAGGCCAGAACAGTCACCTTCCAGCCGCGTGGACTGGACGCCAGCCCAGGCCGTAATCCCGTCAAAATCCACCATGAACCACGCCTCATCCTGATTGCGGCGCAGCACCGGGTAGGCGATTCCGGGTTGCAGCCGGCCCAGTGAGGCTGTAATCCGGCTCGGTTCGATGCGTGCGTAGGCGTCATCATAAACAGTGTACAGCAGGCACGGGCCAGTCACTTCTTCCGTCGCAGGCGGTGACAGTACATCCCCCACAGCAGGTCGTCAGTACCACCAGCAGCCCATCAGCAGCGGCGCAATCAGAGTCCATACCAGAATTGTCTGCGACACAGCAGCCCTCCCCTGACGATAATCCCCGCTCAAAGATACCGCAGTTGGGGCCGCACAGGAGCAGGCTTAAACAAAGTTTAACCGGGCTGAAAGGCCACTGTTTTCCTCCGGGATTCAGGCTCCGCTGCCCCAGTCCCGGCGGGACTTGTTTTGCCTTGCCGTCG
>CAZKIB010000226.1:6377-10762 GCA_964552425.1 uncultured Anaerolineaceae bacterium | reverse complement strand
ACCCTTGACCTCTTCAATGCCATTGAAGCGCTCTCCCAGCTGAGCTATAGGCCCTCAGTGAGTGGGATTTTAGACCCTTTGTATCTCAGTGTCAATACCAAGCATACTGTAAAACTTTTGATTTGAATATAGGCCAATACCCAATTCTAACGTAACGTTTATAGGATTTTGGGGTTTGCATCTGCGGATTAAACCCTGCTCCCGATCCGCTGGTTCAGCCCTGACAAGAATGACCGTTTGGGGTTCGCAGTTTTGGCGGCGCGCCTGTAAAATGCGGACAGTACCGATCTCAACGGAGGGAGCATGGCAATCCATCAGGGCGACATCTACTGGGTACGGTTGGACAGTCCGGGCGAGTCGGAATCCGGCATCCCCCATCCCCATGTCGTCATTCAGGATAATGTGCTGAACCACAGCCGCATCCCTGCTGTCACGGCCTGCGCATTGACCTCGAATATCCAGCGGGTCAGCCTGCCGGGTAATGTATTACTTGAAGCCGGTGAAGCCAACCTGCCCCGGCAAAGCGTCGTGGAAGTCGCAAAAGTATCAACAGTGGATAAAACGCAGTTGGGCGAATACATCGGGACATTATCCGAACGCCGGATTGAACAGATACTGGCCGGGATGCGCTTTATCCAGACCGCCTTTCTGTCCACCCATGAGGATAACAATCGTTGAACGCCCATCAGCAGCAGGACAGGCGTTGAATTTGGCCCCTATGAACGATGCCATCAGGCCGCTCCAAAAGCTTAACAGCCGCCTGCTGCCCTGGCCGGTGGATTGGTCGGCGCTGTTCGGCAGCGAGCGCCCGCTGATCCTTGAAATCGGCTTTGGCTATGGCGATTTTCTGCTGTATCTGGCCCGCCACAACCCCGGTTCGCACATCGTCGGGCTGGAAGTCTCCAACAAATGCCTGACCAAAGTGGAAGAACGCATCGTCCGGCACGGCCTGACCAATGTGCGCGTGATCCATACTCCGGCGGAAACCGCGCTGCATCACCTATTTGAAGCGGATACACTGGACGCGGTGCATATCAATTTCCCGGACCCCTGGTTCAAGTCGCGGCATGGACACCGCCGCCTGATGCAGCGGGACACCCTGGACACGCTGGTGAGCCGGTTGAAAACAGGAGGCCATCTTTATCTGGCGACGGATATTCTCGAATATGCCGACATGTCGCACGAACTGCTGGCGGAAACACCGGGACTGACCAATCTGCTGCCTGCACCCTGGACGGACGCGCTGCCGGGGCGAGTCGTCACCAAATACGAACGCAAAGCCCACGTCGAAGGCCGCGCCTGTTATTATTTCGCCTTTGCGCGCAACGCCCAGCCTGCGCCGCTGATCCCGGTCATCAAGGAGGCCGCCATGCCCCACGTCGTGTTTGAAAGTCCCCTGACTCTGGAAGCCATGCGGGCCGCCTTCGTGCCACACGAACAGACTGACGGGGATACCCACATCAATATTCACACCGTCTATATCGGGGATCGTGCCCTGCTGTTCGACACCTATGTGAAAGAGCCGACGATTGACCAGCGGGTGGCGCTGGTGCTGGTGGCGCGGGAGAACGCCCACGAGTACACGCTGCAACTGAGCATGATCGGCCACCCCCGCCCGACAGCCGGCATCCACCTGGCGACCAATGCGCTGGCGGACTGGTTACTCAGCCTGCACCCGGAAACGCGCCAGCTCAAACGCAAGACACAGGCATAGGGGATCAGGCTTCAGGTTCGCGCACCAGCACCCGGCTGGGAACCACCAGCACCGGGCAGGGGGCCGCGCTCAGGACTTTCTGGGTGACGCTGCCATAAATCCAGCGGCTGAGACCGGAGCGGCCATGTGTGGACATGACGATCATCTGGACACCCAGACCTTTGGCAACATCCACAATCGTGTCCGCCGGCGATCCTTCCAGAACGCTGACGGCTATTTCGAGATGCGCTTTCTGAAATTTACTGGCGACCTGCTTCAGGTAATTCTCGGTCTGAGACCACAAACTCTGCTGCGGGCTGCCCGGCTTTGGCATCAGAGGGGTTATCACCGGCTCAACCATGCCCACATAATTGGGGTCATCGCTGGCATTCACCACACTGAGCAGGGTAATGCGCCCTTCATGGTTCACAATGCGCAGCGCATAAGGCAGGGCTTCTTCGGCTAAAGCGGAACGATCCAGGGGCACAAGGATATGATTGAACATGCCCTCACCTTTCTTCACGACTAATCCAAAATGGAAGGGTTCCCCGCCGGACAGCGCGCAGTACATCAGTCGTGTGAGGAGGGGACGATGTGGGGGAACCTGTCCACTTCCAGCATAGCCGAGGAATGAAAGATAGAGGTCATCTGATTGGCATAACGAAAGCCACGTTCGGGTGTGGGTCAAAACGGCCCGAAGGCTGATCCATCCGCCAACAGTACATAGATGGACTCGCTGCTGACATCCAGAAAGAGTGTGCCGCCCTCAAAACGCTGAAAGGCAAGCCGCGCCTGCTGCTCGTCTGTGCGCGCAAAACCGAGCGTTTCGCGCACCCCTTCCACGCCGAACCAGACCGCGCCAAAACCAAACGCGGGCACTTTCAAACCTTCCGGCGCGGTCACGCCGCCATCGCCTTCAACCGGGGGCAGCGCCTGCGGGATCATCCAGTGACGGTCAGGAAAACCGTCGTTGGTGGTCTCGATGGCCCACACGGTCCCACCTTCCTGAAAATACATCACGCCGCGCTCGAACACCTGCACCACGCCTGAAAAATCGACGGTGGACTCAATCGGACAGGCCATGGTCTGCGCGGCGGCGGTTTCATCGCGCCAGCCCGTACCGAAGCGTTCATCCGGCGCGATCTGGCAGCGGGAAGCGCGCTCGGTGGGCAGGCCGGGAACCAGCGCGAACACCTGTGTCGCGTCCAGAATCGGCACATCCTCATCGGGGTTATCGGCCGGCTGCAAAAACACCCCCACATACACCGTTGGGGACGGTTGACCAGTGGGGGCCGGGGCTGTCAATGTCGGCAGGACTGCCAGCCGGGTGGCCTGCTGCTGCGCGGCATCCGGCGTCGGCGAGATATACACCGTTGCCAGCAGTTTGGCCTGCACCTGCGGGCCAGCGTCCAACGTAGGGGGCGTTTCTGTCTGGCAGGCGGTCAGGCCGGCCATTATCAGAACAACGAATAATCGTGCCGCCGATGGATGGGGATTAACCGGATATTGGGCGATCAGCGTTTTTCGCTTAACCTCACCCCCCAGCCCCCTCTCCATGCGATGGGGAGTCGAACGCAGTGAGACGGGGGTGAGGTATAAGATCAATGTCACCCTTAAATAGTTCAGGAGCGTGAGAATCCTGAAGGTAAACCTATCCCTCATCATCCCCCCTCCCGCAGTCGGGCAAAAATCAGCGTATCCGCCAGTGTGCCGTCCACACCCCGGCGGTGCTGGCGCAGGCGCGCTTCGAGCGTGTATCCGGCGCGTTCGGCCACCGCCGCGCTGCGGGCGTTGCGGGCGTGACAGCGAATTTCGATACGTTCAAGGTGCAGGTTCTCAAAGGCAAGCGCGGTCAGCCGCTTAACCGCCTCGGTCATATAGCCCTGACCCTGTTCACTGCTGCGCACCCAGTAGCCGATTTCGCCGCTCGGCACATCCCAGTTGAAGTTAAACAGTGCGCACGTGCCGATAAAATGCGAATCGGAACGGCGGATCAGCCGGTAGGAGAGCGCTTCCCGGCGAATGAATTGCGCCAGCATGTCATGACAGACCCGCTCGCTCTCGTCGGGTGTAGGGGCATGGTCGGCCCAGGGCATCCAGGGGCGCAGGTTGTCCAGCGACTCATTGACGGCCTCGGCGATCATCGGGCCATCCCCGATGCGCGGGGCGATCAGCAGCAGCCGCTCGGTATCCAGTTCTTCGGGAATATCCAGCAGAAAACGCGGGTCCGGCGGCGCGGGCAGCTCACGGGGCCGGACATCCGCTTCGCCAGGGGCCAGCCGCACATACATCATGGAATCGACCAGTTCGCCGGTTATGGATCGCCAGCTTTTTTCCAGCCGCACTTCCAGTTTGAAGCCGGCCCGCTCGGCGACTGCGGCACTGGCCGGATTGCGCGGATCACAGAAAATTTCCAGCCGCCGCGCCCCCAGGTGTGTGAAGGCGTAGTCCGCCAGCCCACGCACCGCCTCGGTCATGTAGCCCTGCCCGTGCTGGCTGGTGCGCAGCCAGTAGCCAATCTCGAACAGCGGGATATTCCACTCCACCGGGTTCAGGCTGATGCCACCCACCAACTGCAAATCGTCCCTGCGCCACAGGTGAAAGCTGAAATATTCCCGCGCCAGAAATTCGGCTTGGGCGCGCCGGCTGCGGGCTTCATGATAGTCGACAGTGGGTTCTGGCTGTGCCCAGA
>CAZKIB010000226.1:0-6357 GCA_964552425.1 uncultured Anaerolineaceae bacterium | reverse complement strand
GAATCGATTCGCGCACCGCGCCACACAGAGCGGCGCCGTCACCGGCCTGAGCAACGCGCACCAGCAGGCGCTCAGTTTCAAACTGGTCAGGAAGTTGAAGGGATGTGGCGCTCATCATGCCATTTCAATATGCAGGTTCCACCGCCCATTGTAACATTTTTTTGCCGCACGCTCTGCGACTGGCTAACGTACCACAATCGTCCCCAGCGGCACGGCATCCCCCAGCGGCCTGCCATCGGCAGATGTAACCGGCGGACGTTCCCCGTTGCCGCATTCTCCTGGCGGGCGCGTATCGCAGGTGTACATGCCCACTGTCAGTTGATATTCCCCCGGCGGCACATTCAGGTCAATCGCATACGGATCGCGGATGTAACCGTCCGGCGTCCACTTCAGCGTCGGGCGTCCGGCGGGGTTCTGCTGGTCAGCCTGGGCCACTGGCGGCCCGCCATTCGAAACATGCACAAAGACCGCGTAGCCATAGTCAATCCGTTCGCGCCCGTACCAGTAAAGGGTCAGTTCCAGCCGGTCCCCGGCCCGGAAGCTGCGCCCGTTCAGATCATAGCCGAGCAGTTGAATCGACTCGCCCAGGTTAAACACGGTCTGATTCCGGGCTACAAGCGCGCTTCCCGGCGGCGAATCCACCCAGGCCAGCCCCTCGCGCATGAACACCAGCACCAGCGCCAGTTGAATGATCCCCGCAGCGATCACTGTCCGGCGGCCTGTCCGGGTAAGATTCTTCTCTGCGAGGGCAAATCGTGATTCGCCCGGCGATTCTCCCTTTTGACGCGCGAGCCACGCCCCAACCACCAGTCCAATCCCCGCGATGATCGTCACCACCAGCCCCAGATTCCGCGCCGGGGTCGTGCCCATATACAGGCGAATCACATGCTCCCCCGCCGGGACATCGAACGTAATCAACCCGTGCGGCTCTGAAGGGCGGGTTTCCACCGGCTGACCGTCAATCTCCACCTGCCAGCCGGGGAAATAATACGTCAGCGCTTCCAGCGTAAACGCAGCTTCCGCGACCACCTGCCAGGTATCATGCTGCGGGCCGTGATCCAGCGGCGTAAGCGTGACATGATCGGGCAGGGCGGCGCGGTTGGCTTTATCCACCGGGTAGCCATCGGCATAATCCGCCAGCAGGCTGGCGCTGGCGCTTGGCTCGACGATCACTGTGCTGGGCAGATACTCATCAGAAAACGTCGTCGCCCGCTGCAAGCCGCTCAGTTCCGCTGTGTGATAAGCCGCCACCGACGTATCAACAGCCGTGTTCTCCCATTCATCCACATAAAGAGTCGGCAGGGCGAGAGCCACTGGCAGCGCCAGCACCATGACGACTAGAAACGCCTGTATGCGCGCCGGCAAACGTTCCAGCCACAGGGCATTCATCCCGGCCAGAAACGCCAGACAGAACGCCGCCGGGCCGAGGAATCGCCAGGGGAATTGCAGAAACGCCAGCGGGGCCGTCGCCTGCCACAGAAACGCCGCCTGCGGGAGCATCAGGAATACCAGCGCGGCAGACGCCAGAGCAAAAAACAGCGGACTGGCCGCAGCGGAAGCCAGCACGTTTGCGTTCTCTTTTTCCCCTTCGCCATTTACGGAGAGGGGGCCAGGGGGTGAGGTGCGAATCGCCCGCGTCAAAACACCCACCATCCCCGCCGCTGCCAGCGTCCACTGGGCCACACCCAGGTTCAACTGGTGCAGCAGGCCGTTGATCGCGCCTGCATCCGGCCGGAGCGAGAATGCCAGCAGTTCCGCCAGCGGCACAAAAAAATTGCGGTAATCCAGTTGGGCCACCGCCGTCAGGTTGCCCAGCCGCGCCGCGTCCTGCTCCAGAATCACCGGAATCCAGAAGTACGCCGTCAGCCCAACACCGAACATCACCGCTGCAAAGGTAAATACAAAACGGGAAAATGTCACCTGCCGGGTTATGCCCTGCCATATCACCCACGCCGCCAGCAGGCCGGTCAGGGCAAGCGCCATCAGGTTGTGGGTGATAATCAATGCGCCGCTGCTCAGAGCCGCCCACAGCAGCGCCCACGCCCCGCCGGTTTGCAGCAGCCGTTGATAGCGTCCCATCACCAGCGGGAACAGCGCCAGCGCCAGCAGTTCCGGGTAGGCCCCGCGTGTATACGGTTCTGTGAACAGCATGTACGGGCTGTAGACATACGCCAGCGCCGCGATTATCCCGGCCAGCTTGCTCACACTGTCGCGCATGAACAGGTACATGCCGCCGCCGGCCAGCAGCATCGTCAGCACGGTCAGTGCGCGCAGACTGTCCACCGCATCCAGCGCGAACACCCGCGCCAGTGTACTCGTGACGTAATACGTCAGGCTGGCGTAGTAATGGAACACGGGCGAGCCATAGCCATAATAGAACGACTCCGCCCAGCGCGGCATCAGCACGCCCTGTGCCCATGCCCGATCCATCTCCGCCACGCGGTAAGTGTGATAGAGTGTATCGGTCCCGTTGGGCAGACCGGGCTGCTGCGCCAGCGGCCAGGCTGTGAACAGACACATGACCAGCGTCGCCAGCAGGCCAAAATCGACCCGCCGCCGCAGTTTATCGAATGGAATTTGAAGGGTTGAGCGGGCAGTCATGAACATAGGCGCGATTGTAGCAGAAAATTACCCCTGTACCATCTCATGCTGATCTCATCTATTCCGGTTACACTATCGGCAACTGCAAGCAAGAATGAGGACACCATCATGGCCGTCATTGGACAACCTGCCCCCGATTTTGAACTGCTCAACCAGAACAGCAAGCCCGTGAAACTCAGTGATTACCGGGGCCGCTGCGTCGTGATCTTCGCGTTTCCCAAAGCCGGGACCGCCGGGTGTACCATGCAGGCGTGCGCCTTCCGCGATACCTTCCCCAAAATCGAAGCTGAAAACGCGGTGGTGCTGGGCCTGAGCATGGACACCCCCGCTGAACTGAAGTCGTGGCACACCCAGCACAACCTGCAATATGATTTACTCTCCGACCCGGATAAACAGGCCATCAACGCGCTCGGAGCCGGGGACAATTCGCTGTTCGGACTCATTCCGATGGGCGGCGCGAAACGCTCCTACTGGGTCATTGACGACAGCGGCATCCTGATCGATATGCAGATTGGCGTCACCCCACAGGGCAGCGTCGAAAAAGCGCTCAAGGCCGTGCGCGCCGCGCAGAAGACTCAGGTGTAATGCAGCCATGCAGAGGGGCCGTGCGCGGTTTTTCTCTGCCACTTTGCGCCTTCGCATCTTTGCGTTGAATCTTTTTCATTGGTGATAAGGAGAATAACCATGCCCGCTGTTGGCGATACCGCGCCGGATTTTGAACTGCCCAATCAGGAGGGCAAACCTGTCAGACTGAGCGATTACCGGGGGCGCAGGGTCATTCTGTTTGCTTACCCCAAAGCCGGGACAAGCGGCTGCACCACCCAGGCGTGCGGCTTTCGGGATGAATTCCCCAGAATCGAGGCGGGGAACGCTGTTGTCCTCGGCCTCAGCCCGGACGAACCCAAAGCCCTGCTGAAGTGGAAGCAGAAGGAAAACCTGCCCTATGATCTGCTGTCTGACCCTGAACACAGGGTGCTGGATGCCTGGGGCGCGTGGGGAGAAAAGTCCATGTACGGCAAAAAATACATGGGTGTTATCCGCTCCCACTGGGTCATTGACGAACACGGTGTCATTGTCGATGAACAGGTCAAAATCAGCCCCAAAGACAGCGTCGCCAAAGCGGTGGATGTGGTCGTAAGTTAACCGAATCCGATAGTGTGTATTGGCTGCTGAAACGCGCGCCTCCGGGATTCGTATTGAACCATGACAGGGCATCAATCGACCACAGGAGGAAGTATATGCCCGGTGAAAGCGCTCTTGACCCGCACACCATTCTGGCAAGCCTCGGAATCACCGGCGCGGGCACAGCACAACCTATTACCGGTGGCGCGGATACCGCTATGTGGCGTGTGATGTGGCACGACCAGGTGTATGCGCTGCGGGTGTTCCGCCCGGAGCAGGCAGCCGTCTGTGCGCGTGAAGTGCGGGTGATGGGCGCGGCGGCGCAGGCCGGCATCCCGGTTCCAGAAGTGATTCGCAAAGGCATGTGGCGGGATCGCCCGGCGCTGCTGCTGTCGTGGATCGCCGGCAGGACTCTCTTAGACCACCTGCAAACACAGCCCTGGCTGATCTGGACACTGGGCAAAGCCTTCGGGCGGGTACAGGCCGCTGTCCATGCCATACCCGCCCCGCCGGATATGGACCCTACCCGCTGGATTGAATGGGCCGGGGACGAGCCGGAACTCAAGGCGCGCCTGTACGATCTGCCATCCAGACGAACGGCGCTGCTGCATCTGGATTTTCACCCGCTGAATGTGATGGCGCAGGGTATCCAGATCAGCGGCGTACTGGACTGGGCCAATACACAGGCGGGCGACCCACGCGCCGATTTTGCCCGCACCCGCACCATTCTGCGCCTTATGCCCTACGGCCCGAACGGGAACAGCCTGCAAATGACGTTGTTCCGGCGGCTGCTCGAACGGGCATGGCGGGCAGGATATGCGCAGGCCGGCGGACAGGCGGACGATATGGCGTTGTTCTATGCCTGGGCCGGCGCGGTCATGATCCGTGATCTGGCACCCCGTATCAGTCAAGCGGGCTTCTGGCTGGAAGATCACCACCTCGACCCGGTGCGCCGCTGGCGTGATGAATGGAAACAGCGGGCCGGTATCTGATTATCCGCCTTCCACATATTCCCGGCGCACCCGCTCAACCAGTTCGACCAGGACTTTAGGCGTGTAGGGATGCTGGTAAAGTTCATGCCACAAGGCGGCGATAGCGATGCCCAGCGCGTGATCGTAGCGCGGGCCAGCCGGTTCGCCCCCGGCGAGTACCGCGTGCAGGCCGGTGTGTTCCATGCCCATATCGCGCAGCAGCAGCAGTGTCCCCGCCGGGTAGAGCGCCCAGGCCGGCAGCGGGCGATTCAAAACCGTGATGCGCGTCTTCGCGCTGCGATAGCTGAAGGTGGCGCGCGCTTCCAGTTCTGCCGAGGCGACAGTAAACGAAGGCTGCTCGATAAACGCCGCTGCCACCCACATGTCCCGCCCAGGAGCCTGGAGAATCCAATCCGGGTTCAGGTCAGGAAATTCCTTCTGAAACGCCATCAACAGGCGCATGGGGGGGTCGCCAGCGATCTGCACACCAGGTCCTTTCACCACGAACATTCAACGCCAGTGTATCACAGTTATCGCCCGGCGAGATTGTCTGGTACAATCGGCGGCTTGCAAGCGTTCGTAAGCTGGCCGCTGGCCTGATAAGATACCAGGAATCGATTGTGCGCTCTCAAATCCTCGCCCTGACCCTCTTCAGTCTCCTGTTCTTAATGGGGAGTCTTTTCGTCGCCGCGCAAAGTGAAGGCGTCGAAGTCAGCGATGCCGTGTGCAGCCCGGCCCTCACGACCCTGTGGACCACCGCCAGCAATGTGTGCATCGGCAAACCTGCCGGTTACATCTGCAACGGCGGCAGCGCCCCCCGGGCTGAACCGGAAGGCCCGGTGAGCAATTCGCTGGCCTTCCCCGGCGCGCTGGTCGAGGTGGGTGTGGTCGAAGCGCTGCATACCCCACCGCTCAACAGCGACCAGAGCGGCGGCGGTCTGATGTGGCTGCGGGTGAGCGAACCCGCCTTTACCGGCCTGCTCATCGGCGAGGTGAGCGTGCGCAATGTCACCCCGCCGGACTTCCCGGCGTGGCAGTCGCTGGTGGTGGAAACCAGCGCCAGTATCCCAACCTGCGGCGCGGCCCCACTGAATGCGTTTATCGTCCAAACCCCGCTGGACCCCGAAACCAGCCGCGTGCAAACCAGCAATATCGTCGTCAACGGCACATCGCTGGTGCTGGGTGGAACCGTACTGGTGCAAACCCGCGAGATCGAAACCCTGTTCGTGAACCTGGGCGGCGCAACAGCGGTGCTGGCACGCGGGCAGGAGCGTCTGCTGCTCACCGGCCAGCAGATCAGCGTGCCCTACAACCCCGGTGATTTTAACGTTCCTGCCGGACCACCGGCTGAACCTGCCCCCCTGGATGTCAGCCTGCCGGCCAATCTGCCGGTGGGGCTGTTTGACCGCCCCTTGCAGCTTCCACAGCCCGGTTATGTCACCACTGCCGGGCAGGTGAATATGCGTACAGAACCGAACACCAGCGGCGCGCTGGTCCTCCAGGTGGGCGCGGGCGAATTGATGAGTGTCCTGGGCCGCAACCCGGCCGGCGATTGGCTGCACGTCCAGATGAGTAATGGACTCACCGGCTGGATGTTCGCTGAACTGCTCGTCCAGAACCTGGGTAATGTGCAGGCTACTTACGAAGCCACGCCCCTGCCCCC
>CAZKIB010000225.1:0-10784 GCA_964552425.1 uncultured Anaerolineaceae bacterium | reverse complement strand
ATGGCCGTCGCTGATGGCTGGCAGGAAGATCAGGCGTTGGCGCTGGCACTCGCCGTTGAAGGCGACTCGGAGCATCCGATTGCGCGAGGTATTCGCCAGAAGGCAGAAGATGCGGGAGTAAAGCCCGTCACTATCACTGAGTTTGAAGTCATTAAAGGGCGGGGCATCAAAGCGCAGTATGATGGTAAATCGGTGTACGTCGGTGGACCCAGATTGTTAGAACTGCTCGGATTTGAACTCATGGGCAGGATGGACAACTTCCGGCAAACTGCCAATAACAGCGCTCAAACCGTCGTTTATCTGGTGGTCGAAAATGAGGTTGCAGCGGCTTTCGCGCTTGCCGATGTCATCCGCCCGGAAAGCAAACAGGCGATTCAGCGCCTGCACGAGATGGGGGTTGAGGTAGCGATGCTCACAGGGGACAGCCAGCACGTAGCCGATGCGGTTGCGCGTGAACTGGGCATCGATACCGTGTTCGCCGAGGTGCTGCCCGAACACAAGGATCAGAAGGTGGCTGAACTGCAAAAGCAGGGCAAAAAAGTCGCTATGGTCGGGGATGGCGTGAATGATGCACCTGCTCTGACTCGCGCAGACATCGGTATTGCCATCGGCAGCGGTACGGATGTGGCAATTGAATCCGCCGGGATTATCCTGGTGCGGAGCAATCCGCTGGATGTCGTGAAAATCTTTGAACTCAGCCGGGCGACCTACCGTAAGATGATTCAGAACCTGATCTGGGCAACAGGCTACAACGTCGTTGCACTGCCGCTGGCAGCGGGGATACTTGCTCCGGTTGGTTTCATCCTGTCTCCGGCGGTGGGCGCGGTCTTCATGTCGTTGAGTACGATTGTCGTGGCAATCAATGCTCAATTTCTGAGACGCACCAACCTGGCTGGTCAATCCATATAAGCTGCGACAGCCTCATCATACCCCTGTGAACCGGTATGCTATCCTCTTTTCATAGCATACCGGTCACTTCCCCTCACAACCTCCTGCGACTTTGGCTCAAGTTTCGGGAGTAACGGTCTGCCGCACCACATGCTGTTCCTGCTGTTTACGCCACCCATACGAAGTCAAACCTCGTAGTTATAGCCCAACACGAGAACGCGCTATTTGGCGCATCCCAGACCTTCCTCGACACGTTACGATGATACTGTGATCGTTCACGGATTGAGGAGTTATTTTGTGACCCAGGAAATCAAACTTGAACTACCCATCACGGGGATGACCTGCGCGGGATGTGTTCGCAATGTCGAACGTGCCTTGAAGAAAACTGAAGGCGTGGACGAAGCATCGGTCAATCTGGCAACCGAGCGTGCCAGTGTCAGCTTTGATCCAACTCAGCTTACGGTCAATCATCTCATTCAGCGGGTGCAGGATGCCGGGTATGGCGTAGCAACCGGGTCAATGGAACTGCCGATTACCGGCATGACCTGCGCGAGCTGCGTGCGGAATGTTGAACGAGCTATTCAGAAACAGCCCGGTATTTTGTCGGTCAATGTCAATCTGGCAACGGAGAAAGCGACAGTCAGCTATCTTCCAGGCGCAGTACGGCGGAGCGATCTGGTCAAGGCTGTTGAGGCAGCAGGCTATGGCGTGCTTGACCTGACCGACGCAGAAGCCCCGGAGGATGCGGAGCGGGCAGCACGTCAGGCGGAAATTGATCGTCAGCGACGACTGGTCTTGATTGGGGCGCTTTTTACCATACCGCTTTTCATCCTGAGTATGGCGCGTGACCTGTATATGGCGAGTTTCGCTGGCTCTGACATGAGTGTGCATATCCTGAACGGTGCAATGGCAGGTCCTAATCCGGCGTTGAACTGGCTGCTGTGGTCGGCATGGCCTTTTGTCTTCGGACTGTTGGCGACTCCGGTGCAGATTATCGTGGGTCGGCAGTACATCGTGGGCGCGTACAAAGCCGCTCGCAACGGTTCCGCCAATATGGATACCCTCATTGCGATGGGATCACTGGCAGCTTATCTCTACAGCATCGCCGTATTGATTGGGATTATCTTTGGTATCTCGGATGCGGTTGGTGGTCACGTTTACTTTGAGACAGCAGCAGTGATTCTCACACTGATTACGCTGGGCAAACTGCTCGAAGCCCGCGCTAAAGGACGTACCAGTGAAGCCATTAAGAAATTAATGGGGCTTGCGCCGAAAACGGCGACCCTGCTGCGCGATGGGCAAGAGATTGAAATCGCAGTGGATGACCTGATGATCGGTGATACGCTGCTGGTTCGCCCCGGTGAACGAATTCCAGTGGATGGTGTGGTGATTGAAGGGCGTTCTTCCGTTGATGAGTCGATGCTGACCGGCGAAAGCCTGCCTGTGAATAAAGAGACAGGTAGCGAAGTGATCGGGGCGACGGTCAACAAACAAGGACGGCTCGTTATCGAGGCGCAAAAAGTGGGCGCACAAACTGCATTGGCACAGATCGTTCGTCTGGTCGAACAGGCACAGGGATCCAAAGCACCTATTCAGCGGATTGCCGATACGGTTTCCGGCGTGTTTGTCCCGGTTGTACTGGTACTGGCAGCCTTAACTTTTCTCGGCTGGCTGTTGATCGGACAGGTTGGTTTCGTCCCGGCAATGGTGCATATGGTTGCGGTGCTGGTCATCGCCTGCCCCTGTGCGCTCGGCCTGGCAACCCCTACCGCCATCATGGTTAGCACCGGGCGCGGCGCTGAGATGGGTGTGCTGTTCAAAAACAGCGAAGCACTGGAAAATGCCAAACGCCTTCAGGTTGTGGTACTGGACAAGACAGGTACGATTACACGCGGCGAACCCACCGTGACGGACGTGATACCGCTCAACGGATTTGATCTGACTGAATTCCTGACCCTGACAGCGGCGGCGGAACGCGGCAGTGAACATCCACTGGGACAGGCAGTCGTCAAGGCAGCACAGGAGCGTGGGATTAGCCTGCCGCAGCCCGAATCTTTTGAAGCGGAATCTGGGCGGGGTATTCGCGCTGTGGTCGCTGGCAGAGCTGTCCTCCTCGGCAGTCCGCGCTTTATCCGCGAACAGGGACAAAATCTTGAGGCGACACAAATTGAGGCGCTTCAGGCACAGGCGCGCACTGTTGTCCTGGCCGTTGTGGATGGCAAATTGGCTGGCTTGATCGGCATCGCAGATACCGTAAAAGCCGGTTCACGGGAAGCGATTGCTGCCCTGCGTGACCTGGGGCTGGAAGTGGTGATGGTCACAGGCGATAACGAGCGCACCGCGCAGGCGATTGCCCGCGAAGTCGGTATCGAACGGGTGCTGGCGGAGGTGCTGCCGGATCAGAAGGTGGAGGCAGTCAAACAGTTACAGGCTGAAGGTAAACGCACCGCAATGGTCGGCGATGGCATCAACGACGCCCCGGCACTGGCACAGGCGGATGTGGGGATTGCGATTGGTACAGGAACCGATATTGCAATGGAAGCCTCCGACGTGACGCTGGTCAGCGGTGACCTGCGCGGAGTGGCACGCGCCATTACCCTGAGTCGCGCGACGATGCGGACGATCTACCAGAATCTGTTCTGGGCGTTCATCTATAACATCATCCTCATCCCGGTAGCGATGGCAGGGGCATTGGTTCCTATGCTTGCTGCTGCGGCTATGGCTTTTTCTTCCGTCTTCGTTGTAAGCAACAGTCTTCGCCTTCGCGGGCGCACAATCGAGCGCAATTCAACTGAGGTCAACGCCTCAATTCAGGAGGCGAAACCCGTTGCTGCTTAGGCGTACAACCTCCTATCCGATTTTAATGATAGTGGCTGTCGTGCTGGTATCTTCCGCCTGTTCACCGGCGGGAGATACTGCTGTTATCGCACCTGCTTCGCCGGATTCTGACACGTACAGGTTAGGGCAAACAGTTTACAACACGCAGTGTGCATCCTGTCATGGCATAAATGGTGAGGGGCAGTTCCCGGATGCGCCCCTGGAACAGGACATCACCGGACGATATGGCGCACCGCCACATGACAACACCGGACACACCTGGCATCACGATGACGATCTCATCATCCGTATTATCCGGGAGGGTGGGATGGGTGATCCGGTAAACTTCTATGTCATGCCTGCGTTTGGGTCCGTCCTCTCTGAGAACGAAATCGAGGCGGTGATCGCTTATATCAAGACGATGTGGACACCCGAACAACAGGTCATGCAGCGCGAACGCACACTGGCCGTTCGCGCAGAGCAACCGTAATTTTTCACACTTTGATGCCATAATAGAGCAAAAGGCCAAATGGCGAAGAAACTGAAACGATGGCAACTATTCTAGTGATTGATGATGAGGATAGTATCCTCAATGTCGTAGAAGCTTATCTGAAAAGCGATGGCAATACGATTTACCTGGCACGCGACGGTGTTCAGGGGTTGGCTGCCTTTCGCCGTTATAACCCCGACCTGGTGATCCTGGACATTATGCTACCTGAAATGGACGGCATCGAAGTGCTTCAACAGATTCGCCGCGAATCGGATGTATACGTCATGCTGCTGACCGCAAAATCCGAGGAATTTGATCGTGTGCTGGGCCTGACGGTTGGCGCAGACGATTACCTCACGAAGCCATTCAGTCCGCGTGAGCTTGTGGCGCGCGTCAAAGTCATGCTGCGACGCGGACGCACGACACCCGCTCAGGATGAGAAGCCGATTTTTACCTTCAAGAATCTCAGAATCGACACGGCACGACATGAAGTGCAGCGTAACGGTGAGAAGATCGAACTGACTGCCCTGGAATTCAAACTCCTGGCGACTCTGGCAACTTACGCGGGTATGGTACTGAGCCGTGAACAGCTATTGGAGCGGGTATGGGGCTATGATTATTACGGTGAGGATCGGGTGGTCGATGTCCACATTGGGCATATTCGCCAGAAATTAGAAGCCGATCCATCCGAACCGCAGTTTGTTGTCACGGTACGGGGTGTCGGCTATAAGTTCGTGGATGAACCCCTATGAAATTGTCGCATAAATTGTTTGTTTCCTACATCGTTGTCGTCATGATCGGCCTGATCGTGCTGACGATTGCCACCGCGTTTGTCGCCCCGGCCAGCTTCTCAGAGCGGATGACCCACATGCGGGGGAATATGTTTGGAATGGGAGTGCAGCACATGAATGAACTGGACGCCGAAATCGAAGCCAGTGTCCGCGCTGCCATCAACCACGCGCTGGTGATTTCCGGTCTAGCAGCCATCCTGGCCGCCGTTGGGGTGAGCTGGTTTGTGAGCCAGCGGCTTATTCATCCCATTCGTTCGCTGGTGACGCTCAGCCACCGAATTGCAGATGGGCATTATGAACAACGGCTTCGCCTGGATTCCCAGGATGAGCTTGCAGAACTCGTGGAGAGTTTTAATCGTATGGCAGCGTCTCTGGCAAACACTGAATCAATGCGTGTGCGTTTGCTGGGCGATGTCAGCCATGAACTCAAAACACCTCTGGCCGGGATCAAGGGTTACATGGAAGGCTTGCAGGATGGGGTGCTGCAAGCGACACCGGAGACGTTTCAGTTGATTCATCGTGAAGTTGACCGCTTACAGCGTCTGGTTCAGGATTTGCAGGAACTATCACGTGTGGAAGCAGGCCAAACGCACATGGAATTCACGACCTGTAGACCTGATGAGATCATTGCGCCAGTGGTGAATCGGATGCGTCCCCAGTTTAATGAGAAGGGCATCGTACTTACTACTGAAGTACCTGATGATCTGCCTTCTGTACGGGCGGATGCTGACCGTACAGCCCAGGTACTGACCAATTTACTTGGTAATGCCCTGCAATACAGCCCGTCGGGTGGTGCAGTTCACGTTAAGGTGTCCCGCGAACAGGATTACATCCGCTTTTCTGTTACGGATACTGGAATTGGCCTTGCCCCTCACGGTATTGAACATATCTTTGAGCGTTTTTACCGGGTGGATAAATCTCGTTCACGCAGCAGTGGGGGCAGCGGGATTGGTTTAACCGTCGCCAGACATCTGGTCGAAGCGCAGGGCGGGTCGATTCAGGTGAGCAGTGAGGGCATTGGCACAGGAAGCACATTCAGCTTCACACTGCCGCTGGCGTGAACTTTACAAAAACTTCATATAAGCAACACGGACACAATAAACACCTGTGGCAAGCTTAGGTCAAATGAAATTGATCCACTCAACAGGAGTTTATCCAATGACACGCAAATCACTGATTCTATTGTTCGTTATCGCGGCGCTCACACTCATCGCAGGAAGCGCTTTTGTAGTGATGGCACAGGATGATGACGATACCCCGACACCGTTTGGTCCTGGCTGGATGCACGGCGAAAATTTTGGTCCCGGCATGATGCGAGGACATGGTATGATGGGGATGATGGACAGCGGTTTTGGTCCGGGTATGATGTGGGGAGACGGCGAACCCATGATGTTCAGCGTTGCTGAAGCACTGGGTCTTGAACTGGATGACTTCTACACCGCGATGCGCGATGGGCAGACACTGGCTGAAATTGCTGAAGCACAGGGCGTCGAGCTTGAGACTGTTTATGACGCCGCGCTCATTCATGCCGAAGAACATCTCGCCCAACTGGTTGAGGCTGAAACGATCACGCAGGAACAGGCTGACGAACATCTCACATGGATGCGTGAAAACATCGCCGAAATGCCAATGTTCTCTGGTGGGGGCATGGGGCCATGCATGGGCGGACATGGCGGCTCTGGTCACGGGATGATGGGACATGGACGCAGGATGCGGGGGAACAATCGGTAGTATTTACCTCCGCGTTTTGATGTCGGTTGTCACAGTCGGCATCATACATTACAGGGAACAAAAAGCGATCACCGAAAAGTGGTCGCTTTTTGCATTTTTGAGGCAGAAAACAGGTTACGCTTCTTCCGGCGCGTACTCAATCTTGATCAGTGCCTTTTCAATCACATCCCACGAGGCCGGGGCGTTCCATTCGACCGTGACGAGCTGGGCAGGCTTATTGATGTCCACATTGACCACGCCAGCCAATCCTTCGATCTCGCCGCGAACGGTGCTGACACAGCCGTTGCAGGTCATATTCGGAACTTTGAAGGTTTTGCTATCCATTGTATTCTCCCGTCGGGTTCTTGAATTACATTCATCTCCTATTCTAGCCGCTTGATAAGTCGCCAGCATACGCCATTTGGCGCGTCTTTGCTGGATGAGAAAGCGGTATCATAGAAATAATTGAGCAGATTGAGAGTGCAATTATGAAAGTGTTACTGGCAGAAGATCACAAAATTGTACGGCAGGGGACGCGCCTGTACCTGGAAAGTGTGGGAGTTGAAGTCGTTGGCGAGGCGACCAATGGACGAGAAGCCATTGAGCTGGCAGGCAGCCTGCAACCCGATGTCGTCGTGATGGATATTCATCTGCCGGAACTGACCGGCGTAGAAGCGACCCGGCGTATTCGACATGATTACCCCGATATTCGTATTCTGGTTTTGACTGCCTACAACGAACCCGCTTATGTTCATGCGTTGCTGGATGCTGGCGCTGATGGGTTTATCCTCAAAACGGCAGAATTATCGGAATTGTCTAAAGCTCTGAATGAAGTTGCCATTGGTCGTAAGGCATTTGATGCTGATACGCTGGCGCGAGCCGAACAACATATCATCGGGATGACGGCACAAATTGAAGGGCTGACCGACCGTGAACTTGAGGTTCTGGCTCACGCTGGGTCTGGCAAGACCAACAAGGAAATCGGGAAGCTGCTGTTTATCTCGGATCGTACCGTTCAGGGACATCTCAAAAACATTTATCAGAAATTCGGTGTCACGACTCGAACCGAAGCTGTCGCCATTGGGTTACAGCATGGGTTTATCTCGCTGGAAGGATCGAATCAGTCATGAACCATGCCAGTTTGTTTGAGATTTGCTGTGTCGGGGGCGCAGTATTCCTGGCAAGCAACATCTGGTTTTTTGTCCGCGTGCTGCGACCCATCCAGCGGCTTTCCCTTCAGGCATCTCAGCTCAGTCATGGTGAACTGGATTCGTTTGATCGTCAATGTGGCGGCATTTCTGAAATCCAGACGCTGCGCCGTGCGATGTCCGGCATGGTTGGGCATGTCCGACGCGCTCAGGAACAGAGTCGAGCGTATGCTGAGCAGTTAGCGGATGGACAGGAAAACGAGCGTAAACGTATTGCCCGCGAATTGCATGATGATGCTGTACAGTCCACGATTGCGGTGACGCAGGGCATTGATATGGCAAAAAACTGGGTTAAAACCGAGCCGGATCGCGCAGTTCAAATGCTCCAGTCGGTCCGTGAACAGGCGGTGGAAATTGTCACGGGCTTACGTAACCTCATTGGTGATCTCCGTCCTCCTGCACTGGAAGAACTGGGATTGATCCCGGCGCTGAAAATGCAGCTTGATACCGTCAAGCAGGCAGAGGTGAAGCTCACCACCAGCGGTGAACCGCGTCGTCTGGCAGAGGCTCAGGAATTAGCACTGTTTCGTGTTGTACAGGAGGCGCTTCGCAATATCACCCGTCACAGCCAGGCAAACCACATCCAAGTAGCGGTGGATTATCAACCGCACGGGATTTCACTTCAGATACAGGATGATGGCTGCGGGTTCCGTTTACCGCCTCATCTGGGCGACATGGCATTGCAGCATCATTACGGATTGGTTGGTATTCAGGAACGGGTGAACAGTCTGGATGGACGGTTCAGGATTGAGAGTCAGATCGGTCAGGGTACAACACTCAACGTCTATTTACCAACCACCGCTCAGAATCAACCCGATGACCGGGTGCGCGACCCCGTGTGCAGTGCATTGATTGAACCGCAGCAAGCCTACGGCAGCGTGATTTATCAGGATAAGACGTATTACTTTTGCTGTCCGGTTTGCCAGGGCGCTTTTCAGAAGGACCCGGATGTGTATCTCGACCATCTCCAGCCAAAAACACTTCCAGCTTCTTAACACGCCATTTGGCGCGTTTCACCCTTCGCCAAAACCGCTACTCTACAGAAAACAGGCGCAGAAGCAATTAAGTCTAGCCTTGTTCGCCTAGACCGCCTGTAACATTTGATGGTGTACGGTTTTGGAGCGTGAAAACATGGCGAAATCTCATTCAGTTAGCCGCCGAGAGTTCTTAAAAACAGCGTGTATAGGGGCAGGGACACTGGCTGCCAGCAGCCTGCTCCCTGGGTTGCCGTTTGTCGGCAAGGTTCTAGCCCAATCGGATCAGGTTCCTGATCTTGAAGTCCGTTTAAGTGCAGTAGAAAGTGAAGTTCCGATTCTGTCTGGCAATCCAACCAGCGTGTGGACGTATCAGGGGGAGGTCATTCAGGGCGATGCAGCTTCCTTGCAGTCGATCCCCGACTCCTACTTGGGACCCATCTTCCGCGTTCGACAGGGGCAGCATGTTCGCATCCATTTTGTCAACGAGCTTGCCGAGGAATCAATTGTTCACTGGCACGGATTGATCCTGCCTGAAGCGATGGATGCACATCCTCACTATGCAATTGCTCCCGGCGAAACCTATATTTACGACTTCCAGGTCATCAATCGCGCAGGCACGTACTGGTATCATCCGCACCCGCATGGCGCGACCGCCACGCAGGTCTACAACGGGCTGGCGGGTCTTTTTATCGTCTCGGATGACGAAGAAACAGCAGCCGGATTACCTTCGGGGGATTACGATATTCCCCTGGTCTTTCAGGATCGGTCGTTTGATGCGGATAACCAGTTGGTCTACATCACAGGCGGCATGATGACCCAGATGATGACTGAGATGATGGGTTTTCTCGGCGACAACGTTCTGGTCAATGGAAAACCAGCATTTGAATTGGACGTTGAATCGCGGGCTTATCGCCTGCGGCTGCTCAACGGCTCAAACTTCCGTATCTTGAAACTAGGCTGGGAAGATGGCACAGCGCTGACGGTGATTGGAACTGACGGAGGGCTGTTGGAAGCACCTGTGGAACGTCCCTATATCACGCTCAGTCCGGGCGAACGGGTTGAACTCTGGGTCGATTTCAGTGGGCGCACGCTCGGAAGCCAATTACTGCTGAAAAGCCTGCCGTTTACGGGGGTGGAGATGGGCGGCACGATGATGGGCGGGATGGAAATGCCGGAAACCACGACCCTGCCTCACGGCGAGGAAACAACGGTACTAAAGGTGAATGTTGTTCAGGAGTCAAGCGAAGCTTTGACCTTACCTGAGCGTCTCTCGACTATCGAACGTTACACCCTGAGTGATGCCGTCAATGCCGATGCGCCACGCATATTCGAAATTGCCATGCTCAATGAAGTCTGGTCTTTGAATGGGCGCAGCTTTGAAATGGATGCGGTGGCAGACGACGAAATCGTTCAGGCCAATACGCTGGAAGTTTGGGAGTTCATCAACGTGGTGAATGAAGGTGAAACTGGCGCTATGGAAGGTGGACATGGCGGACATGACATGGGCAATATGAATTTGGACAGTGGGGAAGTCAAAACCGAAGATCAGATGGCACACCCCATGCATATTCACGGCGTTCAATTTCAGATTTTGGAACGCACGATAAATGAGGCTTTCCGTGAAGGCTGGGAAACTCTCAGTGCGGGATATGTGGATGAGGGTTGGAAAGATACGGT
This sequence comes from uncultured Anaerolineaceae bacterium, assembly GCA_964552425.1. GTDB lineage: Bacteria > Chloroflexota > Anaerolineae > Aggregatilineales > Phototrophicaceae. The sequence continues at coordinate 226 of CAZKIB010000225.1, read as the reverse complement.
GCTGCTCATGCCTGGCGAGCGTGTGAAACTGCTGATGCGCTTTGGCAGTGATCCAGGTCTCTACGTGTTTCACTGCCATAATCTGGAACACGAGGATCTGGGCTTGATGCGAAACTATCGGGTTCAGTAGAGTAAATCCTACCTTATTGAGAAAATCGAACAAAGACGTACAATAACCTCAGTTCGGGATAAGAGATGCCTCTCTGAGAGAGACAAGGTAAGCTCT
>CAZKIB010000224.1:8336-10831 GCA_964552425.1 uncultured Anaerolineaceae bacterium | reverse complement strand
CGAACTGCCCCTACCACAAGTCATTGGTATTTTATGAGTTCGCCAACGCCATCGCGAAAGTTTTCAATCCACCGTCGATAATCCTGATTAAAGACCAGGGACTATCGACTTGCCACCTGAACAGGATGGAATCAGCCCATGATTTTCACGGAAACGCGGTTGCAGGGCGTATTTGAGATCGAACCGGAACAAATCGCCGACCCGCGCGGGTTTTTCGCGCGCGCCTTCGACCAGCACGAATGGGAGGCACACGGCCTGAACCCGGCGGTGGCCCAGTGCAATATCGTGTTTAATACGCTGAAGGGCACGCTGCGCGGGATGCACTATCAGGCCAGACCGTTTGAGGAAGTCAAGCTGGTGCGCTGCACCAGTGGGGCTGTTTATGATGTGCTGCTCGATCTGCGCCCACAGTCCCCCACCTATACGGAATGGGCGGCGGTTGAATTGTCGGCGGAAAATCGCCGCATGGTCTACATTCCTGAAGGGGTGGCGCATGGTTTCCAGACCCTGACAGATGGCGCGGAGGTCTTTTTCCAGATGGCGCAGTTCTACCAGCCGGGCGCAGGACTCGGCGTGCGCTGGAACGACCCGGCCTTTGCGATAAGCTGGCCGCTGCCGGTCACGGTAATCGCAGACCGGGATGCCGCCTACCCGGACTTCACCCCTTATGTGACGGGGTGAATCCCGCTGTCTGTTTTCATGAAATATGAATCCTGATAAAATTTTTGTTATTTTCTGTAAGAACTGCCAATGAGCTAGCCCTGTATCAATAATCACGATTATAATGTAACAATCATAAAAGTCTGCATCGCTGCCCCGACAGTCCGATTATTCAGGATTCTTTGGCTTATGTCGGAAAACAGTCAGGCTTTACTGTCTGAACTTGCGACAGCACGGCAGGCAGTCCAGTCCGCGCAGGCCCGCGTAGCTGAACTGGAAGCTTTATTACAGATCGAACCACCCCCTCTGACCATCCGGGCTGATGGTCAGGCCAATCTGTATACCCTCGATCATCTCCTCGAAGGCTGCCAGGTTATCAGCTTTGACTGGCGCTACCTGTACGTGAATGAGGCGGCTGCCCGGCACGGCAGTCAGACCAGAGCGGCGCTGCTGGGTCACACGATGATGGAAATGTATCCCGGCATCGAACACACTGCGCTGTTCGCGGCGCTGCGGCGCTGTATGAATGAACGGGTGGTCGAGCAGATGGAAAATGAGTTCATCTTCCCGGATGGCAGTAAGGGCTGGTTCGAGCTGCGCATTCAGCCTGTGCCGGAAGGGCTGTTTATCCTGTCGCTCGATATCACGGTGCGCAAACAGATGGAGGAATCCTCACGCAAAAGTGAAGCCCGCTATCGCAGCGTGGTGGAAGATCAGACCGATATGATCTGCCGCTACGATCATGACTTTAATCTCACCTTTGTGAACGGTGCTTACAGCCAGTTCTACGGCCAGCCGCCGGATGCCCTGCTGGGGACGAACCTACTTGCAAGAATTCCACCGGAGGATCGGGAGCGGGCCATCGCCCACGTCAACGCTTTGAACGCAGCCCGCCCGGTGGCGACCTCTGAACATCAGACCCTGATGCCAGATAGCACGGTCCGCTGGGTGCAGTGGACAGACCGCGCCCTGCTGGATGATGCCGGACGGGTGGTGGAGTATCAGGGGGTGGGCCGCGACATCACGGATCGGAAAATCCTTGAACAGGAACATGCCCGGCATACGAGCGCAATTGAGGAAATGAGCCGGTTCCTGCAAACCACGCTGGACGCTTTTTCAGCCATCACCGCTGTACTCGCCAGTGACGGCACAATCATCAACGTCAACGCGCCCTGGAGACGCTTTGCGGATGAAAATAACGCGGCTTCCCACTATCTGGGCGCCAATTACCTGGATGTCTGCGATGCGGCCTCTGGGCCAATGTCCGCCGAGGCCCCTACCGCCGCCACTGGTATCCGCGCGGTGATCTGGGGCCAGCAGGACGACTTTTATCTGGAATATCCCTGTCCCGGAAATGGCGTGGAACGCTGGTTCGGGCTGCGTGTCACCCACTTTGCCGAATCTGTACCCCGGCGCGTAGTGGTTGCGCATATCGACATTACCCTGCGCAAACAGGCTGAACAGGCCCTGCAAAGCGCGCTGGCGACGCTGGAAGAGCGGGTCATGGAACGTACCGCCGAACTGCAAGAAGCCAAAGACCGCGTGGAGGCGATTTTGAATAACAGTCTGGATGGCATCCTGCTGGCCCATCCTGACTTAAGCATCCGCCAGACCAACGCAGCGTTCAACCACCTGCTGGCCTGTGACAGCGACGATTACTACGGCAGATCGCTCCTGGAACTGATTGACAGGAGCGATGAGAATTTGCCAGCCATTCTGAACCTGGACCTCGCGCATCTGCCGGGTAAACAGTTTGAGGTCCGCATCCGGCGCAAGGATGCCACCACCTTTGACGCGGAACTGAGCATCGGCCATATTCATGGAGACGGACTGGT
>CAZKIB010000224.1:5541-8211 GCA_964552425.1 uncultured Anaerolineaceae bacterium | reverse complement strand
AAATTTATTATTCGCAGTTGGAACCCGGCAGCCGAACGCATTTATGGCTGGCGCGCAGATGAGGCGATTGGTAAATCCGTCACCGAAATTTTACGGACCCAGTACCGTTCTGATGAAGAACAGAAACAAGTGCTGGCGGATTTTCTCAGACAGGGTTACTGGCAGGCCGAGGCTCACCAGCGCCGTCAGGATGGCACGGATGTTTACGTGCTGGCGTCGACCAGTTTCTTCAGGGATGCACACGGCACACCCATCGGTGTCGTATCCGTCAATCGGGACATTACGGAACGCAGGCTGACCGAGCAGGTCTTCCAGCAATATGCAGCCGAAGTCGAGGATTTATACAACCACGCGCCTGTCGGCTACCACTCACTTAATGCTGAAGGATTGATTGTTCAGATCAATGATACCGAACTGGACTGGCTCGGATACAGCCGCAACGAAGTGGTCGGAAAACTCAGATTTATGGATTTTGTGACACCGGACAGCCGGAAAGTATTCCAGAACAATTTCCCGATTTTTATCGAGCGGGGCTGGGTTAAGGACCTGGAATTTGATCTGGTGCGCAAGGACGGCAGCATCTTTTCGGTTTTGCTGAACGCTACCGCGATCAAGGATGAGCATGGGCAGTTTCTGAAAAGCCGTTCGACCATCTTTGACATTACCGAGCGCAAACGGGTCGAAACTGCCCTGCGCGAAAGCGAGGAAAAATTCCGGCTGCTGGTGGAGGTGGCCCCGGTTGCCATTATCATTTCGGATAACGCAGGCCAGATTATCCTGGTGAACAATCAGGCCGAAGTGCTGTTCGGCTATAACCACACCGAACTGCTGGGCCAGCCCGTCGAAACCCTGCTGCCGGAACATCTGCGCGCTGCGCATGTCCATCACCGCGCCAGCTATATGGCCGAGCCGCGTGTCCGCCAGATGGGCATCGGGCTGGAATTGTTCGCCAGGCGCAAAGAAGGCAGTGTTTTTCCGGTTGAAATTCAACTGAGCTATATCGAGACGCAGGCTGGCCTGATGGTGATGAGTTTTGTCCTGGACATCACCGAACGCAAACGCGCTGCCCAGGCCCTGCGCGAACAGCGCGACTTTCTGCAACTGATTATCGACAATGTGCCCGACCTGATTATGGTCAAAGATCGCAGCGGGCGTTTTCAGATGGTAAATGACGCCGCCGCGCAGGTGTATGGCGTCACCCCGGCGGCAATGATCGGCCTGGCGGACGCTGATGTGAACACGAATGAAACTGAGATTGCCTTCTTTCTGCAAAAGGATCGTGAAACGCTGGCTGCCGGCCGTGTTTCGTTTATACCGGAAGAACTTATCCTGAACCGCTATTATCAGACCAGCAAGATTCCCCTGATGAATTCTGCCGGGGAATATGAGCGCCTGCTGGTGGTGGCATCCGACATCACCGAACGCAGAATTGCTGAACAGGCGCTTCAGCAGGCGCTGGAAAAAGAGCGCGAACTGGGCGAACTGAAGTCGCGTTTTGTGTCGATGGCGTCACATGAATTCCGCACCCCGCTGGCGACCATTCTGGCACTGACGGAGACACTGACCGCTTACCGCCAGAAAATGACGGATGATCAGATCGGCGGGCGGCTGGTCAAAATCCAGATTCAGATAGAACATCTTAAGGATATTATGGACGATGTGCTGCAACTGGCGCGGATGCAGGCCCGGCGGGTGGAGTTTAACCCTGCGGTGATGGATCTCGACGCGCTGTGCCGCAGCGTGCTGGATGAATTCCAGAGCCGCCCGGACATTACCCACCGACTGGTCTACACCTGCGATGAGGCCCTCCGCAATGTCCGGCTGGACAAGAAGCTGATGCGCCAGATTATCAATAATCTGGTGTCCAACGCCATCAAATATTCATCGGCGGACACCACCGTGACCATCGCGCTGAATTATACGGGTGAGGCGCTGGTTCTGCGGGTGAGCGATGAAGGCATCGGTATCCCGGAAGCGGATCTGAAACACCTGTTTGAACCCTTCCACCGCGCCGCCAATGTGGGCACGATTTCCGGGACGGGGCTGGGCCTGACGATTATCAAGGAGTCGGTTGAACTGCACGGCGGGATCATTACCGTCGAGAGCCAGGTGTCTGTTGGTACGACTTTTACGGTCAGAATTCCGCTGACAGTCGAAGAAGGAGCGGTGTAGATGACACGCATTCTGGTGATTGAGGACGAGGCCATCCTGCGCGATGAAGTCACTGAATGGATGAACCTGGAAGGTTATGAGGCCATCAGCGCGGAGGATGGGCTGGCGGGGGTGGACCAGGCGATCCAGTATCAGCCAGACTTAATCATCTGCGATATTACCATGCCGCGTCTGGATGGTTATGGTGTGCTGCTGGAAGTTCATGCCAACCCGGCAACGGCCAACATTCCCTTTATTTTTGTGACAGCCAGGGCCACTCACGAGGATATTCGCCAGGGCATGGCTTTCGGGGCGGATGACTACATCGCCAAGCCGTTTACCCGGCTGGAACTGTTACAGGCGGTGGAGTCGCGTCTGAATAAAAAGACAGCCCAGGAAGAAAAATACCGGCGCGGCGTCGAACAGCTTGAAGAGGCGCTGGCGCAGGAACGTGAACAGCGCCTCTTCAAAACCAGAATGGTAGCGATGTTTTCACACGATTTCCGCAACCCGCTGTCC
>CAZKIB010000224.1:1805-5531 GCA_964552425.1 uncultured Anaerolineaceae bacterium | reverse complement strand
ATTCTCTCGTCGAACGCCCTGCTGCGCGATTATGCGGACCGGGTGGACGAACACCGGCGGATGATCTATCACCGCCGCATCGAATCATCCGTGCATCAGTTGATGCAGATGCTGGAAGATATGCTCCTGCTGGCCCAGATGGATACGGGCCACCTCAGTTTTGATCCTGAGCCGGTGGATGTGGGCCGGTTTTTTGAGGCAGTGGTCGATGAGTTTCAGAGCATGCATGAGGAAACGCACCGGCTGCTGTTCGAAAACAGCGCTGACCAGAGCATCATGGCGGATCCGCGCCTGCTGCGCCAGATCGCCGCTAACCTGATTTCCAACGCCATCAAATATTCCGACTCCGGCACGGACATCCGTATCGTACTGGAAGTCGAACACGGGCAGTGTGTGCTGAAAGTTCAGGATCAGGGTATGGGCATTCCTGAGAAGGACCAGCAGCGGCTGTTCAACGTCTTCCAGCGCGGTTCCAACGTGGGCAAGGTATCCGGGACGGGGCTGGGGCTGGCGATTGTCAAACAGGCGGTGGATTTGCACAGCGGTTTCGTCCAGGTGGACAGCCAGGTCGGGGCCGGGACCACCGTCACAGTGATGATCCCGGCAGGATGACATATCGCCGCTAATCGGGCAGCGGCGCATCCCACAGCCCCAGCAGTTCGCTGCTGGCCCCCAGAATACCGCTGTTTGGGCCGCCGGCGCCCAGCACGATTTCGGCTTTGCGATAGTGGCTGCCGGGCAGGGTGACAATCTGGTCGAAGAAACCGCCGACCAGTTCCTCAAAGCGGGCGCGGCAAGCCAGCAGCAGCACATCCCCGGCGGCGGTGGTTCCCCCGGTCAATGCGATGCGGTGCGGGTAAAATATAACGCTCAGGCTCGCCAGCGTGTGGCCCAGATAAGCGCCAATCTGCCGCATGACTGCCGCTGCTGCCGGGTCGCGGCCCTCTCGCGCGGCGCTGATAACTTCCCGCGCAGAGATCGAATGCCCGTAATGCTGGCGCGCGAGCGCTTCGATTCCTGATACACCGCACAGGTCTTCGGCAGCCCCCCGGATACCCGTGTTCCCCACCGGGGCGTTCGGGTCCAGAACGATGAGGCCGGTATTGCCGGAATTCCCCCCATCAATAAACAGGGGTTTGCCCTCCACGATGACCCCGGCTCCTAATCCGGTCCCGACGGCCAGGCACATAAAACGCCGCACACCCTGCCCGCTCCCAAAGTAATACTCGCCCAGGGTGTGCGCCATCAGGTCGTTGTAGATCAGCACGGGCCGCTGGCAGCGTTCTTCCAGCCGGCCGCGCATATCCAGCCCGATCAGCGCCGGGGTGTTGAGTCCCAGCAGCGTGCCGCGCCGGGCGTCGTCCAGTTCGCCGTGCATGGACACGCCGATCCCGCCGACAGGAGCCTCCGCGATCTGAAGCAGTTCATCCACCTGCGCGAACAGCCGCCGCAGAAATGGCTCCGGGTCTGTGCCCGCTGCATCAGTCTCCATCGCCCGGTAGCCGTGAAGCGCGCCGCTGCGGGTCACGATGCCCATTTTGGTATGTGTGCCGCCAATATCAATTCCGATGATGTGAGGCTGGGTCATCAGGCCATTACCCTGTGTGATGGACGCATGTTAATGGGATGATTGTAACTCGCGCCGGTAGATCAGGAACAGCTTAACAGACCTGTTCGCCCATTCCAATTCGTTCTGTCTGTCAGTATAATGCTCCCATAACGCCCCGAATAAACGGGGCTTTTGTTGTGAGGAGCAGGACTGATGGCAGTCGAAACCATCAATGACGGCGTGGTGGTCAGCCTCGCCTATACGCTGACTGTGGATGGCGAAGAGATCGAGAGTGCCAGCCGCGAAGAACCGCTGGACTATCTGCATGGCGCGGGCAATATCGTGCCGGGTCTGGAAGAACTGCTGGCCGGCAAGCGCGTCGGGGATCGGGTTCATGCGACCCTGCCGCCCGATATGGCTTATGGCGATTATGACCCGGAAGAAACGGACCGGTTCGAGCGCGAACTGCTGGAAATTGACGTGGACCTGGAAATCGGGATGGAAGTGGAAGTCGAGGACGAGGACGGCTATACCTATGTCGCCACCGTCACCGAACTGAGCGACGATATGGTCACGCTCGATTTTAACCCGCCGCTGGCCGGCAAGACCCTGACCTATGACATCGAGATTGTGGGCCTGCGCGAAGCCACCGACGAAGAGGTGGATCACGGCCACGTGCATCACCACGATCACGATTTCTAAACCCCAAAGACCATGCGCGCCTTTGTGCTGGCCTCCAGCTCACCCCGGCGGCGTGAACTGCTCACGTCGCTGGGTCTCGTTTTTCGCATTATCAGGCCCGATATTGACGAAACCCAGCACCCCGATGAATCCCCCTACGATTATGTGCAGCGCCTGAGTATCCAGAAAGCCGCTGCGGTGGCTGAACAGCTTGATCCCCCTGCGGTCATTCTGGCTGCCGACACGGTGGTGATCGACGAAGGCGAAATTCTCGGCAAACCGGAAAACGACGCCGATGCCCGCCGGATGCTGCGCCGCCTGCGCGGACGGACGCATCAGGTCTGTACGGCCATCACGCTGCACCGGCTGGATGATCCGCCCCAGCGCAGCACCCGCCTGACCTGTACCGCTGTCACCATGCGCCCGTACACCGACGCCGAAATCGAAGCGTACATCGCCACCGGCGACCCGTTCGACAAAGCCGGCGGGTACGCCATCCAGCACGCGGAATTCGCGCCTGTCGCTCACCTTGACGGCAGTGAAACCAATGTGATCGGCCTGCCGCTGGAAACCCTGCGCGAGATGCTTCAGGCGATTTAGTGCAGCGGGCAAAACCAGAGAACCGCTTCAATACAGCGGCGCAAAGGAACAAAGGCAGCCGCACTGCCTTTATCCCCATTCCACGACAGGTTTCCTCTTCCGGGGGTGTGCCCTGTCATTACGCCGAAATATTGCCGCAGCACTCCGCATCTAAGTGATATACTGGTGCGTGATCGTTCGCACGCGATAATGTTGGAAGAGACACGATGACGACGCAAACCGGAACACCTTCCCAGCCCCTACGGGTTGCCATTATTGGCTCAGGACCGTCGGGCTTTTACGCCGCTGAACACCTGCAAAAGCAGGCAGACCTGAGCGTTGAGATTGATATGTTTGACCGTTTGCCCACACCCTATGGGCTGGTGCGCGGCGGGGTCGCGCCGGATCATCCAAAGATCAAATCCGTTGTCAAGGTCTATGACAAAATTGCCACCCGGCCGGGCTTCCGGTTTTTCGGCAACGTGGAGTTCGGGACGGACATCACGCTGGATGATCTGCCCCGCCATTACCATGCCGTCATCTTCGCGGTGGGCGCGCAGACCGACAAGCCGCTGGAAATCCCCGGCGAAGACCTGCCCGGCAGCCGCGCGGCGACGGAGTTTGTCGCCTGGTACAACGGCCACCCGGATTATCGCAATTTTGAGTTTGACCTGACTGTCGAGAGTGTGGCGGTGATCGGTGTGGGGAATGTGGCGATGGATGTGGTGCGTATTCTGGCGCGCACGGTGGATGAACTGCGCGAGACGGACATCGCCGATTACGCCCTGGATGCGCTGGCGCACAGCCAGGTGAAAAACATCTATATCCTGGGGCGGCGCGGCCCGGCACAGGCGGCTTTTACCAACCCGGAAATCAAGGAACTGGGCGAGATGGCCGATGCCGAGGTGATCGTCCTG
>CAZKIB010000224.1:0-1641 GCA_964552425.1 uncultured Anaerolineaceae bacterium | reverse complement strand
GCTTTCTGGTTTCGCCGGTGGAACTGATCGGCACGGAGCGTGTCGAAGCCATCAAAATTGTCAAAAACGAACTGTATGCCACCGAAAGCGGCAGCCTGCGCCCGCGCGCGACAGATCAGTTCGAGACGATCCCGGTGGGGCTGGTGTTCCGTTCTGTGGGGTATCGGGGTGTTCCGCTGCCCGGCGTGCCTTTTTATGACCGCTGGGGCACGATCCCCAACGATAAGGGCCGGGTGCTGACTGACCAGAACGGCGGCGAACCTGTCACCGGCGAATATGTGGTTGGCTGGATCAAGCGCGGGCCAAGCGGCATCATCGGCACGAACAAACCGGACTCGGTGGAGACGGTCAATATGCTGCTGGAAGATGTACAGGCCGGCAAATTATGGCCGGCTGAAGCGCCCGATGCGCAGGCTGTCGAACACCTGCTGCGCGAACGCGGCGTGCGTTTTGTCACCTTCGCGGACTGGCAGATTCTGGATGCGCTGGAACAGGAGCGCGGGGCGGCGGTTCAGCGTCCGCGCCTGAAATTCACCCGCGTGCAGGATATGCTGGACGCGCTGGAACAGGCCCGGTCCCAGCAGATGCCGGCGGGGGACTGAACTGATGAGAACAGGGCAGCCCTTGCGCTGCTCTGTTTTTTTTACCGTATCAATACCGCCGCCAGTTCGCGGGCAAAAGCGCGCGCGATGTGCCTGTCGGGGTCCAGGTCGGGGTCGAAGATGGTAATTTCCAGCCCGACAGCCAGGTCCGAACGCAGCAGGGCGCGCAGCAGCGTGCGCATTTCGGCATAAGTCAGGCCGCCCGGCATGGGAGAATCCACTGCGGGCATGAGGTCGACATCCAGCACGTCGGCGTCGAAATGAATCCAGAAACCGCTGACTCCGCGCTGTCTGAAATGCGCCAGTGTGTGGGCTGCTGCGGTTTCGATGCCGATTTTCCGCAGGGTTTCCAGGTCGATATTCAGAATGCCGGGATCAAGGGTCAGGCCATAGCTGGCCGGGTCGTCGCGGTTCGCCAGCAGCACGCTGTCCTGTGGGGCTACCAGTGGTCGCCACCCTTCCAGGTCCGTGAGCAGAGCCGGGCCATAGCCGGTGACGAGGGCCAGGTCCATGCCCGCCGCCCCGCCGGTCTGCGAAGTTTCCGGTTCCAGAAAATCGGCATGTCCATCGATAAAACACAGGCCATAATGTCCGATGCGCCGCAGCGCCAGCATCCCGCCCAGCAGAATGCTGCAATCACCCCCCAGCACCAGCGCGAACTGTTCGGCGCGGACCGCGGCTTCGATGCTGTCGGCCAGCCGGCGGCTGTAGTCATGGATAGCCTGCGCGTTGCGAATGCCCGTCACCGGATCAATATCCGGCCCATACAGGGGCGGCATCACCTTCTGGCTGGTTTTAACAGCGAGACTGTCGTACAGTCCGGCGCTGCGCAGCGCGGTGGGCAGTCGATAGCAGCCCGGTATATGCCCCGGCGCGGGCGGCTTTAACCCCAGGTTGGAAGGCGCTTCGATGATAACGAAAGGCTCTCGCACAGCGGTCATTCCATTTTCCTGTTTGCCATGAAATCGGTTGAACTGGTGTCTTCGTTCGCGCAATGCACAGCACAGCCTTTACGCCACCTGTAAGGTCTACTATAGTC
>CAZKIB010000223.1:0-10901 GCA_964552425.1 uncultured Anaerolineaceae bacterium | reverse complement strand
TGCTGCTGCGCCAGTATCGCGTCTGGGCGCAAGACCTGGATGACTGCCTGCAAAACGGGCTGATGTATGTCTGGGAGCAGCTCGCCGGTGACCGTGATTTTCTGGCTAAGAAAAGTCGGTTTGAAGCGGCTCTCATCGTCTGCTATCGCTCGAAATCTACCAGCATCCGCAAACAGAACCTTCGCTACGAATATATGGAAGACTTCTGGGCGAAAAACGACTTCAAGCATCCCGAAGAGATGCGGATCGGCGGTCTGGAACGCTTCAAGATCGCCGGTGAACGCTGGGCGACGTGGGCGACGCTGACAGATATCCGCATTGACATCGAACGCGCCGTGTTGACGGTCTATGAGCAGGTGAAGGACGATCCAGCCGGATTGTTGGCACTCTACGCCGCGACGACATCAGCCACCAGCAAAGACCTGGCGTATGTCGTGCCGGGCAAAGGTGAGGATGCGATCCGCTGGCGGGCGGCGGCGATTCGCAACCAGCTTCGCGGGATGCTGGGCACACTCCAGCGCGAACAACCGACCTGGCGTGAGAAGTTTGACGCAGGCGAGGTCGAGCCAGCGATGAAGCTGCTGGAACGGCATCCAGAGCATGACATCAAGCACGCCGCTATTCGTGGACTGATCGAAGGCAAGAGTTCGCGGCAGGCAGCGCAGGCGTTTGGGCATAATGTCAACACACTGCAACACCATCGTCGACGGGCGAACAAAGAACTCGCACAGATCTACGGCTGCACTGCATGAGGTCAGCCGTTTTCGTTTCTATGGCTGGTGAGCGATCATCAGCCAACTTTTTTTGCGATCCGTCGCTACGCCTGACTACTCTGATACACCTTCAAGTAATCTGGTGATCCATACGCAACGTCATATCTCGAATTTGCTTTTCCAAGCCTCTCTTGATATGTAGCAAGAACCGTTACAAACCGTTCACTACTACCGTCGAACAGGCCTGCCTTCAACAGCTCCCAATTGTCGCCTTGCTTGCCGCCTTTTTCCAAGAATGACATGATTGCATCAAGAGACCGTTTTTGATACTGAAGATAATCACCATAACGGGGAAGCAAGGGCCTCGATAACTCTGTATCTATACGAGCATGAAGGTGATGCAACGCGAGTAGGAACTCAAATATATCAAATGCCTGGTCGAACTCATCTTCAGAAGGCAAGAAACGCTGAAATAAAGGTTGCAGAGCTTCTTGCATTGGTTTCCCAATAGAGTACCCTGCCGTTGAATTATAAGGCTCTTGATCCTTTTGATAATGATAAATCAAATTTTCGGCAATATGTTCAAAAGCATGATCTACAATATCAGGGCGATACAAATGTCGTGATGGGCTACTCAACAAAACAGCCGCCAGATAAGTCCAATTCTGGTTGCCAACAGCAGCTATACCAGCCAAGTAGGTCAAGAAAAGGCTGGGAGCATAGCGCCACGATGTTTTTGGTTGCGGATCATTAGCTCTCTCTTCCATCCATCGTTTGATAGCACTGGAAACATATTTGGATTGCTCAGGGTGACCATACCAGCATATGGATAGAAATACATTTAATGCTTGTTCACATTCAAGAAAATATAAATCAAAACCAATATTCCATATTTCACGCCTTACTCCTTTATGACTCTGGAATAATGCTTGTCTATGCTCGAAAAATGAGACTGTACTCGTTTTTTGATGTACTTGCTCAATCTGACCGCGCATGAGCTTATCCAACGAAATATTCTCGCCTTGTTCAATATATCGTTCTACGGTGTCTGCGACGCTTTCCCCAACGATAGGAAGACCTCGATGCAGAATCGCTTCTATGGCAACCTTCAATCCACCAATGAGTTGGTCACGGACAGGAACTTTCTGCTGGCCGGACTCTAGTTCATAGGATAGGGGCCAACGACGGTGGCGAAGGTCAAAAGGCAGACTTTCGGGTGATCCTAAACTTCTGTTCATTACCAAAATAATGCGATCCCACGTCAGGCACTTTACGGCGTATCCGAGTTCTAACATGACATTGGGGTTTGGGCTTTCGTGTTCATCGTTTCTCACAACGATAGTGACATCAGCCAGGAAAATGTCGCACTGCTCGATTTTCTGAAGGATAGAATCAGCGATTGCTGGCGCACCTGGCAGACCCTTCGTATCTCGGTCAATGATAAGTGACCGATCTTGTACTTCTTCAATCTGGGCTAACACCTGTTCCAATGCTTCCTCAATAAACTCGCGGTTGCGAGCACCCGGTGTCCATGATTGCCACGAGTAAAAAATCTTGATCGGTTCTTCCGCCATCTTTTATGCTCCAGTCCACTCGTACACGCTCGCTTTGACCGCCGCGTAATTCTCGTCCAGGTCTTCTTCCAATGCGAGAATCGCGGCGATACGCCGGGCGATGTGCATGAAGGCTCGCACCTCATGATCGTGTAGCGACCGACCCAGTACACGCTGATCGCGGTAGCTCAGCCACTTCTTGAGCACCTGATAGCCGCCGAGCGTGTACGCCCACACTTCGGCGGGGATATTGCGCCAGTACGTCGTCGTGTTGAGATACACATCCAGCCTGCCATCGTCGTGTTCATGCACCGTCCCTTGACCGGGCATGGTCGCGCCGTTGGCGAGATAGCCCCAACCCTGCAAGGTGTAATCCGGCATCGCGCCGGTGGTGGATGGCACGGCAATATCGCGCAGATCATCGCGGATGTTCCCGGTCGTCACGCCGTCAACCTCGCGTTCGACATCCAGCAGCGCGGCCACCTGCCGCCCTAACTGTGCCGACGCTTCCAGCGCGGTCTGTGACTCCGGCAGCGGCACACGCGGCCAATCCTGACGCAGCGCCCCGGCGTTTTCGACGCGATAGACGGGTGCGTGCATGACCGCCAGCGCGTGATAAAACAGGCTTTCGGCATCCGCGCTGAGCCTGTCCAGATACGCCTGTGACTCCTTCGTCAGGTTGGCACGCCGTCCCGGTGCGCTGAACATATCCTGCATCTGTGGCTGATTGCTGCTGTTATAGAGATAGAGTGGGAAAATCCTTGAGCTATGCTCTTCAAGGTGATACGACCCGATATGCCGGATAAATTGCGTTGGATGCCAACCTTTTCTTGCCCGCATCTGAGAAACTAACCACACATTTCCATCTTGAACGTGTGGAAAATATTCTGCTCGGTTTCTATTCAATAAGCTTGTTTCCGGTTCCCAATAAAGCCATCGGACATCAAATGGACGATAAACATGTTTGATAACATTCTGTTTTATAATCCCTCGTTTCAATAAATATTCCCGCGTAGGGAGAGCATCAAAGGACGTGGTATTTTGCATCAACATCGGTGCAATTGACCGCATTTCCTCGTGTGAAATGGTCTTGTCAAAATACTTCTCTATGCGCCCTATTAATTCATCTCGTTCAATGTCTATCAGATCCGCATCTCGTGCCGTCTGTACACCAGAGAAATATGTCGGGAATAATTCCGGCAACCGGGGCCACTGGAAATAGTCGGTACTGATTAGTCGTGGCATCAGGGGCAACCCAAGCAGCACTTCCGGGGTCAGCGTCTCATAGGTGATGGGGAGATTGCCTTCTGCCTCGGCTGCAAGCTGCGTCAGCTTGTCGCGTCCCCACAAATTGCGGAAGCGGATTTGCTGCGTCCCACTCGATTCGGACTGCTTGCGGACAAGGGTCACAATCGCCGTGCCCACCTGAATCCCTTCCCTGTTAAACGGGGTCGAAAAGATGCTAGGGTCAGACTCACCTGCGCCGGGGAAACCCGCCGGAATCACTTTGCCGGTGCGGTACTTGTCCCCGTTCAGGCTGTCGATGGTGATGGTGTCAAATACTTCGAGATAGCGTTCGCGCATCCCCGGATGGCTCAGGCCGTCCAGCCAGCTATAGTTGGAGATGTAGCAGACGATGCCGCGTTTGGTGTTCTCTACAATCTTACGCTCCGCCATACGGAAGAAACGCACATACAGGTCATTCAGCCCCTGCCCCTGCGGTCTGGGCAGGTCGGGGTTTCTGGTCTCGCGGTAAGCGCCGGTCAGGGCGCGTTCTTCCTCGATCTTCACGGGCGGCGGCTTGGCTCTGCCGTAGTAGGGCGGATTGCCCAGAATCACGATGATCGGCTCCTGCTGCTTGACCTGCTGGGCGGCATCATGTTCCTTGCGTAGTTCGGTAAAGTTGATCTCAAGCTGCCGGAATTCGCTCCAGCCGGTCAGCGAATTGGTCAGGTAGACTCCGGCGCGGTTGTGGTCTTCGATAGGCGCTTTCATACCGCGCAGCAGCAGCCCGATTTGCAGATGGGCGATCACGAACGGCGCGGGCAGCAGCTCAAAGCCGAAAATACGCGCTTTGGTGGTTGCATCGCCGACAACCGCTTTGCGGACCGCCTGCCCCGCCATCAGTTCGCCTTCGCGCTCGACGGCTTTCTGGTGGATGTGGCGCAGCACCTCGACCAGATACGCGCCCGTGCCGCAGGCTGGATCCAGCACGTAGACGCTGTCATCCAGCAGCCCATCCGCGATACCGAGTTCCTCACGCAGGGCGGCATCCACCCGTGCCACCATGTATTTCACCACTTGCGGCGGCGTATACCACACGCCAAGCTGCTCACGCAGATCGGGGTCGAAGGCTTCCAGGAACGGCTCGTAAAAATACTGGATGGCTTCGCCCTTCTCGAAGGTGGCGAAGAAGGTGGTCTCCACGCGGTTGAGTGCATCAGCCGTCCAGTTCAACACTTCCTCGATGTTGAGCGGGCGCAGGCGCGTCGGGCGCGTGATCTCCTCGAAAAGCTCCTGAATCGCTGGGACGTTCATATCACGGATATGCCGCCATAACTGGAAGCGTTCTCCCGGTGGGGGTTCGCTCTCATGCCACAGCACCCACGCGGAAAAGATTCCGTAGAACAGCGTCTGCACCAGTGTAGAGCGGAAGAATTCCTCGCGGGTTTGCGTGTCGAATGAAACACCCAGCGCCTTCTCCAACTGCCCGCGCACGGTATCCAGTGCCGACATATCGACACCCCCGCTTTCCAGGCGGGCGCGTGCTTCCCGTGCATAGGATGCCAGTATCCAAGCGACATCACGCGGGTCAGCCAGCGGAGCCTGACGGCGCATCACGCGCAGCAGGTATTCAATCAGGGCGGTAGCGTGGAGGTCAGTCAGGCGGCGCGGCATCGCCGCTTCCTGCCAGAATTCGTTTTCGTTCTCTGCGAGCTTATAACTTTCCTCAATCACGGCGCTGCCATCGGCGGCTCGCGTCACCAGCATGAACTGGTAGAAGTTGGTGACAAGCACCTGCCCGTAGGTTTGCAGGTATCTTTCGACCTGATCGCTATTGGCAATCGTTTCAATGTTGGCAGCCGTTGATTTCGCCTCGATGACACCGCGCTCTGGCTGTCGTCCGAAGCCGGGGCGGTCAAGCCGAACATCTTCAGCATCCACGTCGAGGAACAGACCGCCATCGGGGATACCCGCGCCACGATTCCGCGTATTCAGCACACAGAATACCCGCTGCTGGCTGAGCGCCTGGCCTATCGTGTTGAACAGCGTTTCCATCGCGCCGTAATACGATGTCTCAGGTACAGCTTGTCCTGTTCTTCTGATACGGTACAAATTGTCGAGATAATCACGAAGAATAGCTACGGCATCCGGCATAAATTCATTCCGATCGGCTGGTCGTTTCTCTTATGGTGACAATTATAACCGATTTGACTGTTACCGACGGGAGAGTGCAGGCATCCGGGCGGACTTGTTGTACAATGTGAAAAAAGCGGGAACGAGGATTGTGTGTGATGAGTACACTTGAACGCGAAGTGATTGAGAAGTTTCACCAACTGGATAAAGACGCACAGAAGCGCGTGCGTGAACTGATCGTCCAGGAGACGGATTTGACAGGAGAGACTGACGCATCGGCGTTTGATTATGATGCCTGGTTCCGAGATGTTGAATCACTGCGCCAGGAGATACGCGAAAGTCATGGGGATAAACTACCCGCAATGGATGTCGTCGGTATCCTGCGCGACATCCGCGACGGTGAAGATGAATGACCGTCGTCGTCGATTCCAATATCCTTGTCGCTTTTGGCTTATCAGATGAACCGCTACATGCCCAGGCGAACCAGATTTTAGCCACCTGGAAAGCGGCAGGAACACCTCTTGCAGTCCCCCGCTTGTTTCGATCAGAAATCACGGCAGTTATGCGTAAGGTGGTCTATCAACAGCGTATCACCCATGAGCAGGGACGCGGGATGCTGGCTCGGTTGCTCATGTATCCCATAGAGTTCCATGAAGACGATGCTTTGCTGAAGTCAGCGTATGAACTTTCCAATGAATTCAACCGCCCTCGCGCCTACGACGCGCAATATCTGGCATTGGCGAAGCGATTGTCCTGTGAGTTCTGGACGGCTGACGAGCGCCTGTTCAACGCAGTGAAAGATCAGTTTACAGACATCCGCTGGTTGGGGAATGTAGCCCCCTAGCTCAATCTTCGGCATTTCCCTCAGAATGTCCACTTTTCCCGCGATTTATGTAATTTTGACTCGGCATCTGTCAGTTTTGACGGGCTGAAACTGCAATCCTACACAGGTTTGTCCACACCACTTTGATATGCTGGTTTCATCGGTCGGACATGGAGCAATACCCGATGAACAACCAGCATTTTGCATTATTTCCATACCCACAATCGAAATCCTGAAATTTTACATTCGAACATGGGAATTTTACGCTCGAAAACTGTAATCCTACAGCTTTTCAGCGATCCGGCTTTGATATGCTGAGCGCATCGACGTACAACAAAAGGTCGTGAACTGTGATGGACATTCAAAATTTCCCACAACACCGGCAGGCTGAAATATTGCTTCGGAAAACTGTACGAATGCAAAGCCAAACCCGAAGTATTTCAGGGGTTGCGGTATGCTGGTGTGATAGCCTGAGTACACATGTAGAACGAGAGGTGATGCAGTGAGTCAGCAGATAACCCCACCCCAACCGCAAGCGAAGCGCGAGCATATCTTCAGCGTGCGGATGACATCGACGGAGCGTCAGGCAATCCAACAGCTTGCCCGGCAGATGAACGTCTCGCCATCGCACCTGGCGCGACATTTCCTGATGCAGGCTGTTGAGTATTACACCCATCACAAGGAGGGATGATGCTAGCACCGAAGAACCCACCGCAATCAGATGAGTTTGAACGCTTCGACGAGGCACAGCCCTTCCTGCAACTGCTGGCCGACATGCTTAATCGCCTGGTCAGCGAGCAGACTGAGCAAGAGGACGAGTCCGCCGAAGTCGCCGAGGAAACTGCCGGGTAGTTGCTCTATCCGGCAGTCCACCCGCATAATCACGTTACCTGAACATGGGTTCAGAGAAGTGATTACATAGAAAGGATGGTTATGAGAGCAACAATATATTCCCGTGTTTCGCACGAAGAGCAGGTCGAAGGCTGGAGCCTGGACGCACAACATGAACTATGTCTGGCACTGGTAAATCAGCGTGGCTGGACAGTTGCGCCGCAGCACATCCACTTTGAGCCAGGACGATCTGCCAAGACAGATGCTCGGCCTGCCTTCCAGCGTATGATGCGACAGGCACAGGCTCGGCAGTTCGACTACATCATCGTGCATAAGCTGGATCGCTTCAGCCGCAGCCTGAGCGATGTCGTCAAGAATGTTGCTGTGTTGAAGAAAGCAGGTGTCGGCTTGGTCTCAGTCTCCGAACCCTGGGTGGATACCACAACCCCGCAGGGCGAGTTCATGCTGCACCTGTTCGCACTTCTGGCGCAGTGGGATAACCAGAACCGCGCCCGCGAAACCGCCAAAGGCAAAGCCGCCCGCGCACGTGCCGGGTTCTGGAACGGGACGTTGGCGTTCGGTTATACGACGCTGAAGTTCCTGAAGCGCGAGCTGCTGGCTTTCGGTGATCGCTTCGAGAAGAGTGAGATCGACCAGGAAACGTACATCCGGCAATCCCGTCTGATCGAGGATTACATGGAACGCTGGACGCACATGACCGAAGGCGATGCCGTCCCGCACTTGAAAAATAAGTATGGGGTCCTCCTGGCGTATGCGATGTACTCCATCGGCAATGTCTCCGATCATGATGTGGCGGTTGGTCTGAACGAAGAAGGCTATCGCACCACCGGCAACTGGGGCGAAAAACCCTTCGAGAATGACACCGTGCGCCCGATGCTGCAAAACCGCTTCTATCTGGGCGAAACGCAGTACAAAGGCGAATGGCTTCCGGGCAGGCATGAAGCCCTGATTTCCGAAGAGTTGTTTCAGAAGTGTCAGGAAGCGCGGGCACGCCGTCGCAGTCGTACACCGCGCAAGAAGTCGAACAAGCGGGTGTATCCGCTGTCGCGGTTGGCCTTGTGTGCTCAATGCGAGCAGCCCTTACGCGGTCAACCAAACTGGCAGGATCGCCGCTACTATCGTGCACCGAAGCGCGCCGACAGATCATGCTCTGGCAGGATGATCCCGGCGTTGGAAGCAGAACAGGCGGTGCTGGAATACCTGGCGCAGATCAGGCTGCCCGTCGATTGGCGCGAGCGGGTATTAGAGTTGAGTCTGGCGAAACGTGGCGACAGCGAAAGCTACGAAACGAAGAAGACGCGGCTGGAAAATCGGCTTGAGCGGTTGAAGACGCTGTACAAATTGGGCGACATCGAACAGGACGAATACATCACCGAACGAGCCGATATCCACAACAAGTTGGAAGCCTTGAAACCATCGCAAGTGCCGGAGATGGAGGAAGCCGCTGCCGCACTGGAACAGATCGGGACACTGCTCAAGCGGGCTAAGCCGGAGGAGCTGGAAATCCTGTTCCATTCAATGCTGACGACGGTGTATCTGCATCATGATTATCCGGGGTATGTGGTGGGGATTGAGCCGAAGCCGTTTCTGAAGCAATTGATGGACATCTCTATGCTGCCAACCTGGAAGCTGCCGCAGGATGTGGAATTAGCAACGGACGACGATGATGACGACCCGGAACCCGACCCGGATGGTAACGGTCAGGGTGGAAACTGGAACGAGGATAAAGGGGAATTTGTCTGGGCAGGAAATAACGGTATAATGGCGAGTGTAGACGCAGGTGAAGATCATCGGGTGGCTGTGACTGATACAATCCCCGTCGCTCCCGAATGGTGAAATCCCGTCGAATCTGGCGGGATTTTTGTTTTTCCTCACGTTTTCTACCCTAAAATCATCTAAAACAGCCTCAAGTATTAAGATAACGTTGAAATCCACTCTCTAGAGCGTAGCCAGCGCGGGTTCAACATGACAATACGAAATTGAACCCGCGTTACATCATCATTCCTTATGCCAGATATACAACCCAACCGGATAAAAAAATCCTGTCTTCTCGTAGGCGATGTTAGTTGAAATTGTTTTCCCAATGGCGCGGGTCCCCATTGCTCTTCCTGACGTGTCATCCAGTGCACAAGTCTCTCGCAGCAATTGTGGCTCTGTTTGAGTGGAACAAAGAAACCCACTACTACTGCAGGGTAATCGCATCAAAATAGTAAAAGAGGGATAATGAGGCAAAAAAGGAAAGCCTCATGTCCACAGAATTTGCTGCGAGCTTAGAAAATTGTTTTGGTGACATGTCCGACCCGCGTGTGCGTGGTCGTTGTGACCACAAATTGCTGGACATCATCATCATCGCGGTTTGCGGTGTGTTATGTGGTGCAGATAGTTGGGTGGGAATAGAAACGGTTGGTAAAGCGAAGGAAAGCTGGTTTCGTGAATTTCTAGACTTAGAGCAAGGGATACCGTCGCATGACACCTTTGGCTATGTGTTTGCAAAGCTTGACCATGAAGAATTCCAAAGGCGATTTGTGCAGTGGGTCGAAGGGGTGGTAACAGTCACAAAAGGTCAAGTTGTTGCCATTGACGGTAAAACGGCACGGCGTAGTCATGACAAGGCGAATGGGAAAGAGGCTATTCATGTGGTGAGTACGTGGGCGAGTGAGAATGGGATTGTGCTAGGACAACGCAAAGTGGATGGCAAAACCAATGAAATAACCGTTATTCCAGACCTGTTGCGCTTGCTGAACGTGACCGGTTGCCTCGTGACCATTGATGCGATGGGCCGCCAAACCGACATTGCTCAAGCGATACGCGCTGAAAAAGCCGATTATTTGCTCCGGGTCAAAGATAACCAGGCGAATTTAAGGCAAGACCTTGAAGATTGGTTTGTGCATGGCGACCAGCAAAATTTTCACAACATGACGATGGATTATCATGAGACGGTCAGTAAAACCAGTGGTCGCGTTGAGATTCGGCGCTGTTGGGCAATCGCAGACAAACTAGCCATGGAACACATCCGTCATTATGACGGGTGGACAGACTTGCAAACGATTGTCCGTGTTCAGCGTGAGACGCGCACGGGTGATAAAACAACCCAGGATACGGCATATTACATCACGAGTTTGAATAATGATGCTCAACGCATCTTGGCGGCCACTCGTCACCATTGGGCAATTGAAAATAGCTTTCATTGGGTTCTGGATGTGACTTTTGGTGAAGATTTATCGCGTATTCGCATCGGCGAGAGTTCTGAAAATATGGCTGTACTTCGCACACTGGCGCTTAACTTACTGAAACAGGACAAGACTAAGAGTAGTTTGAAACAGAAACGCTTTCGTGCCGCTATGGATAACGCTTTTCTATTTCAACTGCTCACACAGATTTGATGCGATTACCCTGACTACTACTGTTAGTGGTGTAAAGAACGGTTAAACCGGAAAACGGGGTACCATCAACCTCCCTGGCAGGTGCAAACTTCGAGGAGGAGAACAGTGCCCCGACAGTTCAAGGGGCTATCGCACTCCTTAGTCCAAGGTGGTCGATTGGAGTTACTTGTAAAAGACAAGATTTCATCTGACACAAGTGACTTAACCGACAACTTCGGAT
>CAZKIB010000222.1:0-10952 GCA_964552425.1 uncultured Anaerolineaceae bacterium | reverse complement strand
GCTTACCTTGTCTCTCTCAGAGAGGCATCTCTTATCCCGAACTGAGGTTATGTTATCATTTTCTGGATGCTGGTTTTCTTTGGTGATCTGCTTCAGAAGCTCATCCAGATCACAGGCTGGCTTTTTGGTATCCATGATTACATCCTGACCAATGCACTACGGCACGCTGGTCACAGCCTGGGGGGTGAGTTCGGTATTGAGCGACTACTGCCGGCCGCGTTCGCCGCTGTATGTGGACTGTGTCTGCTGCGCATTCAGTTTATCGAAGCAAGGTGCTGGTTTTCGCCAATACCCTCTGGTACGCAGTTTCAACGGAACAAATCATTGGCACTAAAGGTAATTTACCGGGGTGCCGGGTGTGGTCAAGCTGTCCCTTAAGTAGCGATGTACAGCGGCGATGTAATTGTGCCATCACTTTCGCCGGTAGGGTCAGGTTCAAGCAGGCCGCGCCCGATCATATAATCGATGACGCTCATCGTCGGATTTTCGTCAAAAATGGCGAGACGAGGCGCTGGTCGGTTTATTTCGTCGAGCAGTACCGCATCCTCGATGTCGATGACGAGACATTGATCGAAGGCATCAATGCCCAACGAGGGTGTCCAGGTGCAGATGGATCGCACAAAAATATCGCGTCCTCTGCGGAGCAGACCACCCTCCAACCTGATGTGCAGCACGTAATAATGATCCGGGCGCTGGCGCATATACCACAGATCAGTGCCCGCGTGTCCTTTCATCAGGCCAGGAATGCTGGCGAGCTTCTGCCTGGTTTCGCGGTCAAATGCCGCCCGTTCAATGCGCTGTTTCGCCGGATCCGGTTTTTCGACAACTGCTGGCATAAGGCGGTGTAAAATACGGCCATCCGGCATCGCCAGTTCAACATCAATGACATCCATTTGACATCCTCAACCCAGGTTCGTTTGCGTTGGGAGTGAGTGTAAATTGTAACTCGCGTCGCAAGAGATCGTGATTTACTGAGTTTAGCACACTTGCTCATCCCACTCGATGAAGAAGCTGGAAAACCTGCTGGACCCTGGTCACAGCCTGGGGGTGAGTTCGGTATTGAACGACCAGTTGCCAGCCGCTTTCGCCGCTGTACGTGGACTGTGTCTGCCGCGCATTCAGTTTATCGAAGCAAGGTGTTGATTTTCGCCAAAACTTCATCAATAACGTCATCAGGAAGTTTCGTAATAAATTCTGCGCGGCGTGCCTGCCAGTCCAGGTTCCTGACCTGATCGGCCAGTACAACACCGTTTATGGTGATGTCGTCAGGCAGAGCAACTTCAAAGGGGTATCCCTTTCGCTGACTTGTAATTGGGCAAGCAATCGCCAGCCCGACCTTGCGATTGTAGGATTCAGGTGACAGGATCAATGCAGGGCGGCGTCCGGCTTGTTCGTGCCCCAACTGCGGATTAAATGTCAACCATATCGCATCGCCGCGCGCCGGGATGTAGGCCATTACCAGACCTCGTTACCTACAGGGCCGCCGGTATCCACCTCATCTTGGCGATTCTCATCTGTCACCTGCGCAAGTAAATCATCCAGTTCAAAGATCGGCTTTTCAGCGGGGGTAATCACGATCCGACCATCCACTACTTCGATGTTCACGGCTGCATTCGCTTCCAGATTAACCTCCTTTGCGAATGCACTCGGAATGCGTACTCCCAGACTGTTGCCCCATTTCTGGACGTGTGTTCTCATAGCTTCATTCCGTATCTACAAAGTAGATACATTATAGCGCATTATTTGCCACTACGGCACGCTGGTCACAGCCTGGGGGGTGAGTTCGGTGTTGAGCGACCAGTTGCCGGCCAGGTCAACAGCCCACACGGCGAATTCATAGCGCCGGCCGCTTTCGCCGCTGTAGGTGGCCTGAGTCTGCTGCGTGTCTTCCAGCCAGGGCTGCCAGTCGCCGCCATCCGCCCGCACCCACACCAGATAGCTGGCGATGCCGCTGTCATCCTGCCCGCTCCACGTGACTGTGAAGGACGCCGGGCTGACCACTGGCAGCGGAATCACGCTGGTGATGGGCGCGCTCGTGTCCTGCGCCGGGTCGACTGTCGGGCGGA
This sequence comes from uncultured Anaerolineaceae bacterium, assembly GCA_964552425.1. Classification (GTDB taxonomy): domain Bacteria; phylum Chloroflexota; class Anaerolineae; order Aggregatilineales; family Phototrophicaceae. The sequence goes on along the minus strand of CAZKIB010000222.1, from coordinate 8,886 downwards.
TAATCTCCGTCACCGCGCCGGGAGTAGCCGCCAGCGGGACACGGGGTTCTGCCGCCGGTGGCTCGAACTGGGGCAGCGCCGGGTTGCTGGTCAGGTCGCGCACGGCCTGTTCGACAATGATAAAGGGCGGGCCGCCCACTGCCGCGCTGTCACCGGGGGCGAGAAACGGGAAGTCATCACGGGTGGCCGGGGTGAGGTTTACGCGGTAGAGGTCATTTTCCGGGATGAGTGTAAAATCCGTGCCATCGAGAGTATACAGTGTGGCAATCTGCCCATTGGCCGGCAAATCCAGCACCAGCGGTTCGAGACTGCGGTTCCAGGCGATGTGAATGCGTTCGCGGGCCGCAGTCCGGTTGAAGCTCATGACCACGCCGCGTTCATCGAGAAGCTGCGCGCCGGCGGGTTCAAACGGCCCGTTCCCGAAAATCTCAGCCAGCAGACGATAGGCCCCGGCGGCGGGTCGTGGTGTGCCGGGGAAGGGGTGCTGGCTGAAGCAGACCGCATCCAGCGTGTTACGGAACAGACCGTGCGCATCCCCCCAGCAGGGCGCGCCCCCGATGCACAGGCTGCCATCATGTGGCGGAAAGTTCGTACCGCCCGCCTGATTGCCACAGTCGTCATAAAGCTGATGCACCATGATGACATCCGCGCCGGCGGCCCAGGCATACGCCGCGCTCTGGATCACAAAAGCGGCCTGCTGCTGGGTGGTCGCCCGCAGCACGCGCGCCTGGGGGTCATTCCCTGCCCAGGTCGGGCCGGGGTAGTCGTCCCACACAGGCACGCCGTTTTCGTTCAGCCAGATGGGTCGCTGAAGGCCGTACTGTTCCAGCACGCTGCGGACATGCGTCACAATTTCGCCGCTGCGCCGGGGATAACTGTAACTGTGCGCCGCGACAAGATCAACATACCAGTTGTGCTGCGCGGCCTGCGGGTCCTGTCCGATCAGTTCGAGCGTGCGCGACAGAAAATTATCGGCCTGATCTGTGCTGTAAGCCAGCCCGCCAAACATCACCTGCGTGCCGGGGTCGGCGAAATGCGCCGCCAGATAGGTCACTTTCAGCAGGCGGGCATAATCTGCCACACTGCCGGTCCAGAAAAGGGGAATATCCGGCTCGTTCCACGCTTCCCACACACGCACGCCTTCGCCGGGCTGCCAGCCCTGCTGCTGCGCCAGTGTGCCGCCGGGTTTGTAACGATTGACCGCGCCATAGACAAACATGGCCCAGGCGTTGCCAGGATTAATCGTTTTGCCGGAGCCGGGTGTATCGCTGTTATCACTGAATACCGGGGAGGTCAGACCGGGGAGACTGGCCTGACCGAGCAGAATCGCGTTGATGCGCAGTCCATGCCGGATGTCCGCATTCACCAGCGCATCGTAAGCGGACCAGTTGTACTGGCCGGGGCCGGTTTCCACCCGTTCGCGGTAGAGCGGCCAGCGGTTCCAGCCCGCTCCTAAAAACAGCGCCTGCTGGTAGCGCTCCGGTTTGATGGGCGCGTCGGCGGAGTTGATAAAGGTGATACCCAGGCGCGGCGCGCGGATGTAGCCGTCGGTCTGCGGCGCGGTGGTGGGCAGCGGAACCTGGCCCATTAAAACGAAACAAAGCAATAACCAGAAGAGCAGGGATTCAACGCGAAGGCGCAAAGGAACAAAAGAAAATAATTCTGCTCTTTTCTTTGCGCACTTTGGTCCTTTGCCTCTTTGCGTGGAGCGGTTATTCCTTCGAATCACGCCGCGCCTGCCACATACCATCAAACTGTCTGGCCCAGTATTCAAACCAGTGCTGCGACTGCTGGCGGGTGATGACAATGTGCATCCGGTCTACAATCGCGTCGGTAGCGTAACCATGAAATTCCACCACCAGCCGGCCGTTCGCGCCGTCCGGGTCCACGACGACGAGGCTAAAACCAGGGTTATAGTCAATCATGCCATATTCCAGCGTGCCGACATTCACCCGCCGCGCCAGATTATCCAGGGTGCGCAGGGTGGTCTGAATATCCTCTTTTAAGGGATGAATCTCGTTGTACTGGTCGGGCAGATAGCCCATGACCGGCGCGTCCGGGTTCTGCATGAGGATGCGCACACGCCCGCCCCGGTCCAGTATCTCACGCTTGATGTCCGGGTCATTGCGCACGACGTTGCCCACCGACGGGCCATAGACCCATAATTCCTGCCCGCCGCGAATAAAGTCCCGAAAGGGTGAAAAACTCTGGCGATCCTGTAACACCGAGTCGAGGTCCACATTTTTTTCCTGCGGCGCGGTGGATTGAAACACCAGCAGGGCCAGCGCCGCCAGGATGACCGCCAGTTTCATGCTGTCCGAAATTGCATCATCCACCAGGCCAGCCGCCGCCAGCACCAGCGCCGCCACTGTCACGACATAACTTTCGATATGCCGGCCTTCGGAAATATCCTTGAAGATGCGGCTGAACGCCCGTGTGATGCCCCGCATGGCCCTTCCCCCCTATCCGAGTGAATCGAAGTAGCTCTGGAACGACTGGCACAGACCGGGCGCAGTCGCCGCGTAAATGTAGTGGATGGTTTCGTTGTCACGCTGGAAGGAACCGGAGCCAAAGCAGGGTTCAATCGTCACGCCCTGCGCCGAAAACGCATCCGACCCGCTCAACGCACAGTTCAGCAGGTTGCGGCTCAGACGATCCTCATTGACCACCGCCAGCGCCCCGATGCTGGGAATCTGCCCCTGAAGTACACCGGCCAGATTATTCTCGGTGCAGACATGGGCTGCCACCGCGCCGACGTTCTGATAACACTGGATCATGCTGTCAATCTTGGCGACAGCCGCTGCCAGCGCGGCGTTGCCACTGATAAGCGACGCGCCACCGCCCACACTGGTGATCGCATCGGTGATATTATCGGCGTTGGTGCGGGTATAGCCAGAAACATCCGGCAGAAAACTCTGCGCCGAGGTGGACTGGTTGGCCGTGTCGCCAGTTGGTCCGGTACCAAGTGTAAAACTGCAACCGAGCATGGTGATAAGCGCCACAAACAGCGCCGGGATAAACTTCTTCATGGTGAACGACCTCTCTGTGAACACTACACTAACTGTACGTTGAAGTATCGTCGTGGGCATCCGGTTCGAGCGCGACGGGTCCCTGCCCCTTTTTCTGGCGGTCTGCCAGCCAGCCATCCACAAAAATCAGAATCACGCCCAGAACTATGGCGTGATCGGCCAGGTTGGAGACATTGGAAACAAGGCCGGGAATCTGGTAATGGATAAAATCGACCACGTGGCCGTGCTGCAAACGATCCAGCGCGTTGCCCAGCGCGCCGCCGCAGATCAGACCAATCGCTAAACGGGTCAGGTGGCTGTTGGCCGGGACACGCGGATAAAAGTAAATCATGGCGATCACCACCACCACCGCGATGATGAGGAACAGATCGCCCGCCTGCGGCAGAAAACCAAAAGCCGAGCCAGTATTCTGTGTATAGGTAATCTGAAAATAAGGAACCAGCGCCGGAACCGGCTGGAGCGTCTGGTAAGGTTGCAGCGATGTTATAACAGCCCATTTGGTCGTCTGGTCAATCACCAGCACCCCGACAATCACGATCAATAGCATCCAGTAATGGCGCATCCGCAAATCCACATTCAGAAATCACATCACGTCTGATTGTATTATACGCCAGCGCCAGCAGACCAGTTGTAATCCCCCCAATTTGTGATTATTTCGAAAAACTTAACGAAAAGTCCCATCATTGACCTGATAAGTCCATTTACACTGAAAGTATCGGTTATCTGCGAGTAAGCACTCATGGTGACAAACAATTCCATCCTCAAGCGCGGCCTGCTGGTGCTGGTGATACTGCCACTGGTGTGGAGCGCGTTCATCGCTCAGGCCCAGGGTTGTGATCCGAACCGCCCGGCGGCCACTGTAGAAGAATGGACGGACAAAGGCCGCGATTGTGTGGATGTCCGTAATTACGAACAGGGTATCGCCGACCTGACCAGAGCCATCGAAATGGACCCCAATTATGCGCGGGCCTACAACAACCGGGCTGTCGCCTATCGCAACACGGACCGGACCGGCGCCGCGCTGGATGATCTCAATAAGGCGCTGTCCCTTGACCCCAACTATGCCATCGCCTACTACAACCGGGGACTGACCCACTATGATCTGGGCAATCTTGACCGGACGCTGGACGACACGCAGCGCGCGCTTGACCTGCGCTACGAACAGCCCGAACTGGTCTATCAGCTTCAGGGTTGGACCCAGTTTCATCTCGGCAACTACAGACAGGCCATTGCCGAATTTAACAATGCGCTGGCCGCAAACCCGAATTTTGACCGGGCCTACTGGGGCCTGGGGGATACCTACCGGCAGATGGGCGACTTTGAACAGGCGGTGGCCTATTATCACCAGCATATTGATCTTGCCGGAGAAAATGCGCGGCCCGAAATCGTCGCTTATGTGGCCGGCTATGAAGGTGACTATCACACCATTGGTGGTCCACAGCCCTCTGGCGGTGGTGGACGTTCCAATATGGAATATCTGCTGCTTTTCGCAGTTGCCATTGCAGGGATCTACATTCGCTTTCGCTGGCTGAACAACCGCTGGCAGGCGCACCAGACATCACGCGAACAGGCGAAGTACCGCAAAGCGCGCCAGGAAATCGACAGCCTGGGTCACAGCGCGCCGTCCAGCCGTCCCACACCATCGGAGCCGCCTGTGTCTTCGTCACGCTCCAAAGTGGATACCCCAAACATCCCGGTCAACCAGCAGCACCCGGCCAATCTGGGCGTGATGCAAACCCTGGCGGCTCATGGCGCACCCAATGTACCCGTATCACGCGCACCCGCAAGCTGGGGAATCGACGGGCTGGGGATGACTCATCCTGACGTGCTGGATTATTTCTGGCTGACCATGCACGGCACGCTGCCCGAATACTGCCGGATGATTGTTCACGGGCGTCCGGCGCTGGTCCATCCGAAAACCGGCGTTATTTTTGGGTTCTGCATTGGCACGTCACCGATTGCCCTGCGCCTGCCCAAACAGGACTACGCCGAGGCCGTGGCGGCCAGCAAATCGAGCCTGAAATGGACCTGGAACAACGGTAAATCCATCGAGGCGGAGCGCGTCGGGCCGGACTGGGTTTTTGTAGGTTTCAAAGGCCAGCAGTGGTGTCTGCGCGCCTATGAATATGCCGGCACCCTGTAAGAGGAGCTTTTAGCAGGTGGCCTGGAGCTGTAGGCCGGCACAAACAGCACTCATCTCGAACCCAGGGCCAAAAGAAACAGGGCGGATGCAGGTTGATCCGCCCTATTCTTATGCGCCTTAAAAGAAGCTGCGCCGTCCATAACGTTCTTCGGTCCAGGGGTCGCCATTGTTGTGATAACCATTGACTTCCCAGAAGCCGGGCTTGTCTACCGGGCTGAATTCCAGCGCGCGCACGAACTTGGCGCTTTTCCAGAAGTAGCGCTTGGGAACCAGCGTGCGCACCGGGAACCCATGATCCGGTTCCAGGAACTTGCCATCGTACTTGTAGGCCAGCATGACATCATCGTCCTGCATGGCTTCGATGGGCAGGTTGGTGGTGTAGCCGTAATCGCAGTGCGCGATCACGTACTTTGCGCTCGGCTTCACGCCAAACAGTTTTGTAAATTCGACGAAGGGCACACCTTCCCAGACGGTGTCGAATTTGCTCCAGCGGGTGACACAGTGAATATCCGTCGTAATCACCTTCGTGGGCAGGGCAAGAAATTCGTCCCATGTCCAGCGCATTTCGGTATCGACCTCACCGAACACCCGAAAATCCCACGTTTGCGGGTCAAACGGCGGGTTGGGGCCATAGGTTAACACCGGAAATTTCTGGGTGAGGGACTGCCCTGGTGGCAGACGCCCCTCGCTTTTGACCTTGTCTTCTTCCTGACGACGCCTGAGAAAATTCATAGATTTGCCCGTTCCTTCTACTCGCTTCTGTTCCACATTATAGGCACAGCCACCCGCCAAATTCTAACGGGAAACTGTGTATTGTGTAAGAAATATGCAAGAAGGCGCAAGCAACAGTCAACGGCTTTTAGTCTTTAGTCAGTACAAACCTCAGATTCTCAATCTGATGCACACAAGTATGGACTGGTTTTGTCTGAAGACTGGTGACTAAAGACTATCGACTAGAAGCTGTTAAAGGGATTCATCAACAGTTCGATTTTGACCTTCATCAGCCCAAACTGGAGTTCATCCCCATCGCGGATCGGATAATTCTCACGGGGTTTCATACGTTCACGGTTAAGCAAAGTGCCGTTGCTGCTGTTGTTATCGGCAGCGACAATGCGATCACCGTCCAGCTTGAGATACAGATGCTCTCGCGAGACGCCCAGTTCTTCGGCATTATAGGGACCCAGGTCCACATCCGGGTAGACCTCGTGTTCGGGGTCCATCCGGCCAATCACCATCTCACGATCCATGTCAAAGATCAGACGATTTTCTTTGTCGATAATGCGCAGGCCCACTTTCCAGGGGCGCGGCATTCCATGATCAATTGCCTTGATTTCCTGAGAAGCGAGCGCATTATCATCTTCGCCCAAATTGAGATTGCGGGTATCGCCAGCCACCTTTATTCAATCTCCTCAACTTGGTATAGAATAGGTATAGGATACATTGAGAATGAGTATAGCACGAAACCCGATGCCCATCATAACAGATAGAAAGCCGGGTTCAGACTGTACTTCACCCCTTATCTTACCTGCAAACAGGGGCAAGGGTTGGCGCAGGACGGATTTTTCGTTCTAAATTCATAAACCGCACCGGAAACCAGGCCGCCCTGCTGTATAATCAATCCGGTTAACTCATGAGCGAGGACACGCGAATGGTGATGATTGCTCAACCCATTGCGATGCTGGTCATCAGCGCAAACGGCGCGAATGTAACCGAGTCCCTGAACCCGGAAGCGTACACGACCTATACCGTTGACGATCCCGGTAAGGCAATGGAAATGCTGCGCGATTCGGAATACGATCTGGTCGTGCTGGATGATACGATATTTGGCAGCGATGTGGTCGGTGTGGTCCGCGAAATCCGGCGGCGGTTCCCGCTCACACCGGTACTCATCATGACCGAAAACAAGGACAGCGCCTACCAGACGGACCTGATGGAAGCCGGCGCGACGGACTTTCTGTATGAAGGGCTGTACAAGGATGAACTGCACCGGCGGCTGCGGCTGGTGTTACAGCAGCGGCGGCAAAACCGCGCGCTGGCACGGCGCAACAACAACCTGCAAGCGCTGACTTCACTGGCCCGGCGGCTGCACACCGCCACAGATGTTCAGAATCTGATCGCCGAAACGATTGACCTGGCGTGCAAGACTTTCAGCCTGTACGGGATGGCGATTGTCATGAACGAAGGCGAGATGCTGACCATCTATGCAGGCAGAGCCGGAACTTCACCCGAAACCCTGCACACCAGCGCCATCCGGCCCCATCAGTATGACCCTTTCCGCCGTGTGATTCAGAGCGGCTTTGTACAGACTTTCGGCAACATTCAGTCAGACAGTTACTTTACGCCGATCCCGGCCCTACCCAAAGTCGAAACCGCCATTGTCATTCCGCTGACGTATCCTGAATACACGTATGGCGCGCTGGCAGTATTCGGCAACCCCGGCCAGCCGCTGAATCAGGATGATCTGATTATCTACGAATTGTTCGCGGCGCAGTTCACCACCGCGCTGCAAAATGCGCAGCTTTATGAGGAGCAGGAACGGCGCGTCCAGACCAGTTCACATCTGCTGCGCGCCTGGCAGCGGTTTATCACCCTGAACAGCGCCGATGACATTGCTGAAAACCTGCGCGACCTGGTGGAAGATATTCCGGCAGTCAGCCATTGTCTGGTCTGGCTGTACGAAGATGAACTGAGCGAAAACGCCATCGTCAGCGCGCGCCAGTCCGAAGTCGCGGAAATTTTTCATGATCTCCACCGCAAAGGCCTGACCGAACATCTTTATGAAGACCTGGACGAACATCTCCAGGTGACGCTGCGACTGGGGCGCGGGCAGAACAACCCGCTGGGGCCGCTGTTCCGGGCGCTGCGCGGGCAGGAACTCATGCTCTTTCCGGTCACGGACTCGGCGCGTCTGGCCGGGGGTGTCATTGCCAGCCCGGCAGGCAACCGCCAGTTTGGGCTGGAAGATGTCAACCTGATGAAAAGTCTCGCTCATGCGGCCGGTCAGGCGCTGGTGCGCAACACCCTGACCACTGTGATGAGTGAAAAAGGCGGGCGGCTGGAAGCCATTCTCCGCAGCATTTACGAAGGTATTTTCTTCGTCGATCACACCGGGCAGGTGGCCTTCTGCAACCCGCAGTTTTCTGAACTCACCAATATTCTGCCCTCGGATGTGCTGAATCATTCGTCTGACAACCTGCTCAACCGGCTGGCCCAGGAAAGTCACGACCCCGGCAGTGTGCTGGGACAGTTGGAAGAATCGATTCGGACGGTGTTTGAGAGTGACTACGCCGACGAAAATTACACCATTCTGGAGATCAGCCTGGCGAACCCGGACCGGGAAATTCATGTTGAATTTTCGCGCATCATCAGCACGCTGAATAACGAATATCTGGGGTGGATTGGCATTATCCGCGACGATTCGCGCCTGAAAAGCATGTTCACCACCCAGATTTCGCTGCTTGATCTGATGTCGGAACAAATTCGTGTCCCCCATGCGGAACTGCGCGGTCTGGTCAGCACGCTGCTGGAAAACCACAGCCGCTTCAGCAATCGCGAGCGGGCGCGCTTTCTGCGAGAGATTGAGCGCAGCATCGAGAAAGTCGGTGAATTGTGGGAAAACTTCCTCGATATGTACAATCTGGAAGTCAGCGGCCTGATGCTCAACCGCGACAGCACCGACCTGCTGGCGCTGGTCCAGCGCGTGCTCTCGCGCCA
>CAZKIB010000221.1:9588-10973 GCA_964552425.1 uncultured Anaerolineaceae bacterium | reverse complement strand
CTACAACTCACCAGTACCTTGATCTGGCTTCGATGAAATGTCAACAGAACCTAGAATAACCTTTTCTATTCAGATTATATCAGTAATTCAGCAGCTACTTTGACCATCAAATTCAGGGGTATTTTGCTTTGATCTGGACCAATCCTCCCGCCGCACAGGTCGCAGAATGACTTTTTCACCTTTGAACATCACGACACCTCGGTCCCGTGAACAGCCCAGGCACGCGCGATCAGATCAATCGAACCATCCGGGTTGATCGGCAGGCGGCCTCGCAGGTCTTCGCGCAGAGCCGTCCGGTGGTCGTCGCTCAGGGTGGCCGCGTACTGTGGGGCCGGGAACTGCCCGGACAGAAATGGCTGCCAGTAATCGTCAAAACTATCGAAATGAGTCGGAATGTCAATTCTGGTCGTCATCAGTCTGCCAAGACCATATCGGTCAAATAAAGCCGTTAGGGGATCGGGGTGGCACAGCGGGAAACGTTTGCCTTCATCAGACTTTTCGGCTGCCGGGTCCACCGCGACAGCCGCATCCCAGAAGTAACGCAGCCATTCCATCCTGTCTGCATAATCCCACACATAAGCGGCTACCTGTCCCCCAATGCCGATCACACGCCGCATCTCCTGAACCGCTGCTTCTGGCAAAAAATTGAGGACCAACCCTGAAACCACATGCGAAAAAGTCCCGTCCGCGAACGGGAGTGCGGTGGCATTGGCTGCCGCGAAGTGTGCCCGCTGATCGGCTATATGATGGCGCGCATACTGGACGAAGCCCGCTGATGAATCGACGCTGACCACGTATTCCGGCTGGCGCAAATCCAGAACCGCCTGCGTTAATGCCCCGGTTCCGCAGCCCACATCCAGCCAGCGGCCTGTGCCCGGCGTGAACGCATCCATCCTTACGAATTCACGGGCCACCTGCCGGCTCCACCGGCCCATGTAGACTTCATACAGATCACCGCTGCCCCATCGTTCCATTGTGGATGCTTTCCATGAAAGTTTCGAGCAGTATAACGCAGTTCGTTGATGGTGAGAGAAAACACCATGAAAAAAGGCACACCGTCTGATGATGTGCCCCTTTCTTTTCTTTGCGGCTTTGCGTTAAAAAATCATTTCCTGCCTGCGTAGCCCTGTGGGTTGTTCCTGTGCCAGTTCCAGGCGGTTTCGATAATCACCGGCAGGCTGTTGAATTCGGGACTCCAGCCGAGTTCCTGCATGATGCGCGTGCTGTCGGCCACCAGCGTGCCGGGGTCGCCGGGCCGCCGCGCGCCCACCTGCGCCGGGATCGTCCGCCCGGTGATCTGCTGGGCCATATCCAGCACTTCGCGCACGGAATAGCCCCTGCCGTTGCCCAGGTTGTACTTGCGGCTCTTGCCGTCCGCCAGCGCT
>CAZKIB010000221.1:0-9568 GCA_964552425.1 uncultured Anaerolineaceae bacterium | reverse complement strand
TCCATGACATGGATATAATCACGGATACAGGTTCCATCGGGCGTCGGGTAATCCTCGCCGAAGATGGTCAGCTTCTCGCGCTGGCCGAGCGCCACCTGTAAGATGATGGGGATGAGGTGATATTCCGGCGTGTGGTCCTCGCCGATATGCCCGTTGGGGTGCGCGCCGCTGGCGTTAAAGTAGCGCAGGCAGCACGACGCCATCCCGTACAGGCGATCCATCCAGTACAACTGGCGCTCGATCATGTACTTGCTTTCGCCGTAGGGGCTGCCGGGGACGATGCGCTCCTCAGCCGTGATGGGGATGACTTCGGGGTCGTCGAACAGGTTGGCGGTGGACGACAGGATGAAGCGTTTTACGCCATGATTGGCCGCCTCTTCCAGCAGATTGCTGGCCGCCACCACGTTATCGCGCAGGTACAGCCAGGGTTTCTCCCAGCTTTCACCTACCAGCGTGTGTGACGCGAAGTGCAGAATGCCCTCGAACTGGTGCGCGGCGAACACCTCGGCGACTTTCGCTTTGTCAAGCAGATCGCCTTTGATAAATTCCGCTTTCGGGTGGACCGCTTCGGCATGGCCGGTGTACAGATTGTCGATGACGACGACTTCGTAATTCCGGTCAATCAGTTGATCCACGACGTGGCTGCCGATGTAGCCCGCGCCGCCGGTGACAAGCACTTTCATGAATAGGGACTCCTGAGATTGTATGGGGTCACTTGAAGCAGGCTTCCAGGGTGTGGATAGTCCCTGCTGTCCCCCAATCAGAACACCAGCCGCATTATCCGCAGCGTGCCTAACGCCCACCTAAAGCATGGCAGCGCCCGGTAACCTGCGACGACGGGCACAGAGCGATGTACCCCTGCTGAGAACTGGAAACCTTACTGCGGCGCGGGCGGCGAATTCGGGTGAATGCCCGGCACTTCCAGTACCAGATTAAAAGCATTGCCGTCTTCATCGGAGAACATGGTCAGCGGCGACGAGTTGCGCAGAATATTCCACAGAATCCGCAGATTATCCCCGGTCAGCCAAAACGGTTCACCACGCTGCGCCACCTCGGCCATGTTCAACCCGGAAGCCGCGCTGTTCCAGGGCTGCAAAGGTCGCGTGGAATCGTAAGGGATCGCCTGAAGCGTCAGCCAGGCCCCGGTGGGTTCATACAGCACCGGCGCGCGGCTGACTTCCTTGCAGAAGTTGGTGATATTCTCAAAATAATCCAGCGGCCATTCTGTGCTGGAATAACTGTCCGTCTGGTGAATGCGCCCATTGACGTTGATCGTAATCAGCTCGCGCACCGGCTGCACTTCGCTGGGCGGCAGCAGATCACCCCCGGCATCGTAGTTAAAAATCTGCTGGGCGACGGTCAGATACCCGATATAATCCTGTATTTCCTGATCCGTCACCTGATCCCACAGCACCTGGCTGTCAAAATCGCCCAGGTCATTGGTCCACACGACCCGATTGTCCCCATAAATGCTGCACAGCGGAATTTCATTGCGCCTCAGAAAATCGTCAGCGTAATCCCCACCCACGACTTCTGTACGAAAGACCACCGTTTGTGGGCTGCGGTCCCACTGGATGATACTATTGCCGCCGAATGCCGCGCCGCCGTTCTCAGTGCCGCCCCCTTCGCAGGCGGCCAGCATCAGGCTGAACACCAGCAGGGCGACAGTGCGTTTGATCGTCATTGGCATACTCTGCTCCATCCATGTTCTGCTCTTTCTGCATTGTAGTACAAGCCTGTCAGCGGGGATAGTTGAGTTTGCGCCGGCCCGGTAATGGCTTATGATAGACATAGGTGCATTTTGCAAAGTGTTATCATCATGTGGAGTACACACCGGAGTCCGTAACCGATGTCCAGGACCCAGATGCAGCAAGCCCAGGAACTTATCAAGAAGGGGCGTTACAAAGAAGCGCGCCGCATCCTTGAGAAAAGCGATCATCCCAAAGCCAGCGAGTGGTTAGCGAAGCTGGATAAAATGGACCCGCCGCGCAGCGCCAGCAAACCGCGCCGCCGCGCTGGTGGGGGGGGCGTCGGACGGCGCATCCGCAGTCTGTTGAGCTACCTGCTGACCATCGTCCTCAGTGCCGGGCTGACTTCGGCTTTGCTGGCCGGGCTGGTCATCATCACCGCGCCAGAGCGGAGTACGGGGGGACGCCAGCCGGTGGAAGCCACTGAAGTGGCCGATCTGCCCACGCCCACCGCCACAGAACCGGCCCGCACCGGCGTGGTTGCGTCCGGGCAGAATATCAATGTGCGCAGCGGACCCGGCACAAATGCAGAAGCCATCGCCAGTCTGGTTCCCGGCACAACTGTTGAGGTGTTGGGCGAGAGCGAGGACGGCCAGTGGTACAACATTCGCCTGTCCAACGGCAGCGAAGGCTGGGTCGCCGTCGATCTGCTGGATGCTGAACCCATACCCACGACCATCGCGGATGCTGCGACGCCCGAACCGGATGTCACTGCCACACCGGAAAACACCTGCGAACCGGAGGCGGTGCAGCTCTGGTACGATACCCATAAAGCGCTGCTTAACGAAGTCCGCTTTACCATTCTCCAGGCAGAGGACGCCGTGACCAGTGGGCGCGAGCTGGACTATGAACAGTACAGCCAGATCGTGCGCGACAACCGCAGCGCCTTTGAGGCGGTAGAGTATCCTCCCTGTCTGGAAGACGTGCGCGCCACCCTGCTCGTCGGTTTCCAGGCTGCCGATAACAGCTACCAGAACCGCCTGCGTAATTTCCCGAACGAGGCCATTTCCGAACTGAACATCGCCAGGGATCAGTTCGCCGCCGCCGATACACGCCTGGTGAATGACATCGGCATCGACACCTCGCGCATCGACTGTCCTGCGGCGGAAATCTGGTTCGCCGGCATCGAAGCCGACATGACCACCTACCTGGCGACCATTGAAAATATCGGGCTGGAAACCCCGCCATCTCAGGAAATCCGCCAGGCGATTTTCGACTTGCAGGAACTGCGGGACCGCCTGGATGTGGCCGTGCCGGACTGTGCCCTCGCCGCCAGCAACCGGCTCAAAGCCTCGGTGACAGCCGCCGTGCGCCTGTTCCAGTCCATCATGGCGGAGGAAACCGTCGCCAACAAACAGACCAACCTGGCCGCGATGGTCTCGGAAGCTACCGAATTCCTGAACGAGATGCGCCGCCTCGGTATACGGATTACGTAAGAAAGTTGACCAATCATGACCCTGCCAATTCATGCTGAAGCGATTCCTTTGCGCACGAACGAGGATAATGTGGTCTATGTAAGTGCAACCCGCGTACCGCTGGAAACGGTAATTGATGCGTTTAACGAAGGCGCGTCACCTGAAGAAATCGTGCTGCAATATCCGGCGCTGGCGCTTGGTGATGTGTATCTGGTCATCGGGTATTATTTGCAACATCAGGAAGAGGTGGATCGCTATGTGGCACAGGCAGCGGCCCATTCTGACCAGGTACGGCGTGAAAACGAAGCACGCTTTCCGGTATCGGACTTGCGAGAGCGGTTACTGGCACGCCGCAAAACACAAGAATAAACAGCGTGAAATTGCTGCTTGATGAGAACTTCAATAACAACATTCTGCGAGGTCTGTTGCAGCGAAAAGCAGATCTCGATCTCGTAAGAGCGCAGGATGTGCCTGAAATCACAGGAGAGGATGATCCAACATTGTTGGCCTGGGCCGCAGACCATGATTACGTATTATGCACGCATGATGTTCGCACAACGCCTATGAACGGGTAGAGGCGGGGCTTTATATGCCGGGTGTATTTGAGGTGAAGCGACGCGCGCCGATTAGCAAAGTGGTTGACGACATCCTTCTATTTGTCGAAGCCGGTAATGCTGAAGATATAGAAGGGAAAATCATCTATTTGCCCATGTCATAAATCTGACCACGAAAATTGAGAACTGGGAACTGCTTTCATGAAAACTGCGCTGTTCAGCACCAAACATTACGAACGCGAATTTTTCGACACCGCCAACCACACCTACGGCCATGAACTGGTGTACCTGGAACCACGCCTGACCCCGGCCACCGCGCCGCTGGCCGCCGGGTATCCCGTCGTGTGCATCTTCGTCAACGATCAGGCGACAGCAGAGGTGATCGAAACACTGGCGCAGGGCGGGACGAAACTGCTGGCGCTGCGCAGCGCGGGTTATAACCATGTCGATCTCAGTGCGGCGGAACAGCACGGCCTGACCGTTGTGCGCGTCCCGGCCTATTCGCCCTACGCGGTGGCGGAACACGCCGTCGCGCTCATGCTCACGCTCAACCGCAAAACGCACCGCGCCTATGCCCGTGTGCGCGAAGGCAACTTTGAACTGGATGGCCTGCTCGGTTTCGATATTCATGGCCTGACCGTCGGCGTGGTGGGGACCGGCAAAATCGGCATTGAAGTGGCGCGCATCATGCACGGCTTTGGCTGTCGGCTGCTCGGTTACGACCCGTACCCTAACCCGGAAGCCGGTCATTTCGGCCTGGATTACGTGACGCTGGATGATCTGTTCGCCCGCTCGGACATCATCAGCCTGCACACCCCGCTCACACCGGAAACGTATCACCTGATTAATGCCGACACCATCGCTCGCATGAAGCCCGGCGTCATGCTCATCAACACCAGTCGCGGCGCGCTGGTCGATGCGGCGGCGGCCATCGAGGGACTCAAGGAAGGGCGCATCGGCTATCTGGGGCTGGATGTTTACGAGGAAGAGGCCGACCTGTTCTTTGAAGACCTGTCAGACCGCATTATTCAGGATGATGTCTTCGCGCGTCTGCTGACCTTTCCCAACGTGGTGATCACCGGGCATCAGGCTTTTTTCACGCGCAACGCCCTGCGCGCCATCGCGGATACGACACTCTTTAACATCCGCGATTTTGAGCAGACCGGCCAGTCGTCCAACGCTGTCACCGCCGCGCAGGTGACAAAATCCTAGCTGGTTTTGTTCCGCTTCTCCATACCCATGCGATACAACGCGCCAATCGTCCAGCCGCGCCCGCAAACCTCGCAGTATGAACCCTCGCCAGCCACATTCACGGTCAGCGGTTCGCCGTTGGCTTCTCTGAAGCCAGCGCTGATGTCCGCATCATCGAAAGACGGAACCTGAATATTCGCCGCCCTCATTCCGCGCCCATCTTTAAGAATGACAACCGGCATCATTTTGTTTCCACACTGCGGACAGTAGCGATGAAAGCGCTCATAATTCGCAGGGCTGTCGCCAGGCCAACGTGCCTTAACCGCATTCATGATCCGGTTCAGGTTATATTCCAGAAATTTGCTCACACGGTTCGTCATCGTCCACCCTTTGAGGTTCTGGCTCAATAATCAGTATAGTCAATGCTCCATTTTTGCCTGCTAACAGTAGCAAAAAGCGTGTGGTCAAATCCCCCAAATAATTGGGTCAACTGGCCAGTAGACAGCGCGAAAATTTGGCATATAATGACAGTATAAATCCCAGAAAAATTCTGGGCATTTTTATCTAACGTCGCAAATGGGCCATCCAGCGGGATTGGCCTGTTTTTATGGGAGATTGATTCAATGTACGAACTGGTTGTTCAGACTGAAACGGCACAGCAGGAAGAAGACGCAGAACCCCCCGATAGTGGGCCGAAGGAAACCCTTCCCTCGGCTGCGATCTTACCCCGAACCCCCCGCCCGTCCCTGTGGGCTGATGTGCCTGACGAACAATGGGACGACTGGCGCTGGCAAATGGCTCACCGCCTCAATTCTCTTGATGAACTCGCACAACTGATTCACCTGACCGACGAAGAAATTGAAGGGCTGACCGCCGAAAACAAATTTCGCGTGGATGTGACCCCCTACTTCGCCAGTCTGATCGACCCTGATGATCCCTACTGCCCCATCCGGCGGCAGGTGATCCCGTTAGGGCGTGAGCTTCAGGCGTTCGAGGGGATGATGGAAGACAGCCTGGCTGAAGACCAGCACAGCCCTGTGCCCGGTCTGGTGCATCGCTACCCGGACCGTGTGCTGATGCTGCTGACGACCCAGTGCGCCAGCTACTGCCGCTACTGCACGCGCAGCCGCATCGTGGGCAACCCGGCCATGACCTTCAGCAAAGCCGATTTTGAACAACAGTTTGACTATCTGCGCCGCACACCGCAGGTGCGGGACGTGCTGCTCAGTGGGGGCGACCCGCTGACCATCGCGCCGAAAACGCTCGAATATATCCTGAGTAACCTGCGCGCCATCGAACATATCGAAATCATCCGCATTGGCAGCCGCGTGCCGGTCTTCCTGCCGCAGCGCATCACGGACGAATTCTGCGAGATGATCCGCAAGTATCATCCGGTGTGGATGAACATTCATGTCAACCACCCGAAGGAAATCTCACCGGAACTCAGCCGCGCGCTGGATAAGCTGTCCTATGCCGGTGTGCCGCTTGGCAACCAGAGCGTGCTGCTGGCGGGCATCAACGACAGTGTGCATATCCAGCGGGAACTGGTGCATAAGCTGGTGCGCAACCGCGTGCGGCCTTACTACCTGTACCAGTGCGATCTGGTCGAGGGGGCCGGGCACTTCCGCACCACCGTATCCAAAGGCATCGAGATTATCGAGGGCCTGCGCGGGCATACCAGCGGGTACGCCGTGCCGACTTACGTGGTCGATGCGCCCGGCGGCGGGGGCAAAATCCCGGTCATGCCGCAGTATGTCATCAGCCAGTCACCCGGCAAGGTCGTCCTGCGCAACTATGAGGGCTTCATCACCACCTATGAGGAGCCGGAAGATTATGACCCGCACCTGATCGAACGCCAGCAGACCAGCCAGCGGCCCGAACCGGGGCAGGCCGGCGTGTTCGGCCTGCTCACGGGCCAGGCCGACTATATCAAACCGGAAGGCTTCGATACCCTGCACAAACGTGATGGTACGCCGCACCGCCTGAACGCCGACGCGACCAAATGGCAGCGGCATCACCTCAGCTCCAATGGGAACGGGCACAGCAGCAGTGGTTACAATGGCAGCGCGCATCACAACGGGAATGGCAATGGAAACGGCAGCGGCCGCAAAAATGGTAAGGGTCATCAGAACGGGAAGAGCAGCTAACTATGCGGATCGCCGTACTCGCTAACCTGAAGAAAAACGCGCCCACCTGGGAAGGGATGACCCCCGACCAGTGGGATGATCTCGACAGCCCGAAGACCACTGACGCGCTGGTCAGGGCGCTGGAAGCCAACGGCCACGAAGCCGCCTTCTTTGAGGCCAGCATCCTGCCGCCCTTCAACCTGATCGAGAAGTTGCAGGCTTATAAACCGGACCTGTGCTTCAACATCGCGGAAAGTCACTTTGGCAATGGCCGGGAATCACAAATCCCGGCGGTGCTGGAAATGCTGCGCATTCCCTACACTGCCAGTCAGGTCCTGACGCTGGCGCTGGCGCTGGATAAACCGATGACCAAGCGCATCCTGATGTATCACGGCCTGCCCACACCGGAGTTCCAGGTTTTCGAGCGGGTGGATGACCCCATTGACGCCGACCTGCTGAACGACGCAGGCGAACTGCGCTTCCCGATGTTCATTAAACCGAGCCGCGAGGGGACCGGCATGGGTGTCAGCGCGGCCAGCATCGTCACCAGTGTGGCGCAGTTACGCGGCCAACTGGCCGAACACCTGCGCCGTTATAACCAGCCGATCCTGTGCGAGCGCTACATCCGGGGCCGCGAAGTCACCCTCGGTCTGATCGGCAATCTCAAACTGCCGGCTGCCCGCCGCGTGAATGAACGCATCGCTTCGGCTGAACTGCCGGAGGAACTGACCTTCTTCCCGCCGCTGGAGGTCAACACCAGCGCGTACCCGGACTCCGAAGCAGACCTGTACACCAACCGTATGAAGGTGGAACTGGCCGAGGATTTCCACTACTTCTGCCCCGCACCGCTGGAACCCGCCCTGCATGAGCGGCTGAAATGGCTGACGGCGGCGGTCTTCCGTGTGCTGGGCTGCTACGAAGTCTCGCGGGTCGATTTCCGGCTGGATGCCGATAATAATAACGAGCCGTATATCCTCGAAATCAACCCGCTGCCCGGCCTCAACCCCGGCTACAGCGACCTGTGTATCGAGGCCAACGCCGCCGGCTGGACCTATGAGCAGCTCATCGGCACGATTGTCGAACTCGCCGCCGAACGCTATGGGCTGCCCGTGCGGGCGTAAGCTTCTTGCAGTTGAATCACGCGAAACGGGTGGGACGCTCCTGCCCGTTTTTTGTTGCTGACAATGATCTGAAAAATTTGAAGAGGTTTCGAGGGACGATTTTAGTATGGTTATCTACGGTTTCTTGTAGATGGAATGGGTTCCAATCTGACGAAAGACCACGATAGTTTCACCGGTTTCATCATCATTTTCGTAGTGAAAAGTAAACACGTAATCTCTGGTAATGTGCCCTTCCCAGATGTCGTCATGACCTTGCATCTTTTTTATTCTGAGCGAGGGATGTTTTGGGTTATCCCTGAAGAGCAAAAACTTTTCTTTGACCAATTCTCGAACTTCAGAAGGCAGTTGTTCAAGCTGCTCATGAAACGTTGCGGTCCTGCGATACTTCATCGGAGTGGAAGTTCTCTAAAGAGAGATTATTCAAACAGGTCTTCTATATCCTCGAAATCCTGATAGCGGCCCAGGCGCAAATCTTCGTCCGCGCGTTTTTCTCCCTGCTGCCATGTTTGTGTCCAAAACCATCCCTGGTCAGGGTCAATTTCAATCCAGCCGGAATAGTCGTCCCTCACATACCACTTCTCAGTCTGGTCTTGTTCCGAATAAACTTGAACAACGGTATCGGCGTAACCCTCTATATAACTCATGAATAACCCGGACCGTGCCACTTTGGTATAGTGTGTCGTGTAACTTCCCCATCGCCCGCCTATGTTGCTGGCAAATACAAGTTGTTTTGCGCTGCTGCTGGATTGGATCGCAGCTTCAGGCTGCCTGCTTGTGGCAAACGAATTGGAAAATGATAACACACCAAATGTCATAACTATTCCTTTCCTGGAATGGGAACGACGGTTTGATTACCGACCACAATCACATTAGGTTCACCATATTCATTGTATTTGATATTACCCTGGTCATCCACTTCCATAAAAACCCGCATCATGACGTTCTTAACGCGAAGCTTCGTGCCATCCGATAGGCGATATTCATCCCAATCTTCACGGATCACCTGAAAATCAACTTCTGTCACCGTCAAATTTTGATTTCCCGGAAGTTCCATTTTCCGAATTTTTTGATTTGGCATTAATAACTCCCACGAGTTGAGCATTTCTCATACTCTGACATTATACTCGACGGGGGTAAATTGTGAGTAGATTTCATGGTTGGGCAGCGGAGTTTGAATCCCGAAGGGAAAAGGGACGACGACCACCTTTCCCCTCACAGGTGCGCCCATGCGCGGTCCTCTTCCTCAGAGTCCCAGTCCCGGCGCAACACTTCCTCAGACGCCAGCATAGTTTCAAATGCTGATGGCACTGAGGTCGGTTCTATAGACATCTCCTGTAACGTATCGGAAACTACAGTTGTACTAGGTTCTGTTGACATTTCATCGAAGCCAGATCAAGGTACTGGTGAGTTGTA
>CAZKIB010000220.1:2746-10982 GCA_964552425.1 uncultured Anaerolineaceae bacterium | reverse complement strand
AGCAGGGTGGTTTTGCCCGCGCCGTTCGGCCCGATAAGGAAGCGGACTTCGCCGTAGTTCATGGAGAAGTTCAGGTTGTCCAGCACCTTGAAATTATCAAAACTGACGGTGAGACCCTGAATTTCGAGGATTTTGGAATTGCTCATGAGCTTACCCTCCCGATGTCTGGCGTGGCTTCCATTTCGAGATCAGGGGATGCCGCTCGGCCCGGCTGTTTACTGCCGCCCGGCAGGGAAATTCTCGTCTGTAAACGGGTCAGGCCACCTTGGAGTGCGCCGATTAGTCCCTTCGGGAACAGCAGCACCACGCCGACGAACAGCGCGCCCATAATCAACTGCCACAGGTCAGGATTGGCTGTGCTGATCGTGCTTTTGCCAGTGTTGACCAGCAGCGCGCCGACAATTGCGCCGACCAGAAACCCGCGTCCGCCCGCCGCCACCCAGATGACGATTTCGATGGACGCCAGAATGTCCATTTGTTTGGGGCTGATGATGCCGACCTGCGGCACGAACAGTACACCTGCCAGCCCGGCGATGCCTGCGGAGATGGCAAAAACCAGCGCCTTGATGACCGCCGGGTTGTAGCCGATGAAGCGCACACGCTGTTCGTCGTCACGGATGGCGACCAGCAGGCGACCAAAACGCGAGTTAATCAGCACCCGGCAGAAGATGTACACCAGCCCAAGCACGACGACAGTCGCGATGTACAGCCCGGTTTGCGTGCCCGGTTCGCCGATAACATTTCCGAAGATAGTTTTCATTTCGGTGATGCCGTTTGTGCCGTTGATAGCCTGCTGCTGGCCGACCAGCAGCAGCGCGACAATCGCGGTCAGGGCCTGCGTAACGATGGCAAAATAGACCCCCTGGATGCGGCTGCGAAACAACATGTAACCCAGCACCCCGGCGATCAGCATGGGAAGGGCCACCGCGATGAACAGCGCCGCAACCGGCGAACGAAACGGTTCCCAGAACCAGGGCAGCTCGAAGACGCCATACAACGACATGAAATTCGGCAGGCGTGTCCCGGCTGCTTCCAGATTGAGATACATGGCGAAACAGTAAGCGCCAAGTCCAAAGAATAAACCCTGACCGAGACTGAGCATTCCGGCATAACCCCAGATGAGATCCAGCCCGACAGCGACAATCGCGTAGGTCAGGAATTTGCCAAGCAGATTTAGCTGGAACATCGACAGCGCCTGCGGCAGGACAAAGATCAGGATGACCGCCGCTGCGGCAAACGAAATCCAGTGTGCTTTGTTGAATGATTTTGTCATGTGATGGCCCTCTCAGTGGCGGCGGTTAAGTGCGGCCTCGGACGGCAATCAATCCGCTAGGCCGGAACTGGAGGAAGGCGATAATCAGCACGAAGACCAGCACCTTGCCCAGTGTGGCAGTGGAGTAATATTCGAGGAATGAATTAAAAATGCCGATGGTAAATGCGGCCAGCACCGTGCCCGGCAAACTGCCCACCCCGCCCAGCACCACCACCATAAAGGCGTCAACAATATAACCTGTACCCAATTGGGGGCCGATTTGTCCTAACAAGGTGAGTGCAGCCCCGGCCACACCGGCTAACCCGGCCCCAAGCGCAAAAGTCAGGCCGTCCACCCGGCGGGTTGCCACGCCCAGGGATGCTGCGATGGCGCGATTCTGCATGACGGCACGAGTGCGGCGTCCGTTGGCGGTGCGGTACAGGTACAGATAGACCCCGATGAGGCACGCCACAACCAGCCCGATAATAAAAATACGTTTATAGGGCAAAAACAGCCCTTCGGAGAGTTGTAACGCGCCGCTCAACCATGTCGGCGATGTGACCGGCAGGTTGCGGGCGTCATAGCTGCGGGCCAACTGCTGGATCACAAGGCCCACGCCCCAGGTCGCCAGCAGTGTATCGAGTGGGCGACCATAGAGGTGGCGCACCAGAAAACGTTCCATCAACAGGCCGAAAAACCCGGCGATGAGGAACGCCGCCAGGATCGACAGCAGGAACATGATGCCCTGTTCCTTAGCGCCAGGGCCGAAGACCGCTTCCGCGAAAAATTCCTGGAAAAAATAGGTGACATATGCGCCGATGAGGATGAACTCGCCGTGCGCCATGTTGATGACTTTCATCAGCCCAAACGAAAATGCCAGCCCAAGCGCAGCCAGCAGGAGAATGGAACCGATGCTGATTCCATTAAAAAGCAGCAGTAAAAATTCGTCCACGCCGTTTCCCTTCCTGTATTACAAATCAGTGGGGTGTCAGCATCCAACACGCGATGCTGACACCACCAGAATGATGTATGCCCGGAAAATTACCAGAGAAGGTTGTTAGCAGCCTGCCTCTGGCTTGGGCAGGTTAACTGCCCATTCGTAGGTGCACAGATATGGATCCGGTTTGACCGGTTCTTCTGTTTCCCAGACCGTGTCAATCAGGCCGTCTTCGCGCACCACACCGATACGGACGGTCTTGTAGACGTGCTGGTTGTCACCGTCGATAGTCACCAGCCCTTCAGGAGCCTGGAAGGTGATGCCCGGCGCGGCGGCCTTGACGGCATCCACTTCGGTGGAACCGGCAGCGGCCACAGCGGCTGCCCACAGATAGACACCGAAGTAACCGGCTTCCATCGGGTCATTGGTCACCCGTTCTTCACCATAACGCGCTTTGAAGGCGGTCACGAACGCTTCATTTTCCGGTGTTTCAACCGTCTGGTAATAGTTCCAGGCAGTCAGATGGCCGACGATATTTTCAATGCCGATGCCCAGCACTTCTTCTTCCGCGATACTGACCGACATGGTGGGCAGCGATTCGGCGGTGAAACCTGCATCCACAAACTGTTTGAAGAAGGCAACGTTGCTGTCCCCATTGAGGGTGTTGAAGATCACATCCGGGTCAGCCTGACGAATTTTGGCGAGGATGGTGCTGAACTCGGTTCCACCCAGAGGCACATATTCTTCGCCGACCGTTTCACCACCTGCCGCCAGGAGCTGCTCTTTGATGATGGTGTTGGAGGTCCGTGGGAAAACATAGTCCGAGCCGAGCAGGAAGAATTTCGTGTGACCCTGTTCGAGCAGATACTCGACACCGGGGACGATCTGCTGGTTGGTGGTCGCGCCGGTGTAGAAGATGTTGGGCGATTGTTCCAGCCCTTCGTACTGCACAGGGTAGAACAGCAGGCCGTTCAGCTCCTCGAATACGGGCAGCATCGCCTTACGGCTGGCGCTGGTCCAGCCGCCGAACACCACCGCTACCTCATCTTCGAGGATGAGCTTGCGCGCTTTTTCGGCAAAGGTCGGCCAATCACTGGCGCCGTCCTCGATGATGGGTTCGAGCATTTGACCCATGACACCACCGCTGGCATTGATCTCTTCAATCGCGAGCAGGGTCGCATCGCGCACCGATACTTCGCTGATTGACATTGTCCCGCTGAGTGAGTGGAGGATGCCGACCTTGATAGGCTCATCCTGAGCAGTGACGAATGAGATGGACAGCAGCGCGACAATTGCCATCAGCAAAACAATGCCAATGGACTTTTTGAGGAGATACGTACTCCGTTTAATCTGTACCATGCCCAACTTTCTCCTTGTGTGAAGCGTGTGATGTGGAAATGTAGTGTGTTGATGGACCATGATTTTGACCGGGGTTTAATCCGCAGATAAGGATGATCTTGATAATGTTTTCACGATTTCTTTGTCAGGCTTTGACAATAGAACGACTAACTACAGTCTTCACTGAGTCTGGCTTGTTATATTTAGCTATAAAATTCTGACGGATTATCTGGAACGTACAGGTCTTTGGCTAACCGGTGGTTTCGGCACAGGTCTGGCCGTACAGACTGGTGACACGGCGCAGGTCCAGAATGCTGATGGTGCCGTCCAGGTCAAAATCCAGCGCCGCGTTAAAGTCCGGGCTTTCATTGTTCAGCCCATACAGGCTGGCGACCACACGAATGTCCAGAATATCCACGCTGCCATTCTGATTGAGGTCACTGGCCTCGCAGACAGTGGGGGTGGCCGCGATGGTCGGACTGGGCGTGAAGGTAGACGTGGCTGTTGGGGCGGCGCTCGGTGTAGGCGATAGTGTCAGTGTCGGGGTTTCGCTAAGGGTTGGGGTTTCAGTCGGTAAAGGTGTCTGCGATGGCAGCCGGGTTGAGGTCGGTGGAAGCAGGGTAGCTGTGGCAGTTGAGGTCGGGGTGAATGAAGGTGTCGGCGTTTCAGTTGCCGTTTCAGTAGGCAAAGGTGTTTGTGTGGGCAGCCGGGTTGAGGTAGGCGGAACAGGTGTCGAAGTTTCTGTCGGCAGCGGCGTAAAGGTCGGTGTCGCTGAGGGTGTTTCCGTTGCAGTCGGTGGAACCGGGGTAGGTGTGACTGTGGGTTCTGGCGTGGCAGTAGCTGGAACCTCTGTCGGCTGTTCTGTCGGCAGTATGATAGCTGTGGCTTGATCGGTGGGAACCAGGGTGGGCGGCAATGCGGTATCCGTTGGTGGTTCAGTGGGCTGTGGTGTCTCGGTTGGCGGCAGGGAAGTCGGCGTGTCAGTGGGCAGCGGTGTAACAGTTGGGGGTGGTTGATCGGTGGCCGTTTCCGCCTGGGCAATCACCGCTGGTGTGTCGGTAACGTTTACCGCAGTTTCGGTTGGCACTGTCGGGGTCGGCGGTTCACCCGTGTTTGTAGTCTCAATCGCACGGCCAGCGAGCGACGTCTGGGTGATATGCAGGGCGACACGGGTAAGTTCGGATTCAAGAGTGGGCTGTTCCTGTGGGCGTGAAACGAACAGCGCGACGATGATTCCCCCCAGAACCAGTATGATCCCGGCGATGGCAATCCACAGCAGGCGATTACCACCGGCAGGCGCAGTGGGCGGTGATATGCTGACTGCTGGCGCTGGCGTGAGGGCGGCGGGGAGCGGTGTGCTGATGAGCGGCGTCCCGTCTTCTGAGGGAGGCGATGGAAGCGGGCGAGATAAAACCGGATGAGGGGTCGGCAGCGGTTCGATAGGCGTAGGCTGGACCGAGCCAATCGTTCGATAGGTGAAAAATCCGGTTTGATTGCCCGGCAGCGCGCTGCTGGCTTTTTCAAATGCCTCCGCAAAATCCATCACACTGTCATAGCGATCACGCGCTTCTTTGGACATGGCCCTCTGAAGCACGGCATCGATGTTGGGTGGCATTCCATCGCGCAAATCGGTGATAGGTGTGGGCATTTCGTACAGGTGCAAACTCATCAGGGCATAAGGTGTTTCCGCCTGGAAGGGCATGATCCCTGTGAGCAGGACATACATCACGACTGCCAGCGCATACTGATCCACTGCCGGGGTCAGGGTTTCGCCGCGCCACTGTTCCGGGGCCATGAAGTAGGGTGTGCCCAGCATTGCTCCTGTGTGAGTCAGGTCAGAATTGCTGGAAACGAGCTTGGCGATACCGAAATCGACCAGGAAGGCACTGCCCTGGTTATCGAACATGACGTTGCTGGGTTTGATGTCGCGGTGAATCACGCCTTTGCTGTGGGCATAATCCAGCGCGCCGCCCAGTTGGTTGAGCAGGCGGCTGATTTCGGGCAGCGAGGGCAGGGATTGTCCAGAATCGCGATACTGTTCCAGCCGGTCCTGAAGCGACCCGCCGGAAAGCAGGCGCATGATTACATAACTAAAACCGCGTTCCGTGCCGAAATCGTATATCGGTACAATGTGGGCATGTTCCAGCGCAGCCGACATGCGCGCTTCCCGGTTGAAGCGCTGTACATAGTCACTATCGGCAGCCAGTTCTGAAGCAAGAACTTTGAGCGCGACTTCCCGGTCAAGATTAGGCTGGTAAGCACGATACACAGCCCCCATCCCGCCTGCGCCCAATTCTTCTCGAATCTGGTACTGCCCTAAAGTTTGCCCGCTGAGATTGTGAATGTTCACGGCACACAATGGTTGATAGGTGATTCGACAGCAAGGTAAGTATGTCTGATTTTCGCAGTCTCAGCAATCGTTAGTTGTAATGAATATCGATTGTCAGGTCCCTGTCAAAAGTCTGCTCCAACATCAGGCGGCTGCCATAAACGACAAAGTTCGCGGGCGCGGCGGAAAGGATGGCTGCGTTATCGGGTAGCTGAATTTCAATTTGCAGACGCGCGGGTGGAGCACCGGGCTGCTTCTGGATAATCAGATGATAGTGCTGGCTGCTTTCTGACTTCTGAACGATGTCAGGTGGCAGATTATATTCGAACCAGAGTTCACGGCTGTCCTGCACCGGGACAACCAGCATCGTGCCAAAACCGCTGTAGGGGCCGATTTGCAGCGCGTCGATCTGCGCCGGGCTGGCCGCGCGTGAAATTGGGAACCATTCCGACGGGGCGGCCCAGACCTGATAATCCTGAATGCGGCTGTTTTGCGGAACCAGCACACGCACATAATTCCAGTAACAGTTGACGGCCCGATCATAATAACTGGGTTCTCGTCCTTCGGCTTCGATCTGTCTCTGACCACGAGTGTACTGCGTACAGGTCAGGTCACTGTCGACAGTGTTGCGGTATTGAAGTGTCAGGCGGCTTTGGGGCGACTCTCGCAGATCAACCTCGTAACGGATGTCCTGCTCACTGTAGAGTGTCATTTTGTTATAGCCGAGGTTGCTGTCCACCACCATCAGATAATCGCCGGTAGAAGAGATGAGCGCTCCATCCCACCCCTGAGATGCCAGCCAGTCACGCCACACGGGGATTGCGGAATAGATCATGATGTCACGACGGTCCAGCATGTCTTGCACAGCCAGACCTAATCGGGCCTGTTCAACCGGCGAAAGCTGCTCGGCCAAAGCTGCTCCGATGTCCCATGCAAGCTCCTGTAAGAAGTTTTTGCGGGCCGGGTCATTCGAATTCAGGCTGGAATCAAACCCCCATGCCTCCCGCACCACATTCATCATATTCTCGGCTGTCAGTGTGTCGTTGTTCACGTGGATGGATGAAACATAGTTCATCAAGGTTTCAAGAGCCGTAAAATTAACCGTGATCAGGTTTCGCGGGGCTGTCACCTCCTGGTCAACAGCGTAAAGGCGCAGGGCAACTTCAGCGGATTCACGATGATCCGGGGACCAGTTGGCATCCCGAAAGGTCCATTTTGACAGGGCCATGTAGCGCTGCTGGGGCACGGGCGCTGGAGGATGGTAATCGTAAAGCGCTTCATTATCGACAGCGTAGCTGTTTGTCAGCCGCCAGTTCAGGTATCCGTCCTGTATTTCGACGACGATCACTGCGGTTGTGAATCCGCCAGTGGCGCGCAGTTCATCTGAATTGTTCAGAACAATGATCGTCGTTTCATTGTCCGCCAGCAGGTCTTGCCAGGGGGTCGTTACGAAAAAATTCAGGAGAAACAGGACGCCATCGCTGGCTTCCTGCCATGCCCGGATGCGCGGCTGATCTGCAAGGCAGCGCGGACGGTCTGTCAGGTTCTGAATCTGGCGCATCGGCTGGTTCGCATTGAGGCTGCTCCAGCTATCCCGCAGCGGCGCGATCAGGATGCGCTGCTCACTGGATTGGGAATAGGACTCAAACGCAGCCTCGGCCAACGGGCTGAGATCGACACCCAATGCACTTATATCGCCTGCGAAATGAATGAGATCAGCGATGGCACAGCCGTCCGAACCGCCTAATCGGATGAGCGGCGTAAATGGCCGGGTTTCTGCTGATGCGCGCCCGACAGCGCGAAAAACACGCTCAACCCGCCTGCCGAAGTCCGCTGCGTTGGTGGGTGCGGCCTGTAAATCCTGAACAGACGTATTCAATTCGGCCACAGCCAGCCCGAATGTCAGCGCTTTTGCGGCCAGAAGCACCAGAAAAATGAAACCAAGCAGCCGGATGATTCGCCAGCGCCGCTGTTTGTGACGTGCGTCATCGTTTTCCTGTGGCAAAGTGTACGCCTCAGTTCAGGTAAATTTGAAGCATTTCAACAACGCTGTTCTCAGGCGAAATGCGGGTAACTGCCTGAGTTTCTGTATCGACCACAAAGCCTGCCCATGTTAAGCCAAGTGAGGTGAAAATCAGGTCTTCCGTCGGGATAAAGAACACAAGCCGGGTTCCGTCACCGGACCAATCCAGCCGGCCCTGGCTGATACTGGCGTTGGTGGTTTCAAAATATGCCTGTGGATAAGCCTGGGAAGCGCCAATCTCGAAGGTGTAAAGGCCATACAACCCGGTCTGTCGGGATTGCGCCAGGACAGCCACTGCCTGTCCGTCTGGTCGCCAGCGGATATTGAACACCTGAAAATTTTCGAGTATCGCCAGCG
>CAZKIB010000220.1:0-2721 GCA_964552425.1 uncultured Anaerolineaceae bacterium | reverse complement strand
CGTATTCTCCTGGGCATCATAAAGCTGAAACACAAGACCGGGCTGCTGCCCCTCACTGATACTGATACCTTCGGTGACAAGGGCGGCTCGATCATCCTGTGTCCACTCCCAGACCTGGCTGATCGATTCCGAATTCACAATCTGAAGTTCGCCCGTCGAAAGTCTCAGGAATGCCAGATGAGGCAGACCAGACGTATCCTCAGCGCTTAATTCCGGCTGAATCTGGATAAACTGGCCGTTTTTGCTCCAGCTAAGGTCCACATTTGTGCCAACCGGGTAATCAGGTAAATCGTGGCGTGTGGTCGTCAGCGTGGTCAGATCAACCACCAGCACGCCAAAATCATCCGGGTTGTTGACAGCGCGTGTGCCGATCAACACGTTTTCGCCAACCGGAGACCATGAGGGACGGCCTGCGGCATAACCGGAAACCTCAAAAGGCACACCCTGAAGGCCAGGTATTTGAAGCACACTCAGTGCCCCAGCTTCCAGGTGGTAGGCCAGCATCCATTTGCCTGAATAGTGGACTTCGATCTGGGTATCTGGACGACGCATGACCCGCTCAGAAATCAATGCCCCCGTTGTCGGATCAAATCCACGAATGACCGGTACATTGTCCACATTGTTGCCAACCACCCAAAGACCGCTGTCATTCAGGGTGAGGCGTGGATTGGTGAGATCAGCCAGCTCAATTTCGCTGATAATCGCCTGATCCGCAACCCGCACAACAGCCGCTGTGTTTTGTTCGTTTTGCAGCCAGTTTATGGCGACAATTTCATGATTGGGCTGCACCGCAAACTGGATCACACGGATACCTGCCGGACTTACGGCTGTGGTTTCGCCCGCAAAGGTACTGTAATAGAGACGATTTTCGTCATTGAGATCAATCAGACCGTCTCCGCTGCTGTCAGTGCGTGCCAGAAAGAATACCCCTTGATTATCTGCCTGCCATGCGGGTACAGGCATTGATGAAAATGCGGTCAGCAGGATAAATGCCAAAAGTCCCAGCATAGGATTTTTCTCCGCAAATCTGCTGTATCCAGATAATATTGCACTGGCAATCATACCCGGCCCTTTATACAGCGCGCAAACAGCCGGTGTGTCCCCTTTTCTGACGACATATTTCGCATTTGGTCAAACTTGTGGTACAACTGAAGAAAGTCTGCGGGGGCAGGCAATCTCAAAGCTGGTTGTCATAAGCGATGTCGCAAATATGGCTCTCCATTGTATTCATGATGTCTACGTGGTCAGACCTTCTGTTTCCTTCCGACGGGGTGTTTTGCCCGCGCTTCAGAATCGTAGAACCCACGCCGCCCGACAACAGGGTCTCAAGCGCATTCTTGTGGTGGTGGATGAGCGCGAACAGAGCCAGTATTTTGAACGAATCGAGCGCATCATTGGAAGCGCCACCGGCACGTTGGACGACAACACGCCAGCGCATAGTCTGCGTATCACCGGGACGCTGGATGAGACCGTGCATGTGGTTATCAACCAGCACATCGATACCGTGATTATCCTGCTTCAACGCAGTCGTGAATTGTTCTCGCTGGTTCAGGCTCTAAGTGACCTCAAAGTCCAGGTCTGGTTGGCTTATAGCGCGCCCCCACTTGAGTCCGAAACTCGCGCCGAGGAATATCCTCTATTCAGTTTGTACACCCGTGTGCTGACACCGCGTCAGCGTCTTATCAAACGCTGTATTGATTTGATACTGTCCTGTGTGCTGATTGTGCTCACACTGCCCCTGATGGCGCTTATCATGTTTGCAATTAAGCTGGACAGCCGCGGCCCTGTCATTTTCAGGCAGGTCAGGCTTGGTCAGCATGGTCGTCCGTTTGTGATGTTCAAGTTCAGATCCATGCGGTTTGACGGCCATGAACCGATACTGGAAGTCGAGTCACAGGCAACCAATGCCAAAATGCCTGATGACCCCCGGCTGACAGCGGTAGGGAAAATTATTCGCCGCATGAGCCTGGATGAACTGCCGCAGTTTTTTAACATCTTCAGGGGGGATATGAGTCTGGTCGGCCCACGACCTGAAGTTCCGGCGGTTGTACGTGATCGTTATGAAAGCTGGCAGTATATGCGTTTCACAGTACCACAGGGACTGACAGGCTATTGGCAGGTCAACGGACGCAGCAGCCGGCCCATGTATCTGCATACCGAGGATGATTTATATTACATTCAAAATTATTCTCTGAAAATGGATATTCGTATCCTGTTGAAAACGATTCCGGCGGTGATCCGGCAGGAGGGAGCCTATTGACTGCTTGACATTCGGTGTGTTCCGCTGCACAATCACGTGCGACACACTCCCGTCAGAACCCATTTGGTTTATTGCGGAGGAATTCTCATGAAACGTTCCATGTGTATGCTGCTTCTTTTGTCTGTGGTGATGATGGCCCTCCCGGCAGTGGCCTTTGCCCAGACAGGTGGCCCGGCAGGGGGAAGAAGTGGACTGTGCCCGGACTTTCTGCTGAGCGAAGCCAGCGAAGCAGATTTTACGAACATTATTGATCTCATTGGTTATGGCCCGGAAGGTGGGCGCCGTGTGGGGGTGGGCTGCGCGTCCAGCTTCAAGACAGTTACCCTCAACACGCAGGACGCATTTGGCGCGGCTTGCAGCGCGGTGGTTCCGTACATGATGAACAGCAATGGTCAGATGTCCAAAATGGACGCCACCTGCGATGGCAATGTCCTCAGCCTGCCTGTTACATCGAACACCCA
>CAZKIB010000219.1:0-11002 GCA_964552425.1 uncultured Anaerolineaceae bacterium | reverse complement strand
CGACCACGCGCAGGCGCTTGGTCGCCTTTTTCTTGCGCTACTTGGAACGGGTGGTGCGAACTTCGTGCCAGAGTTCCTTCGCCAGCTTGTCCATTTCCATGGTCTTGAGGATGTCGTAAAACGCCTCAGCGCCCATGTCTGCCTGGAACACATTACCATAGCGGCTCTTCAGTTCGCGGAAGCGTGTTTCCGGCAGGAATTGCAGCACCCGCAAATCCTGAAGTTCGGCACGCGCGCGTTCTGCGCTCTGACGTACATTGCCCACGCGGCTGTCAAGTTCATTCTGAAGTTCATCCAGCCGCGTATTGGCGGTCTTGGTGAGTTCCTCAGCTTCCATATTGAGCTTGGCGAGTTCGGCGACGCGCATCTGGTCAACTTCATCCTGAATGTCACCCAGGTACGAATTCACCGCAGTCTGCACGCGCGCGATATGTTCGCTGGTGATATTTTCGCCCTTGGCGGCAATCACCATACTGGCGCTTTCAAAATTCACATCGGAAGGGGCTGGTTTGCCCATCAATGAATCCACCCGCTCCTGGAGATGCTGCGCTTCCTGCATCAACTCGTCGGTCAGGCGGGCCAGTTCTTCATCAAAATGGGTGTGGATCGCGGCGATACGATCATTGAAGCCTGCCAGAGTCGCATCCCGCTCGACGCGGATGGTCTCCATCTGATCGTGGAGATCACCACCGAGAGCCATCTCTTTTTGAGTGAGTTCCTTTTCGACACGCCCCAGAGCTTTCTGGCGGGCATCTTCATCAACGCCGGTGATGACATACTGAGCGAAATAAAGCACCCGGTCCAGGTTGCGCCGGCTGATATCCAGCAGCAGGCCGAGGTAGCTGGGCACGCGCCGGGTATACCACACATGGGCCACCGGGGCAGCCAGTTCAATATGGCCCATACGTTCACGCCGGACGGAAGACCGCGTGACTTCCACCCCACACTTGTCACAGACAATGCCACGATAGCGGACATTTTTGTACTTGCCGCAGTAACACTGCCAGTCTTTGGTTGGCCCGAAAATGGCTTCACAAAACAGACCGTCTTTTTCGGGGCGCAGCCGGCGGTAATTGATGGTTTCGGGCTTGGTGACTTCGCCATACGACCAGGATCGAATCTGCTCTGGCGAAGCAAGGCTAATGCGAAGTGCGCTGAAATCCTTCGCTTCCAAGGCGTACCCTCCTCTGCGTTAAAACAGTATAGGAAATGTGATTGAACTCTTGCACGGACCGCTGAACAGGTGGATACGGCTCACCCCGTAAAACAAACAAAAGGCTCTCGGAAAGAAGTTTCCGATGCCATATTAGGGTTTAATCAAGGATGAGCGACCATAGATGGGAAATTATACCCTGACCATACTTGCCTGTCAAGGGTATGTTTTTGGTGGATATATAGGTAATTTAATCACACGTTTACATCATAGCGCCAACCCACTTATCTGTCAAGTCGTCACAAACGGACCACGCCGCCACAATATTCACAGTGGATCTGGTTTTGTCCGGCAACAAGCTGCGGAAGTGTGCCCCCGCACACATGACAGGCTGTAGGGGCATTCCGAATCTTTTCGATGAGTTCCGGGTCTGCTTCAATCGCGCGTTCATTGGCAACGTCACCGCCGATCATGCGCTGGATCTGTTTTTGCCAGAACCTGCAATCAACCCCGCCCTTTACTTCGACAGTAATGCGCCGGTGTTCGCCGCTTGTGATATTAAAATAGAGCATATCCTTACCGCCGAACAACCCCTTGTTTTCGGCTTCGACGGATTCGAGGGTATGCAGGGCTAACTCCCACTCGACCTCCTGTTCCTGTTTGCCGCCGAACAACCCCAGGCGCTTGCCGGTGGTCTCTTTCTGCTCAAAGATGAGCCGCTGGTCTGTCAGATACAACAGGCCATCCGGGTCCTGGTTATCCTTGCCGGTAGCAACCCATTCCGCTTTCGCAACCAGGAACAGCGCCTCTCCGGCCAGAAAATCGAACGAGGCTTCATCTTTCTGGTCGAGACACCAGTTAATTTCGGTCAACTGGCTGAAGGTATTCTGCACATCGTTCCTGAGCGAATAATACATATTCTGAATGCGGCTTTCGGCAGCCTCGATGCGCTTTTCCAGATTATCGAGCCACTCTGTCACGGTGTTGACTTCGGCGTCGTCGGCTTCATCCGTCATGCGCCGCACACGTCGTTCAGTCTGGTCAAGGTTGTCGCGCAGGTCCGTAATTTCGTTTTCAATCGCCCGGTGAACGCGCTGTTGAATATCTTTCCAGTGTGTTTCGAGGACTTCGGCTTTCTGTTCAAGATAGGACCGGAAGGCGTAACCCCGGCTGCGGACTTTTTGAATGTCGGCTGGTAGTGTTTTGATGCGCGCTTCCACATCACTAATTTCACGGGTGATGCTCGTCATACGCGCTCGTTCGTGAAAAGAATCAAATCTGTCGCGGAGTTGTTGAATTTGATGGGCCAGGTCTGCCACCGGCTTTACTCCTCTGAAATAAGGTTTTTGCTCTCAATCTGATAGCGCAGGTAGGCTTCCATGAAATCGTTCAGACGCCCATCCAGCACGGCGTTGACATTCCCGACTTCATGATCTGTCCGATGATCCTTGACCATCTGGTAAGGATGCAGCACGTAGGAGCGAATCTGATTACCCCAGCCGGCATCGACATTTTCGCCTTTGAGGGCAGCCATTTCCGTTTCCTGTTTCTGGCGTTCCATCTCGAAGAGGCGGGCCTTTAGAATTTGCATGGCCCGTTCGCGATTCTGCTTCTGGCTGCGCTGATTCTGACACTGGACGACCACCCCGGTAGGGATGTGGGTGATGCGCACGGCGGTATCGTTTTTCTGAACATGCTGGCCGCCCGCGCCACCCGCACGGTAGGTATCTACCCGCAGGTCGGACTCGTTGATGTCGATGTCGATGTCTTCCTGAATGTCCGGCCAGAGTTCGACTTTTGCGAAAGACGTGTGGCGGCGGTTGGCCGAGTCGAACGGGCTGAGACGTACCAGACGGTGGACGCCGCGTTCGCTCTGCAAATAGCCGTAGGCATATTCACCGCGCACATCCAGCGTCACGCTTTTGATGCCCGCTTCTTCGCCGTCGCTGCGTTCGATCACGTCCACTTTGTAATGGTTGTCTTCCGCCCAGCGCAGATACATACGTTCCAGCATCTGTGCCCAGTCCTGCGAGTCGGTTCCGCCGGCGCCGGCATGAATGGCGAGGATAGCGTTTTCCTTGTCATAGGGGTTCGACAGCATGGCCTGAAACGACATTCGCTCGACCAGCGGTTGCAGTCCGTTCACCTCCTGGGTGAGATCGTCCAGCAGGCTTTCATCGCTCAGTTCTGCCAGTTCAAGCGCGTCATTAATGCGGTTGGCGACGCTTCGCCAGCGCTGAACCTCGTCCCGCAGCCGGGACATTTCCTGCATCACTTTTTGAGCCTCGTCTGGCTCGTTCCAGAAGTCGGTGGCGCTGGCCTGTTCTTCAAGTTTGGCGGCGCGCGCTTCTTTCTGCGGGATACTAAGCTGGGCCATCAGGCCATCAATGGTATCCTTCATTTCCCTGAGCAGGCTGAC
This sequence comes from uncultured Anaerolineaceae bacterium, assembly GCA_964552425.1. Taxonomy (GTDB): domain Bacteria; phylum Chloroflexota; class Anaerolineae; order Aggregatilineales; family Phototrophicaceae. Next base: position 7,430 of record CAZKIB010000219.1, on the reverse strand, counting down.
CAGGTGTTCCATGGCGGTTTATCTTTGGCTAGTTCTCATCGAACAGACTTTTGACGAAAATTTCCGGGCTGAAGGATACCAGATCATACATGCCTTCACCCAGGCCGATGTACTGGATCGGCAGTTTGAGTTCATTGAAGATCGAAAAGATCATGCCACCCTTCGCGGTGCTGTCCAGCTTGGTGACGATAATGCCCGTGACATCCACCATTTCGCGGAATTTCTGGGCCTGCTGCAAGGCATTCTGCCCGGTTGTGCCATCCAGCACCAGCAGCACTTCATGCGGCGCGTCCGGCACAACCCGTGACGAGACGGACTTGATTTTTGCCAGTTCGCCCATCAGGTTGTAGTTGTTGTGCAGACGGCCGGCCGTGTCCACAATCAGGATGTCCTTGCCTCGTGCCCGCGCAGCTTCTGTGGCGTCATAGACCACTGAAGCCGGGTCAGAACCGGGCTGGTTGGCGATAACCGGGACGTTGATACGCTCGCCCCAGGTCTGCAACTGTTCGATTGCGGCTGCGCGAAAGGTATCACCCGCCGCCAGAAGCACTTTGCGCCCGCTGGTGTTGAGGCGGTTGGCGAGTTTGGCGATGGTGGTGGTTTTGCCGGAACCGTTGACGCCGACGACCAGAATGATCGACAGGGGGCGTCCGCTGATATTCATGGGTGGTGGGGTTTTGAGCATGGCGGCCAGCACTTCACGCAGCCCCTGCTGTAAATCCTCGGTGCGCCGGTAGCCGCGTTTGCGCAGTTCGTTCAGTACATCCTGGGTGGTGTCGACCCCAAGATCAGCCTGAATGAGCAGCGCTTCGATGTCGTCCCAGGTGTCATTGTCAATATCAGTACTGCCGAGCATATCGGCAATGCGCCCGAAAAAAGAGCGGCGCGTTTTTGCCATACCCTTGTTAAAAATGCTCAATTGGAATAACTCCAGGATTAACGGAGGGTTATCGTATCAAAATCAGTATACACGGGCGATTGACCCAAAACAAGCCTGCTCACATGCGTTATAATGTCCCTTCTACTGGAGGTTCTGGAATGAGTGATAAGCTGACCCATCTGGATGAACAGGGCGCAGCGCGCATGGTGGATGTGGGCGCAAAGCCGGAAACAGAACGCATGGCAGCAGCGGCGGGCACAGTCTATATGCAGCCGGAAACGCTGCGTTTGATCCGCGATGGCGCTTTGAAAAAGGGGGACGTGCTGACGGTTGCCAAAATCGCCGGGATCATGGCGGCCAAGCGCACCTCTGATCTGATCCCGCTGTGCCATCCTATCCCGCTCACCAAAATTGACGTGGATATCAGCCTGGACGAAGATGCTGACGCAGTACGAATTACCGCTGTGGCGCGCACGATAGGCAAGACTGGTGTGGAAATGGAGGCACTGACCGCAGTGACTGTCGCCGCACTGACGATTTATGATATGGCGAAAGCGGTTGACCGGGGAATGCGTCTGAGCGATATACGACTGCTCGAAAAACAGGGCGGCCAGCATGGCGATTATACAGCCGGGGAGACGAAATAATGCAGGTCAGAATTTTGCTCTTTGCGACCCTTAAAGATATAGCCGGCCAGAGTAAACTGACACTGGTTCTGCGCGATGACCCCGCGACGGTGGCGGATGTGCGCCGCGCCCTGGTTGGTCAGTACCCGAAAATGCAGGCGAATGTTGAAGCTGCTATAGCCGCTGTCAATGAGGAATATGCCCAGAACGAGGACCCGGTTCACGAGGGTGATACACTGGCGTTCTTTCCGCCGGTCAGCGGGGGCAGTCAGGACTTCCCCGAAATTTACCGGCTGGCGGATGGGCCAATTGACCACGACGAAATCATCGCGGCCATCACCGTGCCGGAGACCGGGGCAGTTTGTGTGTTCAGCGGGATGGTACGTGGCAAGACAAACAAGGCAAACGGCCTGCTGGAAACCGAACATCTCGAATATGAAGCCTATGAGCCGATGGCTGTTGCCAAGATGAAACAGGTCGCCGCGGAAATTCGTGAGCGCTGGCCGCTGGTGCAGGGGATCGCCATGATTCAGCGGGTCGGTGTGTTGGAAGTCGGCCAGAATACCGTGTTGATCGCCTGTTCATCCGGCCACCGTGACCAGGGGTGCTTTGAGGCGGCCCGCTATGGCATTGACCGCCTGAAGGAGATTGTGCCGGTCTGGAAAAAAGAGGTAGGGGCGGATGGTTCGGCCTGGGTGGAAGGCCATTACATGCCTTCGGCGGCAGATCGACAGAAGTCGGATGGCTAGCCAGCCATTGTCAGAGGGCTGGCCGCTATGGTAGAACGAAACAAATTATGATCCTGATTACAACGGGGAGTTGGGCATGAAACGTGTTGTCGTAACCGGATATGGCGCGGTTTCTCCGCTCGGCCACAATGCGGCAGATACCTGGGAAGCTTTGAAGGCCGGGAAGAGCGGCGTCGGGCCGATTACGCGCTTTGACCCTGTGAACCATCTGGTCAAAATTGCGGCGGAAGTGAAGAACTGGGATCCGTCCGTGTATATGCCTGCGAAGGAGGCCCGCCGCCGGGATCGTTATCAGCAGTTTATTGTGGCTGCGGCGCAGGAAGCGATGGCGCATTCCGGCCTGGAAGTCAACGAGAAGAATACGGATCGAACCGGGGTGATCGTCGGCGCTTCGGTAGGCGGTGTGGAAAGCTATTATGAGCAGGCGCAAATCCTGATTGAAACCAATGACCCGCGCCGGATCACCCCCTTTGGTATCCCGATGCTGATGGTCAACGGCGGCAGCGATATTGTGAGTATCGACATTGGGGCGACTGGCCCATCCTATACGCCGATTTCTGCCTGTGCGACAGGCGCGGACTGCATTGGGCACGCCTTTGATCTGATTCGGATGGGACGCATTGATCAGGCGCTGGCGGGCTGTGGCGAAGCCCCCATCATCCCGATTGGCGTGGCGGCATTTGACCGGGTAGGGGCGTGTTCGCGGCAGAACGATGATCCTGTTGGCGCGTCCCGACCCTTCGATAAAAATCGTACCGGGCTGGTCTTCAGCGAAGGCGCGGGTGTGGTGGTTCTGGAAGAACTGGAACATGCCAGAGCGCGCGGCGCGAACATACTGGCGGAACTGGTGGGTTACGGCGCGACCTCGGACGCCTTTCACCCAACTGCGCCAGACCCGGAAGGCAAGGGCGCGACGAAGGCGATCCTGCACGCTTTGAAAGACGCGCAGCTAAACCCGGAGGATATTCATTACATCAACGCGCACGGCACTGCCACATCGCTTAATGACACGATGGAAACCAAAGCGGTCAGGAACGCGCTGGGTGAACGGGCCTATCATGTGCCCATGAGTTCGACCAAGAGTATGACCGGGCATGGTATGGGGGCGACAGCCGCTATCGAGGCGATTGTGTCGGTGCTGGTGCTGCGCGACCAGATTGTGCCGCCGACGATCAACCTGACCGAAGCGGACCCGGAGTGCGACCTGGACTACGTGCCGAATGTAGCCCGTGAAGTGCCGGTGAAATATGTGATGACCAATTCGTTCGGCTTTGGCGGGCACAACGTCTCGTTAATCTTTGCGAGTTTTCAATAAGCATGAATCTTCAGCAGTTTGAACATCAGCATGATCTGCAATTCAGGAATCCGGCCCTGCTCGAACAGGCGCTGACACACCGCTCGTATCTCAATGAGCAGGAAAACAGCGGCCTGGGCGATAACGAACGGCTGGAGTTTCTGGGGGATGCGGTGCTTGATTTTGCCATCACGCGGGTGTTGTTCGACCAGTTTCCGATGATGCCTGAAGGCGAACTCACCCGCCTGCGGGCCGCGCTGGTGCGTACCGATACGCTGGCAGAAGTAGCCGCGCAGATCGGGATTGGCGATGTGCTGCGTATGGGGCGTGGTGAGGAACTGACCGGGGGCCGGCAGCGCCGCAACCTGCTGTGTGATGCCTTTGAGGCCCTGCTGGGCGCGTTGTATCTCGATCAGGGGCTGGAACGGGCGGCTGAATTTGTCGTGCCGCGCCTGATGCCGATGGTCGATTATATTCTGGCGGAAGGGCTGCATATTGATGCGCGCAGCAAGTTACAGGAGTGGAGCCAGGCGGTTCATAACCTGACCCCCGTTTATGTGGTGACGGACGAAGATGGGCCGGATCATGAAAAGCAGTTTACCGTCGAAGTGGTGATTGGGGAACGTATTGTCGGTCAGGGACAGGGCCGCAGCAAACAACTGGCTGCTCAGGCCGCCGCTCGAAATGCTCTCAAGGCGCTGGAAGCTGGTGAGATGCCCGTGCTACCCTGATCGTGTGGCGATCTGTAATTCGATGACCGCCATCCGATGGTCAGAGCCACGACCATCCATCACCCCGGCGCTGATCTCTTGCAGGGGTGGGCGCAGCCACAAATAATCTACTCGCGCCTGCAAGTTGGTGCGGTCCAGCGTGTAGGAACGGACGGCCGGCTGCCCGGCGAACGGATCACGAAAACCAGCGTCTCGCATCTTCTGAATCAACGGGGATGTGGGGGTGTTGTTAAACGTGCCGCCCAGCACCAGCCTGCCAAAATTCCCGGTGGGATGATCGGCAGTGATGATGGTGAAGATTTCGTCGAGCTGCTGCTGCTGGTCCTGTTCCTGCTCATCAATGGCCGGTCCGTCCGGTGAGGCTAATAACAAGCCCAGCCATGTGTTATAGAGCGTGACCACGCCGCTGTCCGGGCGGATTTGTACGCGCTGCAAACCTGTTTGATAACCTGTGCTGGCGAGCAGGGTTCCCTCATCAAAGACGATTTCGACATTCGACAGTACGGCCAACCCTTGCAGGCCCTCATTCGTCGGATAAAAACGGCGATCCATGCCGAGCCGCCGCGCCAGCCAGAGCGGCTGATCGACCCCCATACTGGTGCTGCGTCCGGCTTCGACTTCCTGGAGCAGCACCACATTGGCCCCGCTCAATTCAATCGTGCGGGCCAGTTCTTCCAGATCATAATGAAAGAACTCGTTATACCCCGCGTGGATGTTGTAGGTTCCGAGGCGAATCACATCGACATCACGCACACCTGTAATCAGCGGTGGACGCGCAGCATAGGCCGCGCCGACGCTGGCGACAATGACCAGCAGTACTCCGAAGGTGCTTTGCCATGCCGGGCCGCCTGCCCAGGGGATGCGCCGAAAAGTCTGGGTCATCGGCAGCACGGCCAGGAACACACCGACCAGAAGCAGCCCCAGCCCCATGCCCCGGAAACCGCGCAGCAGCGTCGGGACCAGCGTGTTCAGCGGTTCAAACGGTGTGGCGAGAGGGCGCACAAAGGCATATTCATAGGTAAAGATGTCCCCGCCGATCAGCAAGACAAAGACGAATACACCAAAGATCAGCCAGAGACTTGTCAGACTGCGCTGGCGCTCGGCACGCGGACGCACGATCCACCACCACAACAGGCTGATCGCAAACTGAGCGATCACCAGCCCGACACCTGCCGCGATGCCCTGAAAACGCCCGCCGAAGACCATCAGCAGCGCGATAATCAGCATCCACAGCCAGCCGCGCACGCTGCCATCAAACGCGCTGATAAAAGCGCGCGCCTGATTTCGAATGAAGGGAACCAGCGGCAGCAGGGTCGCCGCCAGCGTGAGTGGGACAAAGGTGGTGTAGTCGACATCCGCCCGGCCCGCGATAGCGTTCGGCAGGGCAAGCAGCGTGATTTCCAGAAACAGCAGTCCGGCCAGGCCGATGCCACCCCAGATAGGCAGCAGACCGTAATCGGGCGCAACAGCCGAATCACCGGGGCGGCTGCGATAGGCCGCAATCAGGCTGAGGCCAATGGTCAGGATGGAAAGCACGGCCTGGGTTGATGCGTAGCCAAACGACCACGATGGGTCCAGCGTATTGCCGGCTGCCCGGAAGAGTTGGTCTGCACCAAAGCCGATAATGAAAAAATAAGGCAGCACCTGCGCGCGATTGCGAATCAGCATGGTCAGATACAGCAGACCGCCGCCAATCACCAGCGCCCCGGCGTAAACATCCCCCACTGTATCCAGCGGCAGCAGCGCGCGTCCGATGGCGGCCAGCAGTGCACCAAGCACAATCAGCCAGCGGATGCGGCCCAGAATGATCGCCAGAAGTGGCAGGGCCAGCATGTAGACCAGAAAGCTGAGTTCACTGGTGATTTCGGATGGCTGCACGATGCCAGGAAGCGCCGTGTTGAGCGCAGCGGGATCGGTGACACTCACGATGGCGGCGCTGGCGACCCGGTTGTAAACCAGCCCGATCAGCAGGCGCAGGGCCTGAACGAAAAAAATGCCGATTAAGCCGGCTTCGAGGACGTACAGATAGGGTAAACGCAAGCGTTGCAGCATGGACCGTTCCGGTGCGGCGGGTTCCGGTAATCTGGCGTTTTGGAACACCGTACATTACAAAGTCAATTAGACAAAGTTTACTCTGACGGTATAATTGTGCAAATTTCCCGGCAGTTATGGAGGTGACTGATGGAACAGGTCGATGTGATCCTCAGCGGCGGGACAATCGTCACCATGGATGCCGATTTTAACCTGATTTTTGATGGGGCTGTCGCGGTGCGCGATGCTAAAATCGTCGCGGTGGGCCAGCGCGACCAGATTCTCAGCGAATTTAGCGCCGGTGAAGTGGTCGATTGTACGGGCCAGTATGTCATGCCCGGTCTGGTCAACGCCCATACTCATGTGCCCATGACCCTGCTGCGCGGTCTGGCGGATGACCGCCGGCTGGACGTTTGGCTGATGGGTTATATGATGCCAACCGAGCGTGAGTTCGTCAGCCCCGAATTCTGCCGTCTGGGGGCCAGGCTGGCCTGCGCGGAGCAGATTCGCAGCGGGATCACCGCGTTTGCCGATATGTATTATTTTGAGGCGGAAATCGCCGAAGCTACCGCTGAAGCTGGTTTACGCGGCGTATTAGGGCAGACGATTCTGAAGTTCCCCGCACCGGATGCCGATACCTATGAGGACAGCCTGGCCTATGCCCGGCAATTTATCGAGAACTGGCAGAATCACCCGCTCATCACCCCGGCGGTTGCGCCGCACGCGCCCTATTCCAGCACTGAGGATTTGTTGAAACAATCGGCGGCGCTGGCGAAGGAATTTGATGTTCCGGTTCTGATCCATATTGCTGAGACCAAACAGGAAGTCGATGACAGCCTGCAAGAGCGCGACCAGCGCGTAGTCAACTGGGTCGAAGAAGTAGGCCTGCTGGACGCCAAGGTGCTGGCGGCGCACTGTGTGCATATTAAAGTGCAGGAGATGCACATTCTGCGCGATCATGATTGTACAGTGGCGCACTGCCCGACCAGCAACCTCAAGCTGGCAAGCGGCATCGCGCCGGTTGCGGAAATGCTCAAGTTCGGTGTCACTGTCGGCATCGGAACGGATGGCCCGGCCAGCAACAATGATCTCGATATGATTGAGGAGATTCGTCTGGCG
>CAZKIB010000218.1:0-11074 GCA_964552425.1 uncultured Anaerolineaceae bacterium | reverse complement strand
ATGGCTATATTGTCTCAGAGAATGGCTACAACGTTAGCGACACCTGTCACAAACATTGGCGCCGACAGTCATAATCTCCAGCAGATTGTTACACAACTCGGCCGTCATATCGGGTAAGACGGCGGTGTGCAACAGGAATCGCTGCAGTTCCGGCGGTTGCTTGGTCAAGACCTCGTCGGCCAGATAGTGATAGATCATCTCCCGGTCATCGCCCAATCGTCGCTGCAGGCGGCCGACCATCTCGCCAGCGTGCATGATGTGCCCGGTCAACAAGATCTGGGCGATGTTCCCATCGGTAGCCCGGGCAATCGTGTTGGCCGTGTCCAGGTCGATCTGGCGGCCAAAGCGCTTGCGCATCAGCAGTTGAAGCTCTTCCGGGGTGAAGCGCAGTTCTTCCTCTGAGAGACCGGAGGCGCGTTCGGCTACCAATAAGTCGATGATGTGGCCTGTCTCCAGGACCATGTCGCCGCGAGCGGCCAGGATGACCGTGCTCGCAGCAGGCAATTGTTCCAAAAGCCGGTTAAGAGCCAGCGTCGTGCCGGCGCTATTGGCCTTGTGGTAATCGTCGATGATAATAAGGTGAGGGCCGACGTTGCTTAGCAGGTCTGCGATGCGGCGGACACTGTTTTGGGTATCCGCCTGCTCCACGACCCGAAGTAGTCCATTTCGCTCGATTTCGTGAAAGCGGTCGGTGATACTGTAGGCCAGGAGGGCCAAAAAAGCGGCAGGATCCCGGTCTGCCGGCCTGAGAGAGCACCAGCACACCGGCAGGTTCGTGGTCTGTGCAAAATCGGCCAGGAGAATAGATTTGCCATAGCCGCTGGGGGCGTAAATGGTAATCAGGCGCTGACCCGACTCTACGAACCTGGTCAGCAAGTTCAGCAGGCGTAAGCGCCGATGGATTAAATTCAAAGCCGGTAAACGAATTTGATCCTCGAGAGCCATGAGGGCCTCTTATACCCCCATGGGGGTATTACACTTCTCCTGCGCGTTATTCTGGTTGGAGGAGATCATTTCTCGGGATAAGCCGAAAGAGACCGATACCTCAGGTGATACCTGCGCCTGGGTATAGCCAAGTGAGTTGAGTATAGCACAGGGTTGAGAGTCGTGAAAGTGGGGAGCGATAACGTAGAAATGGGCGCGGAGGGGCTCGAACCCCCGACCTCACGGATGTGAACCGTGCGCTCTAACCAGCTGAGCTACGCGCCCGAAGGTTTGCAGAGTATAGCACGGGTCACCTGGCCGGACAAGAGTCAAAAGCGGCTGCGCGCAGCGTTCCTGCTTGTTGCTTTGTGGCTGCTGAGCGGCTGTATGCTGGCGCTTCAGACGCCGACTCCCGCGCCCACTCCCGCCCCTGTAGACAATAATGGCTGGCAGACTCTCGCGCCGGGGCTGGAACAGCGCGCCTATCAGCCCGGTGGTAATGTGCTGGGGCAGGTCTGGGCGCTGCGCATTGATCCCGCGCTGTATGTCTTCCGCGCCCATTACCGACCCGGTGAGCCGCTCTCGCAGGCGGGCTGGCAGGCTGAACTCCCGGACGCTGCCGCCTTCGTCAACGCCAACTTTTTCCACGCCGATCACACCATCCTCGGTCTGCTGGTGGCCGATTCTATGGTGTATGGCAGTTCGCTTCAGGGGCGCGGCGGAACCTTCCAGGTGCAGAACGGCCTGCCGCGTGTCCGCTCTAACATCGCCGAGCCGTATCAGGGTGAAACTTTCGAGCAGGCGGTCCAGGCTTTCCCCATGCTGGTGCTGAATGGGCAGACCGCTTATGTCCCCACGCCGCAGGAACGAGTCTCGCGCCGCACAGTGGTTGCGCAGGATACCCAGGGCCGCATCCTGCTGATGGTTACGCCGCTGACCGGCCTGACACTGGAAGCCATCAGCGCGTGGCTGCCCACCACGGACATGGGCATCGTGAATGCGCTCAACCTCGACGGCGGCGGTTCCACTATGCTGTACGCCAGCGGTGAGGGCCAGCCGCTGCGTTTGCCGTCCTTTGACCCGGTTCCTGCCGTTTTAGCCGTCTATCCGCGCTGAATGCGTTATACTCTTGCTATGGCGTTGTTTCAGAAAATCGGGGGATTTCAGATGAACAAACGCAAAGTGGTGGTGACAGGCGCGGCGGGACGCATGGCCGGCCTGATTCTGGAAGATTTACGAGCGCGATATGACCTGCTGCCGCTGGATGTGCGCACGCACAATGACAAAGGTGAAGCCATTGAAGGCGTGCAGATTGTGGACCTGCTGAATGAGGACCGCGCGGCCTATCGCGCCCATTTTCGTGGGGCGGATGTGGTCGTGCATTTTGGTTTTGTGCGCACGGCTGACCAGGGTGATGTGGATGCTTATTTCCGCAATGAATACCGTAATGTCCAGATGGCCTACAATGTGTATCAGGCCGCCTGGGAAGAAAACGTTCGCCGGGTGGTGATGGTCAGTTCCAATCACGCGGCAGATTATTACGAGCCGCTGATCCTGGATGGCAAATGGGACTACGTGAACCCCAACGGACGCGCTTTATCGGATAATTATTATGGCTGGGCCAAAGAAGTTTACGAACATCTCGGTTTTGTTTTTGCCACCGGCAGCGTGACCGGCCGGCCGCTGGATAATGTGCAGATTCGCATCGGTGGCCCGCGCGAAACCGATGTCGCCAATGCGCCCTTAGGCGACCTGCGGCGGATGCGGCGGGCACTGGCGGTCTACATGAGCCAGCGGGATATGGCGCAGTTGTTCGTCAAAAGTATCGAGACCGATGACATCCGCGATGAATTTGGCGTGCCGTTCCAGATTTTTTACGGCATCAGTAACAATTCGCACGCTTTCTGGAGCATCGCCAATGCGCGTAAAATTATTGGCTACGAGCCGCAGGACAACAGCGAGATTCGTTTTAGAGATTTAATTGCTCAACATATCCAGGCGGCGCAGGCAAAGGCCGGAGAATGATGATGTCAGACGAAAATAGCATTATACTGCCGGACGCGCCGGCGATTGCGGGTTTAAAGTTCCGGCATTTTCGAGACAAGAATGATTTTGCGGCGCTGGTGAACGTGATTGAAGCCTGTCAGGAACATGACCAGGTGGATCCGCTTTCCTCGGAAGCTGGCCTGCCGACAGTCGAGGAACTGGCGCAGTCATTTTCCGAAGCGGACAATATCGAGCTTGCCAGGGACATGCTGCTGGTCGCGCTGGAAGGGGAGATTATCGGCTTCCAGTGGATTCGCTGGTGGGAACAGGCCGACGGCACATGGGTGTATTATCACCGGGGGCGGGTTGTGCCGCGCTGGCGCAATCGCGGCATTGGCACGGCCACGCTGCACTGGGCCGAGCAGCGCATCCGCGAACGTGTGCGGGAACATGGCAGCGCAGTTCGGGCGGTTTACCGCGCAAACGCTACCAGCCATGAAGCCTCATACAATCAGCTTCTGCTGGAACAGGGTTATGCCCCGGTTCACAGCTTTGTGGAGATGGGCTGGGATAACGCGCGCCCGCTGCCGGACAAAACCGTGCCGGATGGCTTTGTGTTCAAGCCCGCCGCCGCCGAACATTACCGCGCCATCTGGCTGGCGAACGAAGAGGCTTTTGAAGAAGAATGGGGCCACCGCCGCGCAACGGACGAGGACTACATTATCTTTCTTGGTAACGTGATCGGCAACCCGGCCTTTGATCCGAGTCTGTGGCAGGTCGCCTGGCACAACGACACTGTTGCCGGGGTTGCCCTGTCTGAAATCACTGAACGCGGCGTCGGCGAGATCAGCGAACTGAGCGTGCGCAAACAGTGGCGCAATCACGGGCTGGGGCGCGCGCTGCTCATCCACGCCCTGCACGCCCTGAAGGCACGCGGCCTCGAACATATCCGCGTGTTTACGGATGTCGAAGCGGCCCGGCGTCTGTACGAAAGCGCCGGCTTCCGTGTCCTGACCGATTACATCCGTTATCAGAAACCTGTGGAACTATGACGCGACTGCCGCTGCTCGTGGCTGTGCTGCTGGCATGGACGCTGCCGCTCCGGGCACAGCCGGCATTCACTGAGACGTATGTTCAGCCGGGTGAATTCGAAATTGACTACCCGGCAGGCTGGCAGGTGCAGGTCGATGAGCAGACCGGTTTCGTGGCGCTGACGTCGCAGGAAAATCTGAACGTGACTCTGTACAGCCCGGCTGTGCTGGCCGCCTATGACCTTGACACCTATAACCCGGAAACTTTGATCCGCCTGATTTTGAATCTGAACGGGGTCGAACCGGGCGACCTACAGGTTATGGACGCTGGCACAACCGTTGTGGATTATCGGAATATGGCGACTGGCAATACCGGATTATTGATCGCACGGGTGTTTGAAGACAATACCGTTGCGCTGATGGATGTGTTCGCGCCGGTTGAACAGCTTCTCGATCAGCGCGAATGGATTGTTCAGTTGGCCTTTACCTATGATGTGCCCCCGGTCCCGGCTCCACTGGTACTGGCGGAGTACGCTGAGCCCTGGCCGCAGGCTGTCATCGAGTTGGAAAAAAGCGGATTGATCCCTGTGGGTGGTGAACTGGTCTTTGCCGAAGATTATGTGTTTGCCAGCGGCAGCAGCCTGACCATCCCCCTGGCGCAGAACCTGTCCCTCACCGATGTGGTCATGGCCGGGACGCTGCGTTATACCCCCAGCGCCAGCCCGGTTATGGAAACGTGTGGAATGCTGGCTCGCGTTTCGGTGGACGATTCCGGGCTGGAGGTGGGCATTACTTCAGCCGGTGAACTTTTCCTGTCGCTGTCTGGCAGCGTTCAAATGCTTCAAAATGGGCTGGATGTGACTGGCCCGCAGCGGGTCATACTGGTGGCGCTTGGCGAACGGCTGCTGGTGTATCTGAATGGCGACCTGATTGCAGATTGGGATGTACCCCCTGGCAGCGGTTATTCCGGTGTACGCGTGCAGGGGGATGCCCCCGGCGCTACCTGCGAAGTGTCTGATGTGTGGGTTTATCGTGCCCCAACAGTTGCGGCGGGCATCTGTGAAATCACTGCCAGTGGCGGTGCGGTCAATCAGCGCGGTGGGCCGGGAACTGGCTTTGAAATTGTCGCTGTGCTGGACGATGGCGCTGTGACCCGCGCGCTTGCCCAGTCGAGCGGTACGGATGGACTGGTGTGGTGGCAGCTTGAGAGCGGCGGCTGGGTGCGTGAGGATGTCGTCAGCGAAGCCGGTGCTTGCCGCGCCTTACCTGCCAGCGGTTGATCGAAGGCGGCGGTATGGCTGAACTGATCTGGAAAGGTAAGTACGATGCCGCTGGGCAGCGTGTGCAGCCTGCGTGTACGGCTGTGTCTTTGCGCACGCTCGAATATCTGGGTGAGGCGGACAGTGCTGCGCGCAACCGGCTGATTCAGGGAGATCGATTGGGGGTGCTGGCGGCGCTGCTGCCTGAACTGCGCGGGCAGGTGGACCTCATTTATCTTGATCCACCCTTTGCTACCGGGCATTATTTCAGGATGTCTTCAAGAGCTGCTGAAGCACGCGCCCAGATTGCCTATGAGGATACTTGGGCTGATGAAGACGAATATCTGCACTGGTTGTATGAGACGCTCACGCTGGCCCACGACCTGCTGCGGGAAACGGGCAGCCTCTATCTGCATCTTGCCCATCACATGAGCGCTTATGCGCGTCTGCTGCTGGATGAAGTGTTCGGTCAGGATTGTTTTCAGAATGAGATTATCTGGTGTTACCGAACCGGCGGGGCCAGCCGGCGGCGCTTCGCCAGAAAGCATGACAACATTTTCTTTTACAGTCGTTCACCGCAGGGCTGGACATTTCACAGCCGCAAGGAACGCTCGTATATGCAGCACCGTTATGGGTTTCCCAAAAGCGATTTTCAGTTCGACGAACAGACCGGCCAGCAGTTCAGCCTTGTATATCCCCGTGATGTGTGGGATATTGCGGCGGTTGGGTCTGCCACACCGGAACGAGTGGGGTATCCAACTCAAAAGCCGGAAGCCTTGCTTGAGCGCATTCTGTGGGCTTCATCGAATGAAGGCGATCTGGTTCTGGATTGTTTTTCAGGCAGCGGGACCACTGCGGCTGTGGCCCATCGGCTGAAGCGGCGCTGGATCGTGGGTGACGCGAGTACGATGGCGGTCAATACCACCCGGCAGCGTCTGGTCCGTCAGTGCGCAAGTTTTGTATTGCAGACACTTGAAGACACCGCGCGGTACGGAAAATCTGGATGATTCTGCACTGGCTTGCAAATTTTTCATAAATTCCACACCAACAAATCGAAAAATGACGTAAGATGAACAAATAAGGAAAGCATTTGTTCAACAAAACTGTCTGTGGTACGGTATACGAGTCGTATGGTAGCTGAGGTTCGCTTGGATGAACGATGAATCCAGGGTTTTGACGTTCGAAGACTGGGGTTTCTTCGGTTTACGCTGGGTTCTGCTCATCATCGCCTCCCTGGCCTATTTCCTGCTGCTCAAAGATACTGGTCGCCCCGATATTGGTGGCAATCTGCTGGTCACGTTCTTTATCGGCGCTGTGGTCAATATCGCGTTTTTACTGCTTGCCTTTTACCCGAAATTTCACCGCGCTGTTCCCGCAGCCGTTGTGATCGGCGATCTGGTTCTGGCCGGTGTCTTTGCTGGTCTTGGTTTCTTTGATGATCCGCTCTTTCGCCTGGGAATCAGCGGCGCGCTCATGCTGACGGCGGCGGTGCGGTTGAATGTAACCTGGAGCGCTGTGCAGACAGTGGCGGTGCTGGGGGTTGCCATTGGCGAGATGATAATGCGCACCGATGGCGCTCAGTTTTCTGCCATGCTGCCTGGGCTGGCTCCTGAGTTAAGCATTCTGATCGGGATGGGTGTGCTGGCGGTAGGTCTCAGTTATACCCGTGTGAAAGCCGGTGAAGAACAGAAACTGGCTGTCGAACGGATGACCCGCCGCACCAAAATCATGATCGACGCGGTGCGCGAACGCAACCGGGTTATTTCTGACCTGGCCGCGACCCTGAGCGCCACCCTTAACCCGGACCGGGTGCTTGAAGCGGCGCTGGACGCCGGTCAGTATGGGGTACAGTCCAGCGGGCGCGACAAGCTGGTCAGCGCTGCCCTGCTGTTTCGCAATGATGGCGCGCTCCACGTCGCCAATTCACGCGGCCTGACCCGCAATGACCTTGCCAATGTGATACCCGGACAGAGCGGGATTTTGGGCCGTTCCCTGCGGGAATGTGTGCCCGTGTTTGGTAAGGACGCGAACCGGGACCCGGAACTTCAGTTTTTTACTGCGTTTCAGAAATCAAGATCGCTCCTGGCGATACCCCTTCATGCCAATTATGACAATTTCGGTGTCCTGGTCTACGGCAGCGAAGACTCGGATGCCTTTAACCGCGATGATCTTGATCTCCTGATGGCTATTGGCACACAGGCCACGATTGCCCTGCACAATGCTGTGCTGTATCGCAATCTGCTGGAAGAAAAAGAGCGCATCGTCGAAGTGGAAGAGGATGCCCGCAAGAAGCTGGCGCGTGACCTGCATGATGGGCCGACTCAGAATGTTTCAGCGATTGCCATGCGCATGAGCTATATCTACCGGCTGCTGGAACGTCGACCCGAAGAAGTCCCGGCTGAATTGAAAAAAGTCGAGGAGCTGGCCCGGCGCACCACCAAAGAAATCCGCGATATGCTGTTTACGCTGCGTCCGCTGGTGCTCGAAAGCCAGGGGTTGTCCGCCGCGATGGAGCAGTTGTGCCAGAAAACGCTGGAAACACACGGGCAGCATGTTGCTTCCAGAGTTGGGCCAGACGTAGAGCCTGTCCTGGACAGCCACCAGCAGGGCGTGATTTTCTATATTGTCGAAGAGGCGGTGGGTAATGCCCGCAAACACGCTGAGGCTGAACTCATCAGTATTGATATTTTCCGCCAGAACGACGTGGTGGTGGTTCAGATTTCTGATAACGGGGTGGGTTTTGACTCCGATTCGGTGAACGCGAATTATGACCAGCGCGGCAGTCTGGGGATGGTCAATATGCGTGAGCGGGCTGAACTCCTCAACGGTGCGCTGCGCATCGAGAGCGCCGAAGGCCAGGGGACCAAAATCACGGTGCTGATTCCGATCAAGCCCTCAATGGAATCCAGCCGGTCCCGCAAGCTGACCAGCAGCACATCCATCAAGCCGGTCTCCGGGCCGCGTACTCCTGCCAATTCATCTAACCGGTGATATGACCCATTCCGGTCTTGCGGCCCTGCGCGGCGAACCCAGTTATGTCTGGCGCTCTGGTCAGGAACGCCGCCTGCAAATGATCGCCCGCTGGTCCAGACTGGAAAATGCGCGTGTGCTGGAAGCTGGCGGCGGTATTGGCATGTATGCCGATCAGATTCGCCGCCGTTACACCCCCTATGTTGAACTGTTCGACATCGAATTTGAACGTATTCAGGAAGCCCAATCGGTGACACCCCACGCGCTCGTGGCGGCTGCCGAGCATTTGCCGTATCCCGCGAATTACTTTGATACGATCATTTCCAATGAAGTTATCGAACATGTGGTGGATGACCGGCGTGCCGTTCAGGAAATGGTTCGTGTGCTAAAGCCGGGTGGGCGAGCGGTTATTTTTTGCCCCAACCGCTGGTATCCCTTCGAGACACATGGTTACTATCGTAAGGGCGAGTATCACTTTGGCAACATACCGCTCATCAATTATCTGCCGGATATGTGGCGTAACTCGCTTGCGCCCCATGTGCGGTCCTATACCGCGCGCGGCCTGCGGCGTTTGCTGACCGATTGTCCGGTCCAGATCATCGTGCATCAACGCATTTACGGCGGTTACGACAACATCGTGGCGCGCTTTGGCACGGTGGGGCGTGTTCTGCGGGGTACGCTGCACTCTTTTGAAGGAACGGCGTTGGATACCTGGGGACTATCGCACCTCCTGGTGATCGAAAAGGTGCCGGGTTAATAGTTTTCTTATATGGCGTTGATGTGAATCTGCTCCAGAAGTGGTAGCGTAGAGGTGTTGTCTACACATCATAGGAGACCGACATGAGTAAGCAAGCTCTCATTGATGCCCTGAACAAGGACCTGGCGAATGAATTTCAGGCCATCATCATGTACACGACCTATTCGGCCCAGGTGAAGGGGCCATCCCGTCTGCAATTAGTCGGTTTTTTCCAGGCTGAGATTCCTGATGAGCAGGGACATGCGCAGTTTCTGGCAGATAAAATCGTCGCTCTGGGCGGCGTGCCGACGACGACGCCCGCGCCAGTTCCCTCTGCCGAGACCCCCAAGGAAATGTTAGAGCGCGTGCTGGAAGCGGAAAAAGCGGCTATCGCCGGCTACAGCAAGCGGGCTGAAGAGGCGAAAGCGGCGGGTGAAGTCGGGCTGGCAGTCCAGCTTGAAGACATGGTGGTCGATGAAACCGGCCATTACGAAGAAACCAAGAAACTGCTGGATGAGTGGCTCTGAGCAGATGGTCGAGAGTCGTCAGCCTATAGTCAACAGGTAAACTTCGGGAGGTTCAGCCGAGAACCTCTGAAAATGGCTCCCGGCAGAACACCAGAGACTGTCGACAGATGGTGTAGTCGTTCGATGGGCCAGCAAAAAAGCACTGGATCAAACTGGTCCGGTGCTTCTTATTTCAGGGAGCAGTGCTATTCGTTTATCCAAACCGGCAGGTGTCCCAGCGAGATCACCTCCGTCCACTTTGCCCGGTCCCCTTCTGTCAGGATCGCTGCTTCCGCTACCACATTGGCCCCGGCCTTATCCATAATCAGCCGCATTCCCTGCAAGGTGCTGCCTGTCGAGATCACATCATCGACCAGTACAACCCGTTTGCCGCTGACGAACTGCCGGTCTTTTTCGTCCAGGAAAAGTGTCTGGGGTTGGCCGGTAGTGATGCTCAGAGTCTCGGACTGGAGAGCCTCGCCCATGTAGGGTTTATATGTTTTGCGCAGGACAATGTACGGCAGTTTCATCTCCAGGGACAGCGCATAGGCCAGGGGGATGGCCTTTGCTTCGGCAGTGACCAGCACCTGGGGATTCACCTGGCTGATTTTGGCTGCCAGCGCCCGGCTGGCGGCGTGCACCAGTTCTGTGTCACCCAGAATATTGAGAATGGCGATCTCGACACCCGGTTTGATTTCAAACAGACGCAGATTACGCTCCACCCCCGCAATATTGATCGTGTAATGTTTGTGAGTCATGGACAGCCTCGCTATGCAGAGTGAAACACCAGTTTTTCGTTGCAAAGGAATACTTCGTCACCAGCGCTCAGCACATAGGGCGTTTGCAGGGGATACCCCGCGATATGTGTACCGTTGGTACTGTTGAGGTCTTCAAGCACAAGCTGCTGGTTGTCGCGGCGGATTTGACAGTGAAAACGCGAGACGCCCTTCGCCTGGATTACGATTTCATTCTGGGGTGCGCGCCCGATGCGAATCAGATCACCCGACAGTGTAAAGGTTTGTCCGTTCCAGGTCACAGAAGTTGGGATTGGTCCCCCTTTGGGCTGCTGGACCTGGTGATTTTCCTCATGTTCCTTAAGCATTCGCTCCAGTTCACGAACGCGCAGCGCCTGCGTGGCTGTGTGCCGGTCCGTCATGGTATAAATCGCCTGAGTCGACATCATCTTGCGGCTGTGCGCGTCGTAGGATTCCGGTCCCATTTCCATTTCAGCAGCCTGCTTGAGCAGGGCCTCGCGTTCTTCCGCCAGTGAATCGTTGTCCAGGTTGGCTTGGGAGATGGCCTCCGCTGCGGTGCGCAGCACCTGGGACGCCCCGGCATAGTCTCCCTGATCGGCCTGTTCGACAGCTTCCTGGCGTGCCTGGGCCGAGCGCAGCAGCAGGACAGACTGACTCACTTCGGGGTTGGCAATCGCGGGCTGCTGGCCTTCAGGCGCGACATTGATCCTGACCGGCAGTTCCAGGATGCGATGTTCGGTTCCCTCATCGGTCAGTTCATCATAATCGAAGCGCAGGGTCGCAATCTGCGTTTCACCCACACGTTCAATCCCTTTCAGGGAGAGTTCGAGCGCGAGTGTTTTGATTTCATCACCGAAGACATCGCCGAGACGATAGGCCGCGTGGTTCTGACTGTGACTGGTCGGAT
>CAZKIB010000217.1:10361-11107 GCA_964552425.1 uncultured Anaerolineaceae bacterium | reverse complement strand
GGGTCTGGCCGGGACCATGAGTCTGAACGTGCTGGAACGCACCCGCGAAATTGGTGTGATGCGGGCAGTAGGCGCATCCACAGGGACGATTCGGCGTCTTTTTATCGTCGAGGGGGTTATCATCGGCATACTCAGTGCCCTGATCTCACTGCCATTAAGTGTCCCCGGCAGCATTGGCTTTGGAAATGTTCTGGGAGAAGTGTTAGCCAATCGTCCGCTGCCCTATATGCCGACACTGGAAGGCCCACTGGTTTGGTTTGTCATTATCATGTTTATTTCTGCCGGAGCAAGCATGATGCCTGCGCAGCGTGCGTCACAGATCAGCGTGCGCGAAGCACTGGCATATGAGTAACGCGGGTTAGTCTGGCATCTCCATATTCATCATTTTGAACAATTGATGCGCGGCAGTCATTACCGGAATCGTGCCGGCGAGAGCGTCATTTTCTAGCTGCGGTAACTTGTCTCTGACCAGTGGATGCTGGAAGAAATAACGGCGCAGATGTTCTTCGATCAGGGCATGTAACCATTCGCGGGTTTGTTCCCGGCGGCGTTCGGCCAGCGCGCCCGACCCTCTGGTTTGCTCAAAAAAGGCGTTGATAATCCCCCAGAGTTCAGGAACACCTTCGCCTGTCAGCGCAGAGCAGGTAAAGGCGCGGGTCTGCCAGTCTGTGGTTGCCGGGGCGAGATAATGCAGCGCCCGGTTGTATTCTGTGCGCGCGGCCTGTGCCCGAATGCGGTTATCACCG
>CAZKIB010000217.1:10031-10296 GCA_964552425.1 uncultured Anaerolineaceae bacterium | reverse complement strand
GCAATTCATCACCCGCGCCAGTGATCAGCACGAGCAAGAAAAAATCGACCATACCTCGCACCGCGATCTCACTCTGGCCGGTCCCTACCGTCTCCACCAGAATCGTGTCAAATCCGGCAGCTTCACACAGCAGGATCGTCTCGCGGGTTTTTCGGGCGACACCTCCCAGGACACCGCTGGTCGGGGAAGGGCGGATGTAGGCGTTCGGGTGTTTCGACAGTTGGTTCATACGGGTTTTGTCCCCCAGAATACTGCCGCCGGTCAC
>CAZKIB010000217.1:9225-10021 GCA_964552425.1 uncultured Anaerolineaceae bacterium | reverse complement strand
TGGTGGGGTCAACCGCCAGCACAGCGACGCGGTGTTCCTGTTCTGCCCGCAGAATGCCCAATGCTTCGATCAGCGTGCTTTTGCCAGCCCCCGGCACACCCGTAATGCCCAGGCGAGCGGATTGGCCGGTGTAAGGCAGAAGCTGGCGCAAAACCTCCTGGGCCTGTTCAAAGTGAGCGGCGGCGCTGCTCTCAATCAGGGTAATGGCACGCGCCAGAATACCGCGATCCCCCGCCCGCACGCCTTCGACATAATCCGCTGTTGAAAGTGTCTGGCGCTGTCTAGCGGGCATAGTCCTGGGTGAGTTGTTCGTTGAGCGCGGTCAGAATGTGATGAGCGGCTGCCGGAATAACTGTGCCAGGGCCAAAGATAGCGGCTGCCCCGTGATGATAAAGAAATTCATAATCCTGAGCGGGAATGACGCCGCCAATCACTACCATGATATCCTCACGCCCTCTGGCTGCCAGTTCGCTGACAAGCTGCGGCAGCAGGGTTTTATGGCCGCCAGCCAGCGAACTGATTCCCACGATATGAACATCATTTTCGACAGCCTGCTGCGCGACTTCTTCAGGTGTCTGAAAAAGCGGGCCAATGTCGACATCAAAACCGAGGTCGGCAAACGCAGTGGCGATGACTTTCGCGCCCCGGTCATGCCCATCCTGACCGATTTTGGCAACCAGAATGCGGGGGCGGCGGCCTTCGCGCCGGGCAAATTCGTCACACTCGTGCCGCACCGCTGCGATGGCTTCTGCCTCACCGAATTCAGCACTGTAGACCCCGGCGATTGAACGGGTAT
>CAZKIB010000217.1:6828-9118 GCA_964552425.1 uncultured Anaerolineaceae bacterium | reverse complement strand
CACCTGTCCGGGCGCATTGAGTCAGGGCATGGAGGGCAGTCTCAACTTCCACAGAACTGCGTCCGGCGCGCAGTGTGTTGAGGCGGTCAATCTGCGCGCTGCGGACGGCGGTATTATCCACTTCGAGAATATCAAGCGGGGCCTCGTTTGGCAGGCGATATTTGTTGACCCCGATGATGATTTCCTGACCAGAATCGATCAACGCCTGACGGCGCGCGGCGGCTTCTTCGATACGCATTTTAGGCAGGCCAGTTGCCAGCGCCTTCGCCATGCCGCCCAGCGCCTCGACTTCCTGAATGTGATTCCAGGCACGTCTGAGCAGATTATGGGTAAGCGACTCGACCAGGTAGGAACCGCCCCAGGGATCAACCACCTGCGTGATACCGGTTTCATGTTGCAGAAACAACTGGGTATTGCGGGCAATGCGCGCTGAAAAATCGGTTGGAAGGGCGATAGCTTCGTCCAGCGCGTTGGTGTGGAGTGATTGTGTGTGACCCATGACCGCTGCGAAGGCTTCCAGACAGGTGCGCGTGATGTTATTGAAGGGGTCCTGTTCGGTCAGGCTCCAGCCAGAGGTCTGGCAGTGAGTGCGCAGGGCCAGCGATTTTGGATTTTGGGGATCGAATTGTTTGATGAGTTTGGCCCACAGCAGGCGGGCGGCCCTCAGCTTGGCGACTTCCATGAAGTAGTTCATGCCAATGGCCCAGAAGAATGACAGGCGCGGCGCGAAGTCGTCGATGTTCAGTCCAGCCTGAAGCCCGGTACGAACATACTCCAGACCGTCGGCCAGGGTGTAGGCCAGTTCAATATCCGCAGTCGCGCCGGCTTCCTGCATATGATAGCCAGAAATGCTGATGCTGTTGAATTTGGGCATGTGGCGGGCGGTGTAACCGAAAATATCGGCGACAATGCGCATGGAGGGTTCGGGCGGATAGATGTAGGTGTTGCGCACCATGTACTCTTTGAGAATGTCATTCTGAATCGTGCCCGAAAGCTGGTCCTGGCGGACTCCCTGTTCTTCAGCCGCAACGATGTAGAAGGCCATGATGGGCAGAACCGCGCCGTTCATGGTCATGGATACGGACATCTGATCGAGGGGGATACCTTCAAAAAGACGCTTCATATCGATCACTGAGTCGATGGCGACCCCGGCTTTGCCCACATCACCGACGACACGCGGATGATCGGAATCGTAGCCACGATGAGTCGCCAGATCGAAGGCAACAGACAACCCGCGCTGCCCGCCCGCGAGATTCCGGCGGTAAAACGCATTGCTGTCTTCCGCTGTCGAGAAACCGGCATACTGGCGAATCGTCCAGGGGCGCTGCGCATACATAGCAGGGTAGGGTCCCCGCAGGAACGGGGGGATACCGGCGACATAATCGAGATGCTGTATATCGGTCAGATCAGCGGCGGTATGCAGCGGCGGCACGTCGATTTGTTCCAGCGTGTGCCAGGTCAGGTCTTCCGGTGCAAGCCCGGTTTCGTCTTTGAACTTTTCGCGCCAGGTGTTGGAGTCAGGTGTAGAAAACTCTGGCCGATAAGCGATTTTCGTGAAATCCGGCAGTGGGGTCATGCGCTTGCTCCGATCAGCCGCTGAACTTTCAGGTTCATTTCATAACAGTTGGATCGGACATGGATAAAATCATCCACCCCGCTGGCCCGGTGCGCGGCGATCTGATCTTCAGGATAACCGGCCAGAATGACGATCGTATCCGGTTTTTCAGCCTTGATGTGCTTTACCAGCGGGGGAACGATTTCCGGGTAACGATCATCGGTGGAACAGATGACCACGACAGGCGCGCTGGAAATGAGGGCCGCCTGTGCCGCCGTCTCTGCCGATGTATGTGCGCCCTGGTCAACGATTTCAAAGCCGCTCACCTCAAAAAAAGTGGTCGTGAAACCTGCTCTGGCGCGATAACTGCCGACATTCGCCAGGAAAATGCGCGGTGCGGTTCCGGTGTCTTCCTGATACCGGCGCGCATTCTGGCGGAGGTTTTCAAATGACTCGGACAACCGGAAAGCACGTATCGGCTTGACAGTCATGACAGCCGGATTGGTGTGACTGCGGATGGCCTGTTCGATTTCCGTCAGGCTGGCCCCGGCAGCAGCGGCCTGGACAGCGGTTTCCAGCCGATTGCCGGCATGTGAGAGTTTCAGCGCATCCAGGGCAGCGGTTGTTTCGCTGCTCAGGGCCTTAGAGGACCGCATACGGGAGGTTGTATTCGGTGTCTTTGGCAATTTTTCAGCCGGATCAGGGTACATATTGATGCCGACCAGCACATCCTTG
>CAZKIB010000217.1:5376-6773 GCA_964552425.1 uncultured Anaerolineaceae bacterium | reverse complement strand
AACCATCCTTCAAGGCAGAGACCATCCCGCCGCGTTTTTCCACAGTCTGAAAAAACGACCATGCCTCACGCGCCAGCCAATCGGTCAGCATTTCGACGTAATACGAACCACCTGCCGGATCAATCAGGTGGGTCAGGCCGGTTTCGTGCTGCAAAATAAGCTGCTGGCTGCGGGCAATACGCCGTGAAAATTCGCTCGAAGGGCCGATCTGCGCATCGAACGGCGTAATTCCAATGCTCTCGCTGCCGCCAATGGCCCCGGCAAAAGACTCTATGGTTGTGCGCAGGATGTTCGTGTAGGGATCAAGCGCCGTTTTGTTGAGGGTTCCCGTTTGTGTATGGAGCCTCATGCGTTGCGAGTCCGCGCTGCCGCCAAAGGCTTCGATCATCTGTGACCATAACATCCGGGCGGCGCGCAGTTTGGCGACCTCCATGAAGAAATTGCTGCCAATCGCAAAAGTAAAGCGGACACGCGCGGCTGTCTGGTCAATTTGCAGGCCGCGTTCCAGCATGGACCGAATATAGTCTGCGCCGGTAGCGATGCCAAAGGCGAGTTCCTGCACCGCATTCGCCCCGCTGTTGTGATAGACACAGGTGTTGATCGCGAGCGTTTCGATAGAGGGGGCGTGTTGGGAGGTCCAGTGTGTGAGCAGGGCTGTCTCGTCATAGATTGGCTCAAGCGCCAGCGCGCCCTGAGATACCAGAACGCCAATCGGGTCGTTAGCCACGCAGCCACGCAGCGCAGTCGTGGATTGCCCCTTCCGCTGGATATAGGCGGCCAGCACCGCCATGACAGGCAGGGCGGATGTGCCGGCTTCGATGACAACCGGGAAGGCAGTCAGGTCAATGTGATTAAATGCGCTAATAAAATCGTCCAGACTGTTCAGCGCCATGCCACCCGCATGTGCCGGTGTATCAGGTTTCAGTTGGATAACGGTCTGTCCATGTTCCAGTTCGTGGCGCAGCGCAGCGTTGAAATCTTCAGGTGTCAGATCGGGCAGGTTTTGAACAATGTGCCAGGGCTGCGCCAGACTGCCGGAAGCCTTTACGCCACGCACATAGGGCGGGAGACCGGGCAGGGTACGCGGGTGCGCGATGGGACGGGTATCCTCCTGGCGATACAAAGGTTGAACGGTCAGTCCCTCGTAAGTCATTTTTTTCAGGGTTTTTTCGAATGCCGCGCCATCAAGCGATTCACGTGCGGCGGTGTACCATTCCTCATAGTCTGGAAGCGGAAACTCGTCAAAGGATGGACCATCATTCTGAATATTTTGTTCAGACATCAGTTTATGACTCCAATCGAGCGGAGTATAACACCCCGCGATCAGGGCGCAATTTCCGTTTATCTTAACACCGCGTTTGCCAGGACGATGCTCGCATAGATCAGGGCAGCAGCCA
>CAZKIB010000217.1:4022-5360 GCA_964552425.1 uncultured Anaerolineaceae bacterium | reverse complement strand
GCAGGAGAGACGCTCGGAACGAGGTTGGTGTGCGTCTCGCCAGAAGCGGTGGAGCAGGATGGGCAGACAGATCACGCCGAAGGGAATGAAGCGGGCAGGGATCATGCCGGTGATGGTACTCAACAGCACGACACCGATCAGTGCTGCGGTGGTCAGCCATAACAGCCCTGCGCTCAGTGGGCGCCCAACGCGAATTGTGAAATTGGTTTCTCCCGCCGCCCGATCCACGTCATAATCGCGCACCTGTTGTTCAAGCTGCGCAGCCAGCGAACCCAGCGCGAAAAAGAGGAGCAGCGTGTAATCTACCGGCAGCCACGTCATGTTCAAAAGAAACAGCATACTCAGGTAAGGGAATGTTTCGACAAACAGGATGTGCATGAGCAGGTCGAATCCTGCCCGGCTTTTGAAGCGCAGCGGTGGGGCAGAGTAGGCCCACATGGCCGCACAGCCAGTGATGAATATGACGATACCGCGCGTTCCCGTTTGGGCGAGTATCAGTAACGCTGCGCTCAGTACCATTGAAGCGACAAGAATGATAAAGGGTGCGGGTACAGCATGAGTCACGAAAAAGTTGCGGGCGGCTTTGCGCTGATCCTGTGCGTCAGCAGTTCGGTCAAAGTAATCGTTAACCGCAAATCCAAACCAGTAACAGAGGGTCAGGGCGGCGACAAACGCGAAATTCCTGATTGTGACGCTGTTATGGATTATCAGGGCGACGGTGCTGATTATCAGGGTCAGCCCCCAGGCATCCATATGGTTGGTTAACAATTTCATCGGCGTGATTTACTCGGAATGGCTTCATCGTTGGAAAAATCGAAAAAATTATACCCGCTCAGGTGGATAGCAGAAGGGCGGTAGTTGGGTGTAAATGGTTTTTGCGGAAACTGGATAGGCAACTTATAGTTGTGACAGATTACTCAGGGAAAGAGAATTGATGAGCATTCAACAGCATCTTCAATCCACAACCATCGAAAATGGCACAGTCGGAGTCTGGTGGCTCGGACAGTCCGGCTACGCACTCAAGAACGTTTTTGGTGAGATTATCTATATCGATCCATACTTAACCGAAATCATTTCACCGCTGAGCTATATCATGCACACCCGGCTGATTGCGCCGGTGGTGGAAGCGGATGCGGACATTCCACTGGCCGGCATCCTCATCACCCATGACCATCTCGATCACCTTGATCCGAACTCTGCGGTGATGCTGGCAGACGCATCTGACGCGCGTTTCTACGGTTCCAGAGAGGTGTTCAGCAAACTCGTGGATACGCTGGATATTCCTGCTTCGCGGGTGGAATCCATTGCGGTAGGGATGTCGTGTGAAGTCGGGCAGTA
>CAZKIB010000217.1:3743-4012 GCA_964552425.1 uncultured Anaerolineaceae bacterium | reverse complement strand
TCACGGCGGTCAAGGCAGTACACGGCGGCGGCGCGCTTGGTTATGTGGTTCAGGTGGATGGTCTCACCCTGTACTTTTCGGGTGACACGGTTCTGTATTACAACATGCGCGATATCGGCACACAGTTTCGTGTGGATGTGGCTTTTGTGTGTATCAACGGGCAGGCTGGGAATATGGATATTCTTGGCGCGCTTCATGCGGTCAGCCTGGTCAATCCACGAATCGCGGTCCCCAACCACTATGGGATGTATGCCGACAACACCGATACC
>CAZKIB010000217.1:0-3733 GCA_964552425.1 uncultured Anaerolineaceae bacterium | reverse complement strand
GAGCGTTTTGCGTATTTACTCCAGCAGCGCGACCCGGAAAAACAAACCGTCATTCTGGCACCGGGACAGCTGCATGTTTTTCAGGCCGTGAAGTGAGGTTGCGATGATCTATCGGCAGGTATTCGAGCGCTTTGGGTCGCAGAAAGTCGTAAAGGCCGGGGTGATCGGTACAGGACACTATGCGACAGCCGTGATTACCCAATCGCAGGTCATTCCACAGTTGGATGTGCCAGTCATCTGTGACCGCGATGTGGAGGCGGCGCGGCGCGCTTACCGGCACGCCGGGCTGCGCGATGACCAGTATGTGATCTGTGAGAACCGAGAAGCCGCTCTTACAGCGCTGGAAACGGGCCGCCGGGTCATACTGGCGGATGCCATGCTCCTGATGGATTTGCCGGTAGATGTCGTCGTGGAATCAACCGGCGTTCCCGAAGCATCGGTCCTCCACGCCCAGCAGGCCATCCGGCATGGCAAGCATGTGGCGATGGTCAGCAAGGAAGCGGATGTCACTGTGGGGCCGATCCTGAAGTATCATGCAGAACGGGCCGGCCTGGTGTATACCCCTGTGGATGGCGACCAGCACGGGCTGCTGATAGAGCTGGTACAGTGGGCCGAAGACCTGGGGCTGGAAGTGATTTGCGGTGGCAAGGCGCTGGACTCGGAACTCATTTTTGAGGAAGCAACCGTTTCCCGGCGTAATAACGAGGTGTATCTCGACCCGGAAAATCGCCTGGTGTTTGCGGCGGGTGTACCGGCTGAAACGCGGCAGTATGTGCAGCAGCGGCGCGCTCTGCTCGGTGATTTTGCGAATGTCGCGGGTTATGATGTGGTGGAGATGACCATCGCCGCCAACGCGACTGGTTTGAAGCCCGATATTGATGAACTGCACTGCCCGATTGTGCGTGTTGCAGAAATTCCAGAGGTTCTCGCACCGGTGGATGAAGGAGGGATTTTAGGGCAGCGCGGGGTCATCGATTCAGTGATCTGTTTGCGCCAACCTTATGAAGCCGGTCTGGGCGGCGGGGTGTTTGTGGTGGTGGGATGCGCCAATGATTATTCGCGCCATATCCTGACAACGAAGGGGCTGATCCCCAACAGCAAAGGGACGACTGCGCTGATTTACCGTCCCTATCATCTGTGTGGAGTGGAGACGCCCATCTCCATTCTGGCAGCCGGCTTGCTGGGGCTGTCCACAGGTTCGAAGGATTATCAGCCGCGTTATGACGCAGTGGCGCGGGCGACGGAAAACCTGAAAGCTGGTGACACAGTGGGAGGCGATCACAGCAAAAATCTGAAGCTTCTCATGCGCCCGGCAATGACTCTTGATGCGGGCAATCCGATTTCGCTGCATATGGCAAATGGCAAACGTCTGCTGAACAATGTGCTGGCGGGAACCATTCTCACGGCGGATATGGTGGAGGAACCGGAAGATTCCGCCCTTTGGACCCTGCGCCGGGAGCAGGATCAGATGTTTCTCAAAAATGCTGCGAACGGGATGTAGAGAGGCTGTTTAATCTTCGTCCTGGTCGAGATCAAACGGTGAACGGCGCTGGAGTACGATCTGCACACCATCATCAGTCACCCGAATGTCGAGACGCAGGGTGTAGTTCGGTGAGACAAAGGCAAGGTCATGAGAGTGGGATAACAGGGCAGGCAGCCATTCATAACCCGAACTGAGTTTAACCCGTGCCCAGGGAATGCGGCCGCCATCATTGAGATGCAACAAAAAATCACCTTCGATCTGGAATTCCTGAAGGTGATTCTGTATCCAGCCTTGAGAGTCGGAAGCCGGTTTATCCAACCGGGCAAGTACGTCACCGTCCGCCGAATCTTCAAACCAGGGCGCATGTTCCAGCCCGGTGAACCAGAGAATATCCAGACCCGGCGCTTGATCCAGAATCTGGCGCAAGCGGGCGATGTCTTTGGGATGATAGTCTGCGGTCATCAGTCCGGCAGATCTGGCGCTGACGTTATAGCAGGTCCTTGACGGAGATGCCCTGCTTTTTCAGGAAAGCGTTCAGGCCAATTTTGTCGATGGTGCGCAGTTCACCAGCCGTCACCTTAACGCGCACAAACTGATTCAATTCAGTTACCCACAGGCGCTTGCTCTGATAATTCGGTTTGAACTGGCGGCGAGTGGACTTCAGTGAATGGCTGCGGTTATTACCAAACTGCGGTGTCACCGCCGAGATTTTTCGTTTGCTAGCCATTTCAATTCCTTTCGAGTCAAAAACAGACGCGGCTTCACGCTGCGTCAGATGTCTGGAATGCTGCCATAGTATACAGTCGGGCAGGGTCACGTCAAGCCCCGAACCGCCGCCATGATCTAATCCACGCCAAGATAGGCTTTCTGGACGGTGGGGTCCCGGCGCAGGGCTTCTGCGGAGTCCATCAGGACGATTTCGCCGGTCTGGATGACGTAGCCCCGGTGGGCGATCTGCAAGGCCATATGTGCATTCTGTTCGACCAGCAGGACGGTTGTACCCTGTTTGTTGACTTCCAATATCGTATCAAAAATCGTTTCGACGAGGACCGGGGCCAGGCCCATTGACGGCTCATCCATCAACAGGAGTGTGGGTTTTGACATTAACCCGCGCGCAATTGCCAGCATTTGCTGCTCGCCACCGCTCATTGTGCCGGCCAACTGATTACGGCGTTCGCCCAGGCGTGGAAACAGCCTGAAGGAAAAGGCAATATCCTCGGCGATACCGTCTTTATCGGACCGGTGAAAGGCCCCCAATTCCAGATTTTCAGTCACCGTGAGTTTGGAGAATACACCGCGCCCTTCCGGGACCATCGCGATCCCTTTGGACACCAGTTGATTGGCGCGATAAACCCGAAGGTCCTCACCGTTTAACGAAACGCTGCCAGTGCGTGCTTTCATCAAGCCAGAGATGGTGCGCAGCGTTGTACTTTTGCCCGCCCCATTGCCGCCGATCAGCGTGACGATTTCACCCTGTTCCACCGTGAGTGAAACACCCTTCAGGGCATGGATGTTGCCGTAGTACGCATGTACGTTGTTGACTTCGAGCAGCGCCATGCCGCCCTCCTAATTTTCAATGGTCGCGCTGGCGGCTGCGCCACGCCCCAGGTAAGCTTCAATCACCACCGGGTTGCTCTGAATATCAGCGGGCTGACCATCGGCAATCTTTTTGCCGTGATCGAGTACCGTGATATGTTCCGAGATACCCATGACCACCCGCATATCATGTTCGATCAGCACCACAGTGATGCCGAGTTCATCCCGCAGACGGCGAATAAACTGGGTGGTGGTGGCAGTTTCAGCAGGGTTCATGCCCGCTGTCGGTTCATCCAGTAAAATCAGTTTGGGCTTGCTTGCGAGGGCACGCGCAATTTCGAGCCGGCGCTGGTCGCCATAGGCCAGGTTCTTGGCAAGCAGGTCGCCTTTACCGGCGAGACCCACAAACCGCAGTAAACGCCGGCCCTCTTCTTCTGATTCCTTGTTTTCACGGCGAGTGTCCGGTGTCCCCAGTATCGCCCCGATCCATGAAGACTTGAGATGAGCTTCCTGCCCAACCATGATGTTTTCGATCACAGACATATTGTTGAACAGGCGGATGTTCTGAAATGTGCGCGCGATTCCTGCGCGGGTTATCTGATCGGCACTTTTGCCATTCAGCCGCTGACCGTTAAAGTGCAGATCGCCTTCATCAATCTGGTAAAAGCCGGTGAAACAAAAACCATCTACTGCCGGCTTAGCAGCCAGCTAGTG
>CAZKIB010000216.1:0-11250 GCA_964552425.1 uncultured Anaerolineaceae bacterium | reverse complement strand
TGGTCGAGCTGTAACATCTTCTCGACACAGGATCATGCCGCCGCTGCCGTCGCCATAAACAGGGCGATCTTGAGCCGGTTGACGGGCACGCCGACGTTGCGCGCGGCCTGTTCGTCCCCGCCAATGCCAAATATCCAGTTGCCGATGTCGGTGCGCAGCAGAATATAGGTGGCGATGGCGGCGATGACCAGCCACCAGATAATCGAAATGGGGAAGTCCGCGTTCAGACCTCTGGCCGAAGTCGGGTCCGGGATGCCGATATTGCTGGCGAAGAATGCCGCCGCCGAATCATAACCAACCACATCCTTAAGGCCGCCCACCTGGGTGCGTCCGGTAATCAGGCGGGTGAGGCCGATAGTCCCGCCGCGCACGATAAACAGTGTGCCGAGTGTGATGATGAAGGATGGCAGGCGGGTACGGATCACCAGAATGCCGTTGAGCGCGCCAATTGCCAGCGCGATCAGCAGCGACACCAGCATGGCAGGCCAGATGTTCCAGCCCAGTTCCGCACTGAGGATGGCCGTAATCATGCCTGTCGCGCCGATCATTGACCCGATGGACAGGTCAAACTCACCGCCGATCATCAGCAGCGAAACCGCCACCGCCAGAATGCCCAGTTCAGCGGACACTTCCAGATAATTGGCCGCGCCGCGCAGGGTGAGGAAGCCCTGATTACCGGCGACAATCGAGAAAAAAACGAACACCAGCAGCGCGCCGCTGATAGCCCCCAGTTCGGGCCGCCGGAGCAGTTTCTTGAAGCGGCTCTCACGCAGCACGCGCTCATCCGCCGGTTTTTGTGGTGAGTCAGTGGTGATGGATGCCAACGCAGCCTCCTGATAGGGGATGGTGCAGGGTTCACCGATTGCGATGCTGCACCTCGCCCCTGAGTCCCCTCTCCATACCTAGAGAGGGGACTTTAAGAACTGTTTTGAGTGATTTTGCACCCCTCTCCAGCTTGTGAGAGGGGCCGGGGTGAGGTGATTACCGGGTTGCTCCACCCGGAATGAATTGGCCGAATTTGAATACTTTAGCGCGTGCCCTGCGCGCTGAGGTCAATGACGCTGGCCGCCGTGTCCGCAGTCACAAAACCCGGCCCGGTGGGGATAAGCACCTGCCCCGGTGTATTCAGGTTTTCCAGGTAGAGTGTCAGGTAGACGATGGGCAGATAACCCTGGATATACTGCTGCTGATCGATGGCGAACAGCATGTTGCCGTCACGGATGGCTTCCAGCACTTCCGGTGACAGATCGAAGGTGGCGACGAGAATCTCGCCCATCAGACCTTCGTCATTCAGCACCTGGAGCGCCGGGGCCGCGCCGGTGGGGCCGAGGGTGAAAATGGCATCCACGTCCGCATTGGCGCTGAGGGCCGCCGAAATGCGGTTGGCGGAACCGGTTGGGTCGGCTAGGTCCACCGCCAGCACTTCCACCTGACCGCCGGCTTCGCTCATGGCGTCGGTGAAGCCCTGGCAGCGCAGGTCCAGCGCGATGTTACCGACTTCCTGGTTGACGCACAGGGCGTTGGTCGCGCCGGCGGCTGCCATGCGCTGGCCCCCGCCGTAGCCGGCTTCATATTCGGTCTGGCCGATGTGCGCCAGCACCCCAAATTCCTCAGCGACATCACTGCCGGAGTTGATGGAAATGACCGGGATACCGGCGGCGACTGCGGCCTGAACCGAGGGGCCAAGCGCGTCTGGGTCTGGCAGAGAAACGACCAGGCCGTCCGGCTCTGAAGCGACTGCCGCATCGATCAACTGGGACATGGCGACCATATCAAACGTGGCGGGAGCCTGATACTCCACCGTCACGCCGAGATCAGCGGCGGCTTTATCGACCCCATTTTTAACGACGGACCAGAACGGGTCGGATGCCTGCCCGTGTGTCACGACCACGATGCGGATTTCACTGCGATCCATGACCTGGGCGGAAACGACACCTGTGATGAGAAGAGTCAGAATGAGGGCTGCGATGAGGAAGCGGGAAAAGCGGTTCATAAGTTTACTCCTGCAAAGGCTCTATATTCTGTAAGGTATTCATTGGGCCAGAATGCGGGTCTGCGACGAAGCACCTCCTTCAAGTGCGCGTAATCTTCTTCTATATATTGAATATAGCTGATCTTAACATTCTGTCAAACAGCACTGTGTCGCACACACGCTGCCTGTTTTCATCTGGCCCGCATCGTGCGATAATGGGGTTCACCGTGTGAGCGGGAAAGGACACCGCATGTCATTCATTCTGCTGGTTATTGGGATGGTCTTATTTTTCATGGGGCGCATTCGCATTGGCGCGCTGCGAGCAGAGGGGCGTCAGGTCAAGGCCGCCGGGGTGATCCTGACCCTGCCGGCGTTGCTGACCCTGCTGCTGCTCAATTTTGTAGCCCCGCCAGATTTTGACGCGCTGATGGCGGCGGTGGGGGTGGTGTCTGTGGTGGAGCTGGCCGGTATGCTGGTTGCCACCGGGTTAGCCTATATTCTGATCGCGGACCCACCGAACGCGCCGCGCCTGCCGGGCATTCTCGGCCAGATTCAGGAAGAAGCCCGCCAGCAGCGCCCTGCCGGTGAGCGCCCGCTGCGGGTCAACCGGACGGTGACGATTCCCGGTGTGCGCGCGCGCATCAGCCGGGAACCTTTTCCGGCGGTGATGGACCTCAAGGATGCGGCCCGTTACCTGCGTGTCTCCGAAGCTGAAATCCTGCAAATGATCGAAGACGGCAGGCTGGCCGCCTCTCGTGATAATTTCAGCTACAAAATCGCCCGCTCTCAGCTTGACGAACTGCGCTGACCGGGCAGCATTCTTTAGCCTCTTTTAAGCGCTTTTTCACGTACTATAGATGTTCCGAAAACGTTTTGGAACTCGCGTAGGGGCGATTCGCGAATCGCCCCTACAAAACATTATCTGGGTGTCTATATAAAATGGGCTGCTGCATATCAACTGCGGCTGCCAAAATGGGGTTAAGTCAAAAGGTGCGCGTGTGTCGGTTCTGTTGTTGATAATCGGGCTTGTCCTGTACTCCACCGGACGCATTCACTTCGCAGGGTTTCAAACACAGGGGCGGCACGCGCGGGCGGCGGGCGCAGTGCTGATGCTGCCGGTCATGTCTACCCTGCTGCTGCTCAACCTGTATTTGCCGGGGGCGATTGAACTCGGCTCCGGGATGATTATCCGCACCCTGTTCATTATTCTGATGCTGGAACTGTCCGCCGTGTGCGCGGCAGTCGATATTGCCCGCATCCTGCTGTTCGACCCGCCCGGTTCGCTGCGCCTGCCGGGTTATCTGGGCCAGTTGCAGCGCGAAGCCCGCCAGCAGCGTCTCGCCTTCCCCCAGGCCGGTGGCTTTGTCCGTCTGCCTCGTCCAGCTATGATTCGTCCACGTCTGCGCCGCAGCGCTTACCCCCGTGTGATGACCCTCCGGGAGGCGGCTCGTTACCTGCGCACCACTGAGGCTGATCTGCTCCGGCGCATCGAGGCCGGCGAGCTGCCCGCCGCGCGCGACCATGCCACCTACAAAATTGCCCGGTCCCAGTTGGACAAACTGCGCTAACAAAAACGGCTGTCAGAATGTTTCCCGACAGCCAGTTTGGTTTTTGCCGCCAGAGGCTGAAAGCCTCCGACTGCCGGAAAATCCTAGAGCGTGTGATGTACTTTTTTTGTGCCGGAGACTGAAGTATCCGGCAACGCACCCCAAATCCCTTCGGGATTCAGACACCGCTGCCCCAATCCCAACGGGACTTGTTTTACCTTGCCGTCGATTTCAATCGGCGGCACAGGCTGAAAAGACCCTTGTGACCCTTTCCGGTCCCGTTCAGGGGATTTCCAGAAGGGATTAGCCGGGTGTTTTGAACGCCCGGCAGCTTGCAGGAGCAATCAAAGCAGGACGGTGAACTCAGCCGAATTCTCTACGCCATCACCTTTTGCGAGTCGAGGATTTCATCCAGCAGCGCGTGCATTTCGGGAATGCTCAACTGCTGTTTGGCATCGCTCATCGCTACCGGCGGGTTGGGGTGACATTCGAACATCAGGCCGTCCGCGCCCACTGCTTTGACCGCTTTCGCCAGCGGGATGGCGATGTCGCGTCGCCCGGCAGAATGCGAAATATCGCCGATCACCGGCAGGTGCGATTCCTGCTTGAGCAGGGCAATGGCGCTGATGTCGAGTGTGTTGCGCGTCCAGGGTTCGAAAGTGCGGACGCCGCGTTCGATCAGGATGACATTCGGGTTGCCGCTGCTGACAATATATTCCGCCGCATACATAAAATCCTGA
This sequence comes from uncultured Anaerolineaceae bacterium, assembly GCA_964552425.1. Classification (GTDB taxonomy): domain Bacteria; phylum Chloroflexota; class Anaerolineae; order Aggregatilineales; family Phototrophicaceae. Next base: position 6,991 of record CAZKIB010000216.1, on the reverse strand, counting down.
ATGGTCGCGCCGTAGCTCTTTTTGAGGATGACCGGCTGGCGCACCTGGCCCATCGCTTTGAGCAGGAAACCGTTGTTCATGTTGCGCGCGCCGACCCAAAAGATGTCCACATAATCGGTCATCTGCGAGATCAGGCTCATATCCATAATTTCGCTGACCACATACATGTTGTACTTGTTGGCGACCTGCCGGGCGATTTTGAGACCTTCCAGCCCCAGCCCCTGGAAATCGTAGGGCGAAGTGCGCGGTTTCCAGCCCATGCCGCGCAGGAAGCGCACGCCGCGTTCGCTCAGTGCCGCCGCCACCTCATCAATCTGTTCGATGCTTTCGACGGCGCACGGCCCGCTGATAATGCTGAAATCACCGCTGCCGATCTGCGTGCCGTCGGCCATCGTGATGACGGTGTGTTCATCAGGTGTGTGCTTCTGCACACGAATTTTCGCGCGGGCTTCCTTTTCTTCCAGCGCCAGGGACGCCCGGAAAATTTCCTTGAACAGCGCGCTGATGGTTTCGTTGCTGAACGGGCCGTTGTTGGCCTGCTGGAGCGCGTTGAGCATCTGCGCTTCACGCTCCGGGTCATAAAAGGATGTGCCCAGCCGCTGCTGGACCTTGCCGATTTCGGATGCCAGACGTGCGCGCCGGTTGAGCAGATCAAGAATCTGTAAGTTGATCTCGTCAATTTCACCGCGCAGATTTTGCAGTTCGTTGTCAGCCATCTATGCTACCCCCACGCTTCCATAAGTTCTCTTTTGTACGATGTTTAGTGGGGGATTATACTGCCTGCCTCCGGCATTTCCCATAGTTTTATTCCAGCGCGGGCAGTTCTCCCACCAGCACCAGACTGTAGTGCCCGCTGGTGCGGCTGTTAAAACTGCTCAGTTCCAGACCGTATATTTCCGGTGTGCCCGGCGGGATCAGCACGGCGGCGTCGAAGCGGTCAGCAGCGATGTCGATGTCCAGTTCATCAATGCGGATCGCCAGCCCTTCGGGCGACTCGATGGTCTCGCAGCGCCGGCCGGCATCATCACAGAACATCAGCGGGCTTTGTTCATCATGCAGCGCGATGGATGGATCCAGCCGGGATTGGGAATCGGCGACCATGTAGACGGTCAACGGCGCGGCGGCGGCACGCGGCCCCGGCCCCACGCGGATCGTGTCGAAATCTTCCTCACCGATGGTGAAACGGTCAATCACGGCGATGTAGCGCCCCGGACTGCCATCGACACTGCCGATGGTCAGGCTCACCATGCCGACTTCCCCCGCTGCCGGGATGTAAAGCTGGGCGGCGTGATCCGCGAAATTCTCCGTCAGTGTGATCGGCTCTTCACCCGGCAGATGGTAAAGGTTCCCGCCCATTGCCTGAGAATCGCGCGCACAGTCCGTGAAATTTATCGATTCGAAGGTGGCGCGGATGACTGGCTGGAAGTCGCCAAAGCCCCACACGGAGATCACATAATAGGCAGCCTGTTGGGGGTCTTCAAAGAATTCTACCGAAGCCACATTGACCGCTTCGTTTTCCTGACAGCGGAAGACCACTTCCTGATAGGGATTTTCACGGATGGAAACGGCGTTGAGCCGCCGGACGCGCATGGCATAAGGGCCGGTGGATGTGCCAGTTTCGTTGCCGGCGCGGGTCGCCACGATGGTATATTCGCCCGCCGTTTCAAAGGTGTATTCCAGCGCGATCAGGCCGCCGGGCAGGCCGTCTTCACTGCGGGTCAGCAGATTGCCATCGGGCGAGAGAATGCCCAGCAGCGGCTCAAGCTGCTCCTGCGCCTGCATTTCGATGATGATCTCATCCCCGGCTTCGGCCTGAAGAATCCACCAGTCCCAGAAGGCGCGCGCGGTCAGGGTGTCCGTTACGGCGTCGTCATACGAGATCGGTTCGGACAGGGGTAAGTCGTCCTGCGCGTTCAGCGGCAGCGCCAGCAGGAGCAGACAAGTGAGGATCAAACCGGGTTTATACGGCATACGTTTGGTCCAATCGTCGTTTACAGATGCTGCTATTGTAGCATGACCTGATCCGCCTCAGTCATTGTCCTCAACCGCGTAACGGCGCAGGCGGCTGTAGTTAAAGATACAGATCGTACCGCCCTGCGCGCCGTCGCCCAGATAGGACTGAACGGTCAGAAAGCCGGAGCTGTCCGGCAGCCAGTTCAGCCCCATCAGGAACAGGTCGCCCCGCGTGGTAAAATCCACATCACTTACATCATTGCCATTGTTCAGACAGCGCATCACCTTCTGCGGTGGTTCAAAAAGCGGGAGCGCCGCGCTGAGACTGCCGCTCACCAGATCAAGCACCTGCAAGGTTTCATCGCCCACCTGCATAGCGAGATACTGCTCATTCGGGCTGACCCACAGGAACGGTGAGGGTACTTCATAACTGGCGATCTGTTCACCATCCGGCAGGCTGTAGAGTTTGAGTGTGGAACTGTAGTCGGTGACATCATCAAAGTTGTGAAGCTCGGCGATGTACAGCGTCTGGTTGTCCGCTGAAAAATAGGGAAAAGCGTTGTAGGGTTCAACGGTTTTTATTTCGAACAGGCGGACGCCCGTCTGTAAATCGAGAATATGAACGTGGGTTTCATCCATCACCGCCGCCAGCGTGTGATCCCCGTTGTACACGGTGGTCTCTGGATAGCCGGCGAAACCGGGGATGAGCGTGTTCAGGGCGTCGAACGTGGGCAGAAGCGCCCGCGTATCGGCGGCTTCGGCAGTGGATTCCACCGGCAGGCGCAGGTTCAGCGTATCGTAGGTTTCGCTGTCGCTGTACAGAATGTCGAGCATTCCGTCCGGCGTGAAGGCTAGCGGAAACGTAAAATGGCTGACGTAGGTTTTATCCATCACTTCCAGTTCGTCAGAAAAATCGCTGGTGTCGTCGTTGAGCGGCGCGCCATCTGCCACACCGAACGCCCGCAGCGAAAACCTGCTGCCGTAGCAGTTGTCCATCAGCACCCACAGGCGGGTCCCGGTGGAGTCCAGCGCCGCGCTGACCGGGCAGTCGAAGCCGATGTCATATTCGGCAGTCTGCCTCACTTCCAGCCCATCCGTTTGCGCCGCGCCGGTCAGGGTGAACATGCTCAGGAACAGACCGAGAACCGGGCCTGTAATCGTTTTGAGGGTGTACCGGCATCGCAGCATGAAACAATCCTTTGGGGAAAATAAACACAGGCACAGCTCGCCTTGTTTCCTGACACGGCATTATAGCATGATCCGGCACTGCGCCTGGGCAATTTCGAGTACAATACGGATGTGCCGATTCTGAGGATGGATTGATGAGTGACCTGATATTGAGTGTGCCAGAAGACGTGGTAGCTGCTGCCCGTGAGATTGCCGAGGCGACTGCGCAGCCTGTCGAAACCGTGCTGCTCAATCAACTCAGGAACACCCTGCCCGTTCCGGTGCTGCCGCCGGATGAAGAGGCCGAGTTGGCGGCACTGCGTCATCTGTCTGATGATGCCTTGTGGACCATCGCGCACGAACAACTGCTGGATTCGGTTCAGGCACGGATGCAGGCCCTGATGGACAAGAATTCACTCGGCTCAATTATGGCGAATGAATACGAGGAATTGGAACGGCTTGTCGAACGCGGCCAGCAGCTTATGATCAGAAAATCGGAGGCTGCCGCTATCCTGACCCGGCGCGGATATACTGTTACCTCTGAACGTTCAGGTAAGCGTGAGTGAATTATCGTGGAGCGCAACCAAACGCTTTGTCTATGAACGTGCAAACGGCTGCTGTGAATACTGCCAGACCTGTGAAGATAACACCGGACAACCCATGCACGTGGAACATATCCAGCCGGACGGTGGAAACAATCCCGAAACCAAAGAATCTGTGCCTTTGTTCAACCCCCGACGACAACTCTGGAACGAGCATTTTGAGTGGTTTGAGGACGGACTGCGCGTTCGAGGAACCACTTCCATCGGGCGGGCCACTGTGGAACGACTGAAGATGAATCAGCAGCGTGTTGTCCGAGCGAGAAGAAACTGGATTGTATCAGGCAATCACCCACCAGGGGGAAAATAAACAGAGGCACACACCAGGTATGCCTCTGTAGAAACACTGAGGTGAACCCCAGGTTACTTGATTTCGACCTTGGCGCCTTCGGCTTCCAGTTTGGATTTGGCGTCTTCGGCGGCTTCCTTGTTGACGGCTTCCATCACGGTGGAGGGCGCGCCTTCGATTCTTTCAGGCCCAGGTCGGTCAGGGTGCGGACCACCTTGATGACGTTGATCTTCTTGGGACCCACGTCCGCCAGGATCACGTTGAATTCGGTCTGTTCTTCTTCTGGTTCGGCAGCAGCGGCAGCCGGAGCGCCCATCGCGGCAGCCATCATCATCGGGGCCGCAGCGGCGGCGGTCACGCCCCACTTTTCTTCGAGCATGGTCTTCAGTTCAGCGGCTTCCAGAATGGTCAGCGCGCTCAGTTCATCGACAATCTTAGCCAGGTCGGCCATAAGGTTTCCTTTCGTAATCGTGATTCAGTGAACAGAATGTCAGGCGGCTTCGCCTTCGGTGTTTTCCTGCACATAAGCGTGCAGCACGTTGACCAGACTGCTGGTTCCCGCGTTGAGGACACTGACCAGCCCGGTGGCCGGCTGCACCAGCAGGCCCGCGAGTTGGGCGCGCAGTTCGTCCAGCGACGGCAGTTTCGAGATGGTCTCGACTTCAGCGGCGGTCAGCACGCTGCCGGGCATCGCGCCGCCCTTGATGATGAAATGCTCCTCGTGGTCTTTCCTGAAATCGAGCAGCAGTTTCGCCAGCCCAGGCAGGTTGCCATCGGCGAAGGCGGTGGCTACCGGGCCGACCAGCAGGTCTTCCGGCACGGTCCAGCCGGCTTCGCGCAGGGCGATGCTGAAGAGCGTGTTCTTGGTGACGACATACGAGCCGCCCGTATCCCGCAGCTTGTTGCGCAGGTCGTTAAAGTTGCCCATCGTCATCCCGCGATACTCCGTCACGATAAAGCCACTGCTGTTCTGGAGTATCTGCCCGTACTGCGCGACCAGTTCTTCTTTACGCTGTTTGGTAATTGCCAAGCGTCTATCCCTCCTTTCCAAAAAATTGATCGACAACAAAAACGGCCCGCATATGAGCAAGGGCCGTGAGAATCGTCCAGGAGTAATGAACTGTTTCTTTGTCCCTCACCTCGGCAGGGAATTAAGTTTTCCCATGTCTGGAAAAACACCTGCGGTCTGCGGCAAGTCAGTTTCAGTTGTGATGAGCAGCATTATAGCGGCCCACCTGCCCCCGTCAAGATTAATTTTCGCAGATGCGGATGTAATCCAGCAGGAAGCGGTTGGGCAGCAGGGACGATGACCCCCAGAAAGCGATGCGGCCATCCCGCCAGGTGCTGTCAGTGACAGTAGCGATGAAGCGTCCGTTGATGAAAAAGTCGAAGGTGTCCTCACGAACGTCAATCCGCAGGGTATTCAGCGCGCCGTCCCCCAGGAAAATGGCGTCGCTGGCGGTCCAATCCACCAGACTGGCGTAATCGTTCTGGAAACGGGCGATGCGATAGGCCCCGCTGCTGCTAATCATAAAGGCGAGAAACTCGCGTTCGTTCTGGTAGCGCAGCCACAGGCCGGTGCGCGTACCCGGCGCGGAGAAATGATCGACAGCGATGACTGCCTCGATACGCGCGCTGCGCAGGTTGCGCACAATCGGGTCGCGCAGGCTGCCCCACGAGGTTGCCTCGTTCGCGCCTTCCGGCAGGAAATTCAGGCTGATTTCGTAGAAATCATCAATCACCCGTTCGTTGGACTGGATGTTGGGGCGGTCATCCACAAACCAGTCATGTTCCGTGTTCCCGCTGGCGAATTCATCCTGAAGGATCACGTCGCAGGTGGGGGCCAGCACCCGCCGGAATTGCAGCGGCGGACGGGTCGGCGCGGGTGTGGCGTTCGGGGCCACCGGGTCGACAAAGTAGGCAATATCCCCTTCCGCGATCCAGCCTTCAACACGGGTGCTGGTGCGGATGCGATACCAGGCCATCTGCTGCGCACAGACCGGGCCTTCCAGCACATCGAAGGTGCTGCGGATGGGCATCTGGGCGACGCGCGGGAAAGTTGTGCCAGGGGCCGAACGCACATTCACCGGCAGCGGGTCATCTGCGCGGACAAAGCCGCGTTCACCCACGACCAGCCGGCTGGGCAGCGCGCCGGGGCACAGCGCCACCGGGGGTTCCGTCGCCGGCACGGCGGTGGTCGGCGGGGCCGCCAGTGTCCGTGAGGGAGTCTCGGTGGGCAGCACCGTGGAGGTTGCCGTTGGAGTCCAGGTGGGGGTATCGGTAGGCGCCTGACCGATGGGCAGCACGGCCAGATCACCGCCGGTGCGCACCAGCGCCGCCGCTGAACCAACCCATCCAGGACGGCCATCGGGCATCATCACCTGATACCACGCGCCATCTTCACTGACCGCCACCAGATCAAGCCGCCAGTCCACCGGCAGCAGGCCAACCTGGGGATACTGCGAGCCGGGGCCGCTGCGCACGACAATTTCCCGCAGCGCTTCAACAAACGGTGTCGCCGGGGTCAGTGTCGGTGTGATCGTCGGTGTCGAGGTCGGCGTTGGCGTGCGGGTGGCGGTGGGGGTCCGGCTTGGTGTGGCGCTGGGTGTATCTGTCGCGGTAGCGGTGGGCGTATGAGTGGCTGTTTCTGTCGGCGTGGCCGTGTCCGTCGCGGTGGGCGTCGGCGTGCGCGTAGGGGTATCCGTCGCGGTTGGCGTCCAGGTGGGTGTGTCAGTGGGCGCCTGCGCAATCGGAACCGCCAGCAGATCGCCAAAGGTGGCAACCAGCGCGCTGGATGATGTCAGCCAGCCCTGCGAACCATCCGGCAGTTCGACCAGATACCAGCTTCCATCCTCGCTGATTCCCATGATAGGAATGCTGGCATCCGCATTCACCGTCCCGCTTTCAGGATACTGCTGGCCGGGGCCGCTGCGGGCGGTCATCTCGCGCTGAACCCTGGCAAATGGCGCACCCTGGGTAGTGG
>CAZKIB010000215.1:1942-11359 GCA_964552425.1 uncultured Anaerolineaceae bacterium | reverse complement strand
CCCTTTTTTCACACCCATGCCGCGCAGCACATTGGCGAACTTGTTGGTTTCCTGCCACAACCGCCAGTAGGAAAAGGTCTTTTTGTCCCCCGGCTCCCCTTCCCAGATCAGCGCCAGCTTGTTCTTGCGCCATGTTTTGACGTGCCGGTCCAGCGCGTTCAGGGCGATATTGGTCTTGCCGCCCACGAACCACTTGTAAAACGGCGCGTTGCTGCGGTCCAGCACCTTGTCCCAGGGCTTGTACCATTCCAGCGTTTCGGCGCGTTTGGCCCAGAACGCCTCGATGTCCTGCATCGCCTCCGCATAGACCGCCTCATAATCTGGCACGTGCGCATTTTTGACGATGTCTTCCGGCGGGTGATACCACTCAGCCGCAGCCGGAGTAAAGGTTTCCTGCACCATAAAGCACTCCTCACAAATCTGTATTCATCAATTCTCGCAGCATTCCCGAATTATAAGCCTTCGATAAGCCCCTGCCAAACCTGCTTGACAGAACCCGGAAAATGCACTATCTTTGATATATAAATATTGATATATAGCGATGGCCCATGCTCAAGTATGCTCTGCTCGGCTTCCTCAATTATCAGCCCATGACCGGTTATGAACTGGAACACTTTCTGAGTGTCTCGACCAGCAACTTCTGGTATGCCAGCCTCAGCCAGATTTACATGACGCTGAAAAAACTGGAACAGGGCGAACTGGTCACATCCCAGGTGGAACCACAGGAAGGCCGCCCGGACCGCCGCGTTTATACCATCACCGACAAAGGCCGCGCCGACTTGCAGGGGTGGCTCGCACAGCCTCTGCTGGAACTCGACCCTGGCAAGGACACCCTGCTGCTCAAACTCTTTTTTGCCCGGCCCATCGGCAAGGAGTCGATTCTGACCCAACTGCGCCTGCACCTGGACCTGCACCGCCGCAAGCTGGAGCATTATCAGCATGATCTGCCCCACGAAGGCGCGGACATGGTGCGCGAACACCCGGAACTTATGACGGATGCCATTCTCTGGCGCGCGACGCTGCGCTTCGGCGAGCTTTATGAAGCCATGTATATCCAGTGGTTGCAGGAAACCATCACCACTGTCGAGGAGCAGCTTCCTGATTGATTTTTATTTTGGCATATATATCAATATTTATATATCAATTTATATATCTTATTCTGATTGTCCGCTTTGTTCGTTTCTATTCAGGAGCTGTCATCATGTGCTGGAATTCTGATGATCATTCGAAATACACATCGCACGAGCATTACTGGATCAACGTCCGCAGCGGCGACGGCGAACCCCTGTTCCGCTTCCCCTTCTGGTTCCTGTTCTTCGGCTTCGGCCTGTGGTGGATGCCCTACGCGCTCCCCACTGCGTTGATTGCGCTTGGAGTAATGCTGCTGCTCGGCGTCCGCTTCGATTTCGGCAGGTCCAAACGCAAGCATGATACCGAAAACGACTGGGTGTAGAGCGTGTAAAACTCTTTTTGCCTGCCGGACCGCGCAGTCTATCCGGCAAAGTACCCGGATGCCGACGGGACTCGTGTGGCCTTGCCGTCGATGCCAATCGGCGGCACAGGCGGCTAACTGCGGATACGCTCCACGATGGCTGCCCATGCCGGAGCGCTGCGCAGCATGTTGAATTCTTCGCAGCGCCCGGTGAATTCGAGATCGGCCCAGCCCCGGTCAACGGCGGCATTCAGACAGGCAGACGCGCGCGAGAAATTGTTCAGCGCAGCATAAGCCCGCGCCGCTGTATGGTAAATGTACGATGGATAATCGTCGCTGATGACAAAAAGCTGGTCATAAGCATCCACCGCTGCCTGATACTGGCGAGCATTCACCGCGACGTAACCCATCTCGGCGATCTCATGCACGCTGCTGAAGGCGCTGTAGTACAGGGTATAATCCCGTTCCTTCACAAAACCGACTTTTTCGGCGGTTTTCCATGAACCTGCATTGTCGTCATTGCAGTGCCAGCCAACTTCTGTAAAGGCGTTCGAAAGCGCATACTCGACGCACGCCGCTGTGGTGATGGCCGCCAGCCCACGCCGCCGGTAATCTGGCCGCGTCTGGATACCGATCTCACAGCGCGTGCCGCTGGCACAATCCGCCACGGACCAGCTTACCACCTGATTCTCGTTCACGACACAGAAGCCGAACCCGTGCGCCCGGTAATTTTCCCGCGTGCCCCAGTTATGGCTGATCCAGTCGTGAATATGATCGGGAACATCCAGCCCGGCGGTATCCAGTAGATCATCATTAATCCGGCGTACCGCGAAACCCGCCGGAACATGCTCTCGCCACTGGTCATATGCCAATGCTGTACAGACATAGTGCCGGCGGGCCTGCGAAAAAACCATGCGCGGGTGAAACAGATGGGGAATCTCTGCAATCCAGGTCTCAGGATGCACCCCCACAAACATGAAATCTCCAGCCACCGTGACTGCATCGTTATAGTGGTTTTCCCGCAGGTCGGTGTTGACAGCCTCGATAAACGACCCATTCGCGGCATCCCCCACCAGAAAACTTCCTTCGACACTGTGCATCAGCGCCGTCCGGGGATTTACCGGGTCATCCACATAAATTGTGCCGGGGTTTATGCCATCCAGCAGCGCCGGAATGCTCACGTTGTAAACAGCCAGCGCAGCGAACAGTGCGCGGACTGCGGGGTAACGCGGCTCATCAAGTTCGTGAATCACAGCATCTTCTCCGAGTGGTCACAGCCGCCCGATTGTAACACGAACCCGAACCCGGTGACTTCAGGAGCGGGTTTCCCACAATGCCCGATACAAAATCGGCATTCCATACTTGACAAACTAATTACATTAGTATATAGTCTAATTATATTAGTTTCGAGGATGGATCATGCGCGTTACCACTCACGGAGACAATCTCATTCAACTGACCCGCCTGTTCGCCTTCAACTGCTTTCTGGTACGCGAAGGCGCTGGCTTCACCCTGGTGGACACCGGTATGCCGGGTTCCGCCCCGGCGATCATACAGGCTGCCCGCGAACACGGCGCGGCTGTGCAGCGCATTCTGCTGACACACGCCCATATCGACCATGTGGGTTCACTGGACGCGCTGCACGCCCTGCTGCCAGATGTGCCGGTGGCGATTTCGGCACGCGACGCCCGCTTCCTGACTGGCGACCACAGCCTGGACCCGGATGAGCCGCAGACACCCCTGCGCGGTGGCTACCCAATCTGCGCCACAACACCGGACATCCTGCTGGCGGATGGGGATCGCATCGGGTCGCTGGAAGTGATCGCCAGCCCCGGCCACACGCCGGGCCATGTATCCTTTTTCGACCACCGCGACGGCACACTCATCGCCGGGGATGCCTTCAGCACCCAGGCGGGCATTTCCACAGGGGGCACATTCCGGCTGCTGTTCCCCTTCCCGGCGCTGGCAACCTGGGATAAGCAGACCACCATCCGCAGCGCCGAACGGCTGCGCGATCTGAAGCCCCGGCGGCTAGCGGTGGGACACGGTCCGGTGCTGGAGAACCCCGTACCCGCGATGGAACAGGCCATCGCCGAAGCAAAACGCCGGGTCGAAAGCAAAGATCATGCCGCCCAGAAAACATATTGATCGCCAACGGGTGCTGGAAGTGAGCATCGCGCTGGCGGACGCGCAGGGCTTCGAGGCGGTGACGCTGGCAGGTGTGGCCGAGCAGCTTGGCATCCGCATCCCGTCACTGTACAACCATATCGCTGGCCTGCCGGGCCTGCGCCATGAGCTGACCCTGTGGGGTTTGCGGCAGTTGACCGAGCGCATCCGGCGGGCGGCGGTGGGCAAGGCCGGTCAGGAGGCCATCTTCAGCGTGGCTGCGGCTTACCGCGCCTTTGCGCAGACCCACCCCGGCATCTATTCCGCCACGCTGCGGGCGGTGGACCCGAATGAACCTGATCTGGTAGCTGTCGCCGAGGAACTGCTGGATATTGTGCTGGCTGTGGTGGAACCCTATGGCTTTGGCCCGGACGATACCATCCATGTGGTGCGCGGCCTGCGCAGCCTGCTGCATGGCTTTGTGTCGCTGGAAATCGCCGGGGGTTTTGGCATGGCGCTGGACCGGGATGAAAGCTTCCGCCAGCTTGTGCAGCTTTTCATTCAGGGTCTGGAAACGCGCCGGGCCAGCCAATCTCTGTCAAAAGACGGATGACGGCGAACGGCAGAGTACACTATAATCAGCATCTTGCACATACTCATGCTGATGGAGTCTCCGTGATACAGTCCAATCCCCAGTTGGCAGCCTGGTACAGCGCGGCCCGCCCCCGCACCCTCACCGCGACCTACGCGCCGCTTGGCCTGGCGGCAGTCATCGCGCTCGATCAGGGCGTGTTTGAACTGATTCCGTTTGCGCTGGCGCTCATCGGCGCGCTGCTGCTTCAGATCGGGGCCAACCTGGTCAACGAGTATGCCGATTTTCGGCGCGGCGCGGATGAACTCAAGCAGGCGGGGCAAGGCATGACCATCAAGAACAAAGTCCTTACCCCGCGTGATGTGCTGATCGGCGCTGTCGCCACAGTGGTGGGCGGCGCGCTCATCGGCCTCATTCTGCTGTTCCAGAGCGGCCCGCTGCTGTTGTGGATCGGGATTGGTGGGGTGCTGGTGGTTATCACCTACACAGCCGGGCCGTTTCCGCTGGCTTATCATGGTCTGGGCGAGATCACCGTCGCCATTTTTATGGGACCGCTGATGGTCCTGGGCGCGTATTATGTCATGGCCCGGCAGTACAGCCCGGTTCCGCTGCTGGCCGGGCTCCCGATTGCCTTCATGGTCGCGGCCATCCTGCACGCCAACAACATCCGCGATATGGATGCGGACCGCGCCGTGAACAAACGCACGCTGGCCGTCCGTTTTGGCCTGCGCTTCGCCCGCGCCGAATACCTCTTTCTCGTGGGTGGAACTTACGTGACGCTGCTTATCCTCGTGCTGTTGCAGGTCATGCCCTGGCCCACACTGCTGGCCTTTATCACCCTGCCGGAAGCCTATCGACTCATCCAGATCATCCACACACAAACCGATACCGCCATGCTGCATCAGGCCCAGGGTCGCACCGCCCGGCTGCATGGTCGCCTCGGCCTGCTGATTGTGGCTGGCTGGCTGGTCTTCCTGCTGCTGCGCGCCATCCTCTAGTGGTCAGGCCGAATTCCGCCTGCGAGGTTTGACCTGCGGAACCAGCACCGGCGGCTGCATCGGCTGCGGCTGAGAACGCTGGCCGCGTTCGAGCGCCTGCAAAATACGTTCAGTCTCCGGTGAAAGATCAGTAGAGGCCGGAGCGGCCTCTGGCTTATAAGGAACAGGTAGTGGGAAACGCATCCTGAATGCTCCTGATTCTGTTAACCGGTCGGATTGGAACATTTTTTCTATCATAACTCTATTATAATCACAATTTTTAGAACAAACGTTTCACTCTTCTAACTTTAGTTACCGACTTTTCCGCCTTGCCACGTCCTGTGTATCAATACGTTTTTATCTGTGAAATGTCTCACAATCGTATATCTCGATCCGTTATATCAAACGTTGAGTCAAGACTCCGCATCAGGTCTGTCGCAGGACTGCGCTCCTGATCTTCTTCTGACTGGCGGTTTTGGGTTAAAGACTTTTCACCTTAGCCCTAAACCTGACTGCGTGCTTGAACGTTTGCATTGTTGCGACAATAGGTTATACTGGCAGCACTTGAAACAGCAGGAATGCTGCTGCTAGGTTAGCAGATTTGAAGGAGCGTCGAATGGTTGAAAAAGTCACTTCGCGGCTGGGTAAGCACAGTGACATCCTCTTGAGTGTCTTACGAGATGCTTCCGGCGAATGGCTGACTCGCAGTGATATTGCGAAACTGCTGGAAAAACGCAAGCTGTCGTCTTATGACATCGCCATGCTGGAATTCTTACAGGAAAAGGGTCTCGTCGAAATTACCCACCGTGATAACCGTACTCCCATCGGTTATGAATTCGTCTATCGCATCACTGAACGGGCACTGGCCGACAATATTGGATAAACATTGGCCGCGAAAAGCCAATGAGCGAGGGAGAACATGAAGGTTATCACGCTGCTCAACGAAAAAGGGGGTGTAGGCAAAACCACACTGGCGACCCATATCGCGGCAGGTCTCGCCGTAAAGGGTCATCGGGTGGTCCTGGTCGATTCCGACCCCCAGGGACATGCCACTGTGCTGTGCGGGCTGCCCAAAGAACCCGGCCTCTATAACCTGCTGGTGCGCGATGCCCCTCTCAAGGACACCATGCGCATTGTCCCAACTGAACAGTATCAGATTCCGGGGGAAGTCTGCACCGGCCAGTTGTTTGTCATCCCTTCAAACATCGAAACCCGCAATATCGCCAACTCCATCTCAGACGCCTTTGCGGTCAGTGACCGGCTCAACGATCTGGAAAGCATGGTCGATTTTGTAGTGTTCGACACCTCGCCTACCCCCTCGCTGCTGCACGGTTCCATCTATCTGGCGACAGATTACATCATTTACCCCACCAAATGTGAATATCTGTCGTTCGACGGGCTGGTGGAAAGCATCAAACACCGTGAGGCCGCGCAGACCCACCGCGATAAGTGGAACCTCGGCCCTATCGAGGTGCTGGGCATCATCCCGACCATGTATCGCAATCAGACCATCGAGCATTCTGAAAACCTGCGCGAACTTCAGGAGCAGTTTGGTGAGCTGGTCTGGCCGCCCATTCACCAGCGTACCATCTGGGCCGAGGCTGTCACCATGCGCCAGCCGGTGTTTGCCATCGCGCCGCATACCAAAGCCGCCGCAGAGGCGCTGGCGCTGGTCGAACGGGTACGAGGAGCAATCGTTCATGTCTAAAGGCAGGCGACGTACCCGCGATGGTACGGGCGCGCTTTCCTCAATGGAACAGGCCGCCAACGCAATTTACAGCACCGGGTTGCCACCGGAATTTGCGGACCTGGACAGCCGCCGCCGTCCGGCCCGGCCCATCAGCATCTTTGAGATTTACCCGGACCGCAGCCAGCCCCGCCGCGCGGTCCCTTCAGCGGTTCGCCAGCACTGGGATGGCGACCCCGCCCATGTCCCTGATCTGTTTGAAGGCTGGCTTCATGAGATCGAACAGGCCGGCCGGCCCGACTTTGATCTGGCCGCTTATCTTGAACAGGCTTATCTGCCCGATAATGTTGAGGGCAACGACGACGAAGGCGACCATCACGACCAGCTTCTCAGCCAGTACAGCGCGCTGGAGCGTGCCCTGCTCGGTATTGCGGACCTGGCCGTCAGCATCCAGCACAGCGGCCTGACAAATCCCATCACGGTAGCGCGGCATGGCCCTGTCTATCAGCTCGAAACCGGGGAGCGGCGCTGGTTAGCCTACCACCTGCTCAACCTGTATTATCCCGAAGATGAATGGACCAAAATCCCGGCCCACACCGTCGATCAGGTCAGCGTGTGGCGCCAGGCCAGCGAGAACAACGCCCGCGCGGACCTCAATGCCATTGGCAAGGCGCGCCAGCTTGCCATCCTGCTCATGGACCTGTTGCAGGAACAGGGTATGCAGTTCCGCTCCTTTGACGAAGTGGTTGGGTCTGGCCTTTCTGAGCGTGAATATTATGCCCAGGTAGCCGACGGAAATACCTACCGGGTTCCACGTGGTGAGGGTGAGCGTCTGCTGATTGCGATGGGGCTAAAAAATCCGACTCAGATTCGCCAGTACCGCAGTCTGCTGCGTTTGCCGGATGACATCTGGCAAAAAGCCGACGATCAGAACTGGGCTGAATCTGACATTCGCCGTCACCATACCGTAACTATAGTTACGGTATCGCCCGCTCAGAAACGTGTTTCAGATACGACCAACCCCTTTGTCGAACGGGTCAACCGGCGGCGGCGGGATCGTGTCTGGGAGTATGCCAACCGGCTCGAAAACCTCTCCGAATCCGAGCGTGATAAGGCCCTCGAAGAAATCGAAGCGGACGAGCGCTGGCTGTCCGAATTAAAGGCCGCCATCAGCCGCCGGTAATCAGGTTGGGATATTTCCCCCCTCCCCTACCGGCGGATTTTGACGGTGGTCTGTCGAAAATTCAGGCTGAATATCCCAAATTTCGCGCTCCGGGGTATTCCGTGCGGTGGGGCAGGGGAGGGGAATTTTACTTATCGTTGGGTAATTACTTATCGGACAAGTAATTTTAACGAGAGGACCCTGCCCGGTAGCCAGCCGGGACAGGGTCCTCTTTTTTGGATGTGTCAGCGGTCCGCATACCGACCAGAAATGCGCCCCCTGACAACTGAACAGCCGGGCAGTTGCTCGACTGGTGTGCTGCCTGAATAGGGGAGAGTCTAATCGAAACCGGCTGTTCTGACAACCGATTGGTCCAAAAGTACCGATCTTTCCCAGGAGCCGATTTTCGCGTTTTCCGGGGAATTGCGCATTCAGGATCGCTTTTTGACTTTGAACCGAATCCAGGGGCCTTCTCGTGCGATTTTGGGGGATTCTGAAGGCAGTTGCCGGCTGGCGCGTTTTGCGCTATAGTATGGGAACCCTCATAAGAGGGGGGTGGTCATCAGACCACTGCGCAGATTGACAAAGAAAAAGCCTGCGTTTTGAAGGCAGGCTTTTCCCATAGTTGGGTGTCATTACCGGATTTGTGATTTGCGCTAAACAACCAACAAACCTGCTGGCTTTTGATCTGTGTTAAATGCCAGCTTCAAAACCTTCCTGCCGGTTGACCGTCGTTTAGAGTTCTTGCAAAACTGCTGAACGATTATGTGGTCAGGCAGTGAATCACACCCCATCAATCCCACCTTTAGTTTAGCGCGAATCTGCAAATTTGGCAATGGGCACACCCAGCTTAAAGGCGGTGTCCCGTGCTGGATTCGCGTGAGAATGACCCTTCTCACCTGCATTCTGCGGCGGTTTTGTACCGCAGTTGGGGCTGGTCGGTCATCCCATTACGGGGTGATTCGCACCCGGATCAGCCCAAAGCAGCAGCAGTCGAATGGTCTGTTTTTCAGCGTCGTTTGCCGACGAATGCTGAACTTGAAAACTGGTTTTTGGATCAAAAATTTACTGGACTCGGTATTGTGTGTGGTCCTGTTTCCGGCCTGATTGTGCTGGATTTTGACGATTCCGCCTGTGCCGAAGTCTTTGCGCGGGTCTGTCCTGACCTGGTTCAGACCTTCACGGTGCGTTCCGGTAATCGCCACCTGCCGCACTATTATTATCGTGTGCCCGGAAGTCTGTCTGTGCGGACACAGCGTACCGCGCAGGCAGACTTGCAGGCATCCGGTACCTATGTGGTTGCGCCGCCAACCGTGATCGCCGGTTCTGCCTGGGAATGCGCGCAGGATGGTGAACCCCTCATCCTGACCCGCCGGGATATAGACCGCATCACGACTTTTCTGAGTGCCTGGGCCTGTCATCAGTCGGGTGAGATTCAGCGTCCGGCTGCTGCTGATTCAC
>CAZKIB010000215.1:0-1868 GCA_964552425.1 uncultured Anaerolineaceae bacterium | reverse complement strand
GCCGTCTGGCCCCGGAAACAGGCCGTAATCACGCGCTGTTTCGCACCGCCAGCCTTGCTAGAGACTGCGGCTGGTCGCAGGATGATACGGTGGACACGCTGCTGGATGCGCATATGATCCAGCAGCCAGATGGCTCCCATGCCTTTGAAACGCCGGATCAGCGCCGCCGCGAGGGTCTTCGCACCATCGCCAGTGCTTTCAAACAGGCAGCCCGGCCCCGACCAGCGCTGCAACCCAGAGTACAGGGTTTACCGAACACCGTGCGCGAGTGCCTCTTGCAAACCGGTCAGGTCGCGGCGGCCCGTGTGCTGGATGGTCTGCTCATGGCCGGACTGCGCGCCGGTATCCAGTTTACCGAGCGTGTCGCCTGTGAAGCGCTGCGGTTATTTGGCATTGGTCGCCGCACCGTACAGAATGCCCTGAAAGCGTTCACGGCGGATGCGCAGCCGGTCTTCGAGCCGGTTCAATCCCCCCCGAACCCCCCGGAAGAGCCTGCTTACGCTGCTGCTGGCGCAGCAAAAACAGGAACAAATTGTTTTTTTGTTACGGGTGCAAACCGAGTCAAAACCGTCGGTGGTCGCCCCCCGCAGCACTACCGGATGCCCACGAACGAACATCTCTACCGGCTCCTTCAGGTGCGGCCTTCTGGCAGTGACCCGCTGGCTGCTGAAGACCTGTGTTCACCAGAATCCTACCGTTCCGCGCTGCACCGGGCTTTCATTGTGCGCCGTCCGGGTCGTCACTCCCGCCGCTGGCTGGCCGAAAGATTGGGCGTTTCTGTCTGGACAAGCCGCCGTTATGACCGCCGCGCCGGGCTGCTGGTGGAACCCATGTACGCCGAGCAGCAGGTCTTCTGGTTCAACCTGGATCATCTGCCGCTGCTTGATGCACCCAATAAACCCGATGGCACATTCCTCCAGACCCCCGATGGTCAGCGCTATCCGCCTGTGCGCGGGCTGGCCGCTCATTTACTGGCCCGCCGCCAGCACGTCATCTGGAAGTCTCAGGGCTGGAACTACTACCGGCTCCCGATCCAGACAGATGAGCTATATCATATCGATATAGGTAATACTAAAAGTGATAAATTTCACAAATATGATACTCCGCGACCCAACCCGGCAGATCGCGCCGTTCCGCAGCTTACTGCCCAGCCTGCTTCAATCTCTGCGCCGCCTCCCATAAACGCAGGTCATCAACCGAAATTCTCTGCGCCGGGCAGCGGGCTTGAGCCTGTTGTTTGCAGTCAGTCCCCGCAGAACAAACTTTCGGAGACCGGTCTAGCTGACCAGCATGGCATACCGGAGCCGCCAGTCGAGGGAGTGAACACGCGCCCATTGGGGCTGGAAACCGCTTCGCCAGCCGTGTCCACCAGTCATCCACTGGCTGAACGCCTCTATCAGCAGGTCCGCCAGCGCACACCCGATCACGCCCTGACACACGGCGCGGCCCTCCATCTGGTGCGGCGTTACGGTGTGCCGGCTGTAGAGCATGCCCTTGAACTGCTGGCCCGTCGCCCCGCTGTCACCAACGCCGCCGGGTTCCTCATCACCGTGCTGCGCGGGCAGGGCAGGGACGCTGTCAAACCGCCTGTCCCCACCCTCGACGAACACGCCGCCTGGGTCGAACGCCTCAGACAGTCACCCTATGCGCGCTTCTACGCCAACGCCGATCATTTCACGGATGGGAATTCACCGGTCCAAAACGAACAGCCAGAAGTCTGTCATCCATAGTCAAAAGATAAATCCAGTCCGAAATCAGCCGGGAATTTGACGGCGGGTTTTTCAGAAACCATATTCTTGACTGGCGACTGAAGACTAGGTTCTGTTGACATTTCATCGAAGCCAGATCAAGGTACTGGTGAGTTGTAG
>CAZKIB010000214.1:11094-11367 GCA_964552425.1 uncultured Anaerolineaceae bacterium | reverse complement strand
TCAAGTATCCAGTATTCCCGAACGCCGCCCTGTTCGTATTCTGCGAATTTCTCGAAACGATCCCTGCGGTGGCTTTCCGGCGAAACAACCTCAATGACCAGATCAGCCGGGCCATCAAGCTGATTTTCACGAATAATCTCGAAATTACCAGGCAGGACGATCATCACGTCGGGCGTTCTGCCTGGCAAATCGGGTTTTGGTCGCATTACCATCGGTTCATGGAAAATGCGCCCGCCGCTGCTGAGAGGTAGGAAGAAGTCAAAGAGAGTAATC
>CAZKIB010000214.1:10851-11082 GCA_964552425.1 uncultured Anaerolineaceae bacterium | reverse complement strand
ATGTTGGCTGACAGGCGACATGGCAATCACTACTCCGTTGACCCACTCAACCGATTGCCCGTCGAATTGAGTCAGAAAATCCTCGAAGGAGACATCGGTGGCGATGATCTCGCCACTGGCTGGGATAGATGTTTTCAGCATCACGGCACAACCCGCCAATCTCTAACCCTGTCCATTTCTCTGCCAGTATACACCAGCTTACGCCTCGCTCTGCCAGAAAGCCTCATCATA